>DATAXU010000231.1:0-23178 GCA_036272955.1 Verrucomicrobiia bacterium
TGCGGATGTCGCCATCGAGGGCGGCGATTTTGCCGCGGCCCGAGGAGGGGATTTCGGGGTACATGGCGAAGGTTTCGGGGGCAGTGGGCGTGGCGGCGCCAGGTGTAGTAGTTTGCATAGGAATGAATTTGGATTGATTGAATTTAATTTTTTACCGATGTGACTTAAGTGTCCCATATCTCGACTATATAACACTGTTTAATGGGACTTGGCAAGCGGATTTTTAAAAGCATCCGGGACTGAGCAGTGCGATGCTCCAATGAAACAAAGTCGCCAAGCCGAATGCCAATCGCCCTTGACACGTGTCCATCTGCCATGTATTATTCATATATGAATGAAAGGATCGCATTCTCTTTGATACATGCGGCCCACAGCATTGAAGACCGCCTGGAGGAAGCGTTGGCGACCGTGAATTTGTCCGGCCCGAAGTTTGCCGCTCTGTCCGTCCTGATGGAGGAGGATATGCCTCTCAGCCTGAGCGACTTGGCCGCAAAGCTCACCTGTGTGCGCTCCAATGTCACCCAATTGGTGGATCGCCTGGAGGCGGATGGTTTGGTGAAACGAACCGACGATCCGGCGGACCGCCGGGGAGTGCGGGCGGAAGTGACGAAGCTCGGGCGGGAGCGTCACGCTGCTGGATCGAAAGTGGTCAACCGGGTCCACGAGGAAGTCGCAAAACAGCTTTCGGCGGTAGATCAGAGCGCATTGAAACGGGCCTTGGACACCATCCAGTAAATTTTTTTAAACTCCTACTTCATATATGAATGTTGCAGCACTGAAACAAAAAATAAAGGAAACAAAAATGAAAAACATACTTCTCATCGAAAGCAGTCCGAGAGGAAGCGATTCCTACTCGCATCAAGCAGCCGGTTCCATTGTGAACGAACTTCAAACGCGCAATCCCGGTTCCAGGATCGTCGTCCGCGACCTCGGCCGGAACCCGCCGCCGCATGTGGGTATGGCTTTTATCGGCGGAATGCATGCGGCCCCGGAACAGCGCACGGCGGACCAAGCCAAGTCGATGGCGTTGTCCGACGTCCTGATTGACGAACTTTTCGCCGCCGACACGATCGTCATTGCAGGTCCCATGCATAATTTCGGCGTGTCCTCGACGCTCAAAGCGTGGATTGACCACATCGCGCGCGCCGGACGGACTTTTTCTTACGGAGCCAACGGCCCGCAAGGTCTGCTCAAAGGCAAGCACGCGATACTCGTGCTGGCCAGTGGCGGCGTTTACTCGAAGGAACAAATGAAAGCGTTCGACTTCAGCGAGCCGTATCTTCGCACGGTGCTTGGTTTCCTTGGCATCACCGATGTGGACGTGGTGCGCGTTGAGGGCGTGGCGAACAGCGCGATCGGGCCGGAAAAGGCGCTTGCCGCCGCAAACACGCAATCCACACAGCTCGTGGCCAGACTTGCCTAAACAACAACAACGAGAAACATTAATACGAATAAGGAGACACTATTATGAAACTCGCAACTATCATCGCACGCAGTTTGCTCGGACTCGTCTTCGTTGTATTTGGCTTAAACGTGTTCCTGCACTTCATCCCAATGCCGCCGCTTCCGCCAGGTCCCGCGCGTGATTTCCTGACGGTGCTGTTTGTCAGCCGCTACGTCTATGTCATCGGCGTACTGCAAGTCGTGGGCGGGCTCCTCCTGTTCACCGGCCGCTGGTCGCCTCTGGGCCTCACACTGATCGGACCGGTGATCGTGAACATCGTCTGCTTTCATGCATTGATGGCGCCAGCCGGGTTGCCGCTGGCGATTATCGTGTCAGCCCTGGCGGTGTTCCTACTGTGGCGGTATCGCGGAAACTTTGCCGGTCTGGTCAAAGCGCCCGCCGGCCCAGCCGATGCGCGCCATCAACAAATCGCGGCGGCGTAGCGAAGGGCAGATCCTATTGGCGATGACCCGAATATCGCGATTCTCCCGCAGGGCGGCGGAATAGGTGCGCAGATCCGTGCCCTTATTGAGCGCGCAAAAAATGCTTGCAACGATCCGGAGGTGGATCAAAAGTCTAAAAGCTGAAAAGAAGCCCGCGCTGGTCATGAGCAAGAATCCAAAGGGGAAATCGCGAACAAATGTTTTTGAAGAGTTAGTTGTGTTTAAAAATTATTTCGCCCGATTACTTTTAATCGCGTTTTGCTTTTTTACAGGCTCGGCGAAGCTTTATTGTCAGTCTTCGCAGGAGCCGGACGGTTCAGATCGGGATGGCGTGCTTCAAAAATCATTTTCTCATTTTCCTTTTTTGACGCCGGCGAGCGATAGTGAGGGGCGGCCTGAGTTTCAAACGCTTACGTTGACGAACCCGGTGGTTGTCAATCATGAAAGGATGTTCGGGTTCCGGTTTAAGGCGCCGACGCGCGCGAATCATGAGGATTTGCTTTGGGCGTTTGTCGAGCCGGGCGATTTGAAGGAGTGGTATATCCTGCCTGAGAAGGGAGAAATGGATGGGTTTACGAACTTTTATCACACTTCAAAGGGCGATTATATACGGGAAAAGCCGCTGCTGCCATTGAACGGAAACCAGCTCATCCTGCAACATCTCAACAGCGATGATCTAAAGGATGGCCAGAGCTATCTCATCTGGCTTGGTTTTGGCAAGCGCAATCCACCGGCGATGTCATTGATGTTTACGTTCGCGAATTTCGACCCAACCAATCCGCATCCGCTTGTGGAATTTGAGAAAGCGATTTCGATACACGAATTGGCCACCGGCCCGATTGTGAACCCTGACAATCATCATACCTACATGCTTTTGCGGCCGGCAAACTGGGAGAGGTCTGAACGAATCGCCGAAAAACTTGGCGGCCATCTTGCGACCATTCGCAACCAGGCCGAGGAGGATTGGATTTTCAAAACCTTTGGCAAATATGGGGGGACTCGGCGGCTTTTGTGGATTGGGCTTAATGACCTTGAAAACAGATTTCATTTCAGTTGGGCCAGCGGTGAATCCGTTTCCTATACCGATTGGGCCCGAGGCGATCCCGATAACGCCGGGCCGCGCGGCCAGGATTACGCGGCCATCTTCTTTCCCGGCCATAGCCAGGAAAACAAATGGAAGGATTGGAATACCAGGGCGCGCGCCTCCGCGATGAATTTGCCGATCGATGGCGTGGTCGAAATAATACCCACGAACAATCCGGAAACGAACCTGACGGCGGCAAACAATAGCGTGGTGCCAATCCGCCCCGACGTTACTGTTACCAGCGATAGTAGCAGCATCCTGTTGCAGTGGCCGGTTTCGGCATCGGATTATGTATTGGTTGTTACCACTAACCTGTCGCAGCCTTTTACAATGTTTGGCTATTCCGAGCAGACCAACCGTGAGGATGGCATTATCTACGTCACCATTACCAATCCGTCACCGCAGATGTTTTTCCGGCTCAAAAAGCCATAAAGCGTGTTTTGAAAACAGCAAGGGCGGTCTCCCGGTGGGACGGGGCGATGTGGGCAGTCAGAATCGTGTTCTGGAGGTTTCTTTCAAGACGCGCAGGCCGATGTACGCGCGGGACGGATTGCGGGAGATGGTTTTCTGGTCGGCGGGCATATCGGGGCTTCCTCCGAACACTACGCGAGCCCAATCAGGATCGAGGAAGGTGTTCGTGCTTGAAATGGCGCCGGGTTATTCGTCCTGGTCTTTCATCTGCTTTCGCAATTGCGCCAAACGCTTGCGCATGTGTTGCAGCACGGGCTTGTATTCCACGCGCGAAGCGAGATTTGTCAATTCATAGGGATCGGTTTGCGTATCGTATAATTCCTCCCTGGGATGATGGACGATCAGATCAATCAAATGCGCGACGGACGGATCGGTCCTGGCCTTGTCAATCCATGTGTCCCACACTTCCTTGTGGCTGTTGGGAATTCCCTCAACTTTGGTGAAATGCGTGGTCCATTCCAGATCGGGGTGAAAGTTCAGGATGTACTTGTAGCGCAAATCGCGCAGCGCGCGTTCGGGAAACAAATTCATGACGCCATCGCCGCTATGCGTGGCGAAAATGTCCGCGCGGCATGCGGCGGCTTTGCCCAGCATGACTTGGAGGAAACTGACGCCGTCAATTCCCTTCGGCGCGCGACCACCCGCAATGTTCACAAACGTGGGGGTCAAATCGACGCCTGAAATCAGGGCGTCGCATTCCGTGCCGGGCGGTATCACGCCAGGCCAGCGAACGATAAACGGCACGCGCAATCCCGAATCGTAAAGTGTCCATTTGCAGCGCGGCCATTCCGGCCCTTGATCGGTGGTGTAGATGAATACAGTATTGGTGTCCATCCCGTGGCGTTTGAGCGATAGCAACACTTCGCCAACGCGCTTGTCCATGGTGGTAATATCCTGGTAATAATTTGCGAGCGCGAGACGGGTTTTCGGCGTGTCCACCAGCGGCGGATTGATAGGCAATGCCATCGGGTCGTAAATTCTGTTGGTTTCCCAAACCACATGCGGGCTGTCGTCACCCAATAGCAGGCAAAGCGGCTGGCCGGGATGCTCGCGGACGTGGGCCGTAAGGAATGCGTCCACCTTGGCGATATCCAATCCTTCGCCGCGATAACGCCGAAATTTTAGATTGCCCGGCAACTCGGCATGGAGCAATTCCCAAGGAAAATCCGAGCGGGGCCGCACGTCGGTCTTGTCCGCGGCCACGACGCGGTAACCCAGCGCCCGCAAATAAGCCGGCAGCGACCGGATGCCTGGGAAACAATCGGTGTGATTTCCCATCGTGCCATTGCGTTGAGGCCAAAGCCCGGTGAACAAGGAGGCGCGCGAGGGCGAGCACGTCGGCGAAGCGGCGAAGAAGCGGTTGAACTTGAGTCCTTCGCGCGCAAGCGCATCAATGTTGGGCGTCCGCACCGCGCCATTCCCATAGCACCCCACGAAGTCAACGCCGTGATCATCCGAAAGGTACATGACAATATTGGGCCGGTTGACCGCAGTAGATACCGGCCCGGGAATCGCATTCACGACCGGTTGCGCCGTCGCGCCTGAAAACGGAACGGACAGAATCACCAGAAACAAAACGGATAGAAAACGATTCACAATGATCTCTCCAAAATGCCCGGCATCATCCCGATACACTGCGATAAACGAGGCCCTGCGACAACAATTGATTGCCATTCATAAAACAGCGGAGCCGGTGACCCGCTTTCGTTGAATCCGCGGCGGGTGGAGGGAATCAAGCTGGTTGCGTTGATCGTTTTGTGTTTGTGGTGTGCCTGGGGCGCTACGGCAGTGGTGATTTGGTTTTGGGGAAGTCTTTACCATTGGGTGGCGCATTTCATCGTCCGTTGAAACAGGCCAGCGACCTGGGTCGATTCACCTCATCGCGCTGGCGGTTTGGAGGGAAACGGGGCGGCGGACATGGAGGAGGACGGGGAGGGACGTCGGGTTGCCGGCTTCGGCGGCGCGGACGTATATGAGACGGTCGGTGTCGGGCACCCAGCGGGCGGCTTGCAGGAAGATTTCACGGCGGTTTTCGTCCTTGGGTATCAAAACGCCGTTGAGGCCGATGTTGTCGATGATGACGCCGTGCGGGAGATTGCCGTCGGCGAAAGTAACCAATTCCTGGTGGCCGTGCCTCTCGATTTTAATCCAGACCGGCACGCTGCTTCCAGGCGCAACGGTGACTTCCAAGGGCTTTTCGGCGACCGGTCGCAGCACGAAATTTGTCGCCCGCTCGTCGTAAGACTCCAGCGCGACCCGGAGTTTTGATGGTTCGCCGACGGTGATCTTGTCAAATCCAGCGATGGATTTTGTCACTTCGGCGCCGTTGATCCAGGCGTGCGCGCTGATGGCGATTTTTGCGATGTCGGCGGGTTTTGGCGACATTGAGTTGGTGTCGCAATTAACGGTGCCTTTGGCTTCGTCCAGGCCGGCCTGGATTACCAGGGGGCTGGAAATGCTGAAACCGGGCGGGACGCCGGTAATCTCGACGGTGATGGGGTCGTCAAAATCGTCAATCCGGGTTGCGGTGAGGGTGAACTCGCGCCCTGCCCCGCCGGCGGGGGCGAGGGTTTTGCCGCCGAGCGCCACCGTGAAATCCGGGTGCGGGCGGCGCACGATCAGACGATACCAGAAACGGTCGCCCCCGTGTCCGCGGGTGTCGGTCACGCGAATCAAATAATTTCCATCGGCGGGCGCGGTGAAGTGCAGGCGCGAATCGGTCCCGAACTCGCGATGGCCGTCGTCATCGTTTGCATAATAGAGCGGGAAAATCGGAAGGCCAGTCGGAGCAAGTTTTTCGCCGGGAGGATGCGGCTCGACGATGTAACACGGCTCGTCCAGGGCGTGGGCGGTGGCGCTGGTATCGAAATAACCCCGGCGCTTTCCCGCCTGGGTGTAAAACACACAGCCAGAATCCGGCCCGCGGGGCATGCGAAAAATCCTGCACACCTCGCCTTCCATATAGAGATATTGGTTGAGTTCCATTTCCGTCCAGTTGTCGAGGCGGAACTCCGGCTGGCTGGAATCGATGGCCCGAAATGTAATCGCCGAATCCCGAACGGCCTGCAATTGCAACCGTTCCACCGGCGTGCCGTCGTCGTGGAGCACTTCCAATTTCGTATCGACGGGCGAGCCGCGCCGCGCGGCGTCGGTCTCGATGATGAATTCCTGGCCTGCCTTCGCCCCAAATTTATAAAGGTCCGTGTCCGCCGGCATGATGCGGCCGCTGACGGTGCAAGGAACGGGAATCGGCATCGCCTGGGCGGGTGTGTCGTTCGGCTCCGATTCGACGAGTTCAGGGCCGTCGGTGACGAGGATTTTGAACGTCTTGCGCGCGCGGTATTTTTCCATGTCGAGAGGGACATCGAGGTTTCCGGTCTTCTTCGGATGCACGCGGATTTTGTCCATTCCCGCGAGATTGTAGCCGATCAACTGCACGTCCGCATTCTCGTTCGTGGCGACGCTCGGTGGAAAAACGCCGGTGACGATGGGCAATTCGCCAATGGACAGGCTGTAAAAATGTTCGGGCGAGCCGTTGTCGGTTTCGTCGGCTACATGAATTTTGTAAACGCCGTCGGCGGGACAGGGCCAGAAGAGGAGCGGGTCGCCGCCATCGAATTCTCCCTGGCCGGCCAACACGTTGCCGTCGGAGTCCAGCAGAGTCAGGTGGGCGTTCAGTTTGGAACCGATGCTTTGGGCGGCAAGGTCGAAAACGACGGTCTGGCCGGCCTTGGCGCGGAACGAGATTTCGCCGGTGTCTCCCGCGGGATTGAGCACGCCCCAATAAGTCACGGGCAGAGCGAGCACGCGATCGGCGGAACCGGCTTGCGACTCAAAGGCGTGCGGGAGGGAGCCGACTTCCAACCTGACGTCACCGCTTTTACCGCCATGATTGCTGAGGGAAAAATCGTAGGCGCCCCGGGGCAAATCGCCGGCGGCGGTGACATTGATCCACGCTTCGGTGGAATCGGCGCCGGGGTCAATTTTTGCCGAAAATTTTGGATTGGAGAAATTGACCTTGGTGAGGCCGACGAGATTGCGGCCGGTGATTTTAATCCGGAGCTCTGTCCCGCGTTGCATGCCGCGCGGTTCGATGCTGACGATTTCCGGCTTTTCCGTCACGGGGCGAGCCTCAACGACTTTGGCGGCGGGGGCGAGCATCACCGGCTTTCCATCCAACCCGTAAATTCCCAAAGAACCGTCCAAACGTCCCACGCCAATGGCCTTTCCGTTGCGGACGAAATCCAGGCCGGCGGCCCAATCCGGCTGCTTTTCGAGGAGCAACCGCTCTTTCATGCTGCCGGCGTCCCAAAGGCGGACGGTGCGGTCGTCGGCGGAGGAAAGCAGCATTTTGCCGTCGGGCGAAAACGCCAGGCGCAGGACGGCGCCGTCGTGGGCGAATTTTGAATCCAGCAACGGATTGGTCGTTTCAGACGCGGTCTCGCTGACCTGCCAGACGCGAATTCGATTGTCCGCGCCGCCGGCGACCAGATGTTTGCCGTCCGGACTGAAAGCGACGGCGAACACATCCTTGAGCGGCTGGGAAAGGGTGTCGCGACGTTTACCGGTGGCGACATCCCATAATTTGACGGTGTGGTCGGCGCTTGCGCTGGCGAGGATTTTTCCATCCGGGCGAAAGGCGAGGGAAAAAATCGCGCCGTTGTGGCCGGTGAGCGTTTTGATTTGTTGGCCGGTGGCGATGTTCCACAAAATTATTTTTTGATCATAACCGCCGCTGGCCAGGATTTTTCCATCAGGGGAGACGGCAAGCGCATAAATGGCGTCCTTGTGGCCGGTGATCGACTTGACGAGGGTTCCATCGGCGATGTTCCACTCCTTGATTTCGCCGTAGCGGACCGGCTCGCCCGCGCCGGAAAAAAGCATTTTGCCATCGGGGGAGAGAGCGAGGGCGTTGACGCTGCCATGATGGCCGGAGAGCATGCGCTTGATCTCGCCGGTTTGGGCGGAACGCAATTCGACCTCGCCGTATCGGGCCAAGGCGATCAGATCCGCCTGCGGCACTTCCAGGAGGGCGTTGATGGGATTTCGGGGAGTGCCATCGGGGGCCACTTTCGGGACATTCAATTCGGCGAGTTGAGTTACTGCGTTGGTTGGGCCGTGGGCGCCGGCGTCGATCCAGGTTTTGAGGGCGGCGATTTCTTCGGCATCCAGCTTTTTGCGTTTTTTGCCGGGGGGCATTACGCGCTTTTTGCCGTCCTTGACGAGGGTGCCTTCAACCATCCGCACGAGCAAACTGCCGGCGCTGTTGGCGGGTATGATCACCGGGCCGTCTTCGCCGCCTTTCATCAGACTGCCGAAGTCCTCCAGGACCAATTTGCCGTCCGGGTCTTTGGAACTGTGGCAATCCAGGCAATACGTGGAAAAAATGTTATCGACCGGAGTGTATTCATCCGCCCGGGCGACTGGGACCATCAAGGCCAATAATATGAACACGACAAATGCGCGGAGCATACCTTAATGGTTGAAAAGGAATTCCTTGCTGCTCAGGATCGCCCAATACATGTCCTCCACGGCGGCACGGCGGTCGGGGCTGGCCTGGATGATTTTCGCGAGTTTGGCGCGCTCATCCTTGGTGGGGAAACGGGAAAAGGCGCTGAGATAGGCGTGCTCAATGATCTGGTCTGGAGTCGCGCTGCTCTGCATCCAGCGGCTGATCCGGCAGTCCCTGGCGCGCAATTTCTTGTTGATGGTGTCGCCATTGGAGAGATCGAGGACTTGCGTCATGCTGGGGTCGGCGTTGCGCTCGCATTCGCAGGTCGTCGCACGTTCGGGACGGCCGAAAGTTTTCAGAAAATAGGAATCCGCCGATACGTCCGGCATTTGCATCGCGCGCCAGCCCGCGGGGAATTTGCTGCCGTCCGGCCGGTCAAACGGCGTGGAAACGCCGGTCACGCGAGAAATGGCATCCAACATGACCTCCGCCATCAAGCGGCGCGGGTAATAGCGCGAATAAAACCGCGTGTCGGCCTCGTTTTCCGGCAATGGCTTGCTGGACCGCTGGTAGGTTTCGGATTGAAGGATCGCGCGCATGAGCGACTTCAAATCAAACTTGTGGACGGCGAGGTAATTGGCGGCGGCGGAAAGGAGTTTTTCGTTGCTGGCCGGGTTGGTCGCGCGCAAATCGTCCACTTTCTCGACCAATCCCACGCCAAAAAAGTTCGCCCAAATTCGGTTGACAATCGCGCGGCTGAAATACGGGTTGTCCGGCGACACCAGCCAGTTCGCCAGCGCGATGCGGCGGTCTTCCGGGGAATCCATCCGCAGCGGCGGAGAGTCCAGAGGCGCGGGCGGCTGCGGTTTTCCGCGCAACGGCTGGACGAGGTCGCCGTCCGTGACGGTGAAAACGATATTCTCGCCGTCACGCTGGCCGCTCTTGACGCGGACACGCGCAAAAAGGTTGGCCATCTGGTAATACTGGTCGTTGGTCCATTTTTCCAACGGATGATTGTGGCATTTGGCGCAGGCGATCGACATTCCAAGAAAGGCCTGCGAAGCCGTTTCCGAGAGCGTTCGCGGATCGTCGTGTAAAATATAAAAATTGGCGGCGCCGTTTTGCAGGGTGTCGCCGGTCACCGTCAAAACCTGGCGGACGAACTTGTCCCAGGGCGTATTGGCGGCGACGTTGCCGCGAATCCAATCATAGTAAGACCAGACGGCGGCCGGGCGCAGTTTCTTGTCGCTGACGAGCAGAAGGTCCGACCATTTGTAGGACCAATAATCGACGAACTCCGGGCGGTTCAACAACGTTTCGATCAGCCGGTCGCGCTTGCGCTTGGATTTGTCGGCCAGGAAGCGCCTCGTCTCCTCCTCGGTGGGCAGCACGCCGATGGTGTCGATAAAAGCGCGCCGGACGAATTCGGCGTCCGTGCAGCGCGGCGACGGCGGGATGTTGAGGCTGCGCAATTTTTCCAGCGCCATGTCATCAATAAAATTCCGGCGCGGCGCGCGGGAAAACAGGCGCGGCGACACCTGGTTGGTAAAGGGCGCGGTGATGGTCGCGACGGCGATGCGGCTGAGATACCACGCCGTGATGGCACCTTCGCCGTTGCCGATGACTTTGACCTGCCCGTCGTCATCGACTTGCGTGACGGTGGCGTTGGCGGCGGTGAACTTGGCCCAATGGGTGACGTCCTTGACGCCGCCATCGCTGAACGTGGCACGGACCGTCAATTTAATTCCCTGGCCGGGTTCCAGCAGGACCGATTCGGGAAACATCTCCAGTTTTTGGATGCGCGGATCGGAATCGCGGGGAGGCGGCGCGCCTTCGGCAATCCATTCTGAAAGTATCTTGTAATCGATCGAGTTGGTTTCAAATCGCTTCCCGCCCTTGTGCGGCACGGCGGTGGTGGGCTTGAGCAGCATCAAACTGCGCGCGGGGTCGGTTGGATTGACACGGCGTCCGAAAGCCTGCCGCGTCAGCGCCAGATAATCGCCTTCGTTGTCGTACCCGCGCAATGAAAGCTTGAAGCCGTTCTGTCCCGCCGCCGCGCCATGGCAGGCACCTGCGTTGCATCCGGATTTGGCCAGCACAGGTTGGACATCATTGCGGAAGCTCCATTGGACCGGCTTTTGGGCATCCGCGGCGCCGCACTCGGCGGCAGCGACCAAACAAATCGCCGCAAAACCCAGAAGCAGCCTGGTGGTTCGCCTCAACACTAAAATAACTCCTTGATGGGCTGCGTCCCGTAATCGACGAGCGGGAACGGGCGCGATTGCGGCCCGGGCAAATGGGTCTCAAGGTCCAGCCCGAGCGATTTGAAAATGGTGGCCACGACTTCGGGCGGGTTGACGGGTCGTTCGACGGGGTAGGCCCCGATGTCATCGCTCTTACCCACCACGCGGCCTCCCTTGACGCCGCCGCCGGCAAAACAAATCGTCCAGCAATTAGGCCAATGATCGCGTCCGCCGGCGGAATTGACCTTCGGCGTGCGGCCGAATTCGGAGAGGCAGGCGACCATCGTTTTGTCGAGCAGCCCGCGCTGAAAAAGGTCTTCCAGCAACGCGGAATATCCCTGGTCATACATCGGCGCGACAATCTCCTTCATGCCGGCAATCGAGGTGAAAGGCTTGGAACCGTGAATGTCCCAGGTGATTTCGTCAAAGACGGTGATAAATGTATTGATGGTGACAAACCGCACGCCGGCCTCAATCAACCGCCGCGCCAGCAAACAGGATTGGCCGAAGCGGGTCATGCCGTAGCGGTCACGGACTTTTTGCGGCTCACGCGTCAGGTCGAACGCCTGGCGTGCGCGCGTGCTCGTCATGAGGCGGTAGGCGGAGGAAAAATTGGTGTCCATCAACGAGGCGTTCGGGCTGGCCTCGAAATCCCGCACAGCGTCATCGACGACATCGCGCAACTCGCGCCGCCGTTCCAGGCGCGCCTCGCCGATTTCCTTCGGCGGAAGGAGATCGGGCACCTGGAAATTTTTTACGGAAGGGTCGGCGTTGAGTACGAACGGGTCATAAGCCTTTCCCAAAAAGCCCGCGTCCTGGCCGTGCGGCATGTTTCCGCCGGTGGGGCCCATCGGCATCGGCAGGAGCACATGGGCGGGTAATTCATTGCGCCGGCCTTTCAGAAATTCCAGCGCGCAACCGGCGTGGGGAGTATTGACGCCACCGGTAAAGAGGCGTCCGGTCTGCATCATTTGATGGCCGGTGTCGTGGACGGCGGCGGCGGTGTGGTAGCAACTGCGGACCAGGGAAAATTTATCCGCCAGCTTGGCATGAAGCGGGAACATCTCGCAGATTTGGATGTCCGGATTGTTGGTGCGAATCGGCTTGAACGGCCCCCGGATTTCCGCGGCGGCGTCCGGCTTCATGTCAAAAGTATCGATCTGGCTGGGAGCGCCGAGGTTGAAAATCATGATGCACGAACGCTCATCGGAGCCGGGCGCAGCCGCCCCCATCGCCTGCAACTCGGCAAATTTTGCCAGAGAAAGGCCGATCGTGCCCAGCACGCCCACTTGCAGGAAGTCACGGCGTGTGACGCCGTCGCAGGTGGTTACCGAGCCTTTTCCTGTGATCTTGAGCATAGGTAATCAGACGAATATTGTCGCATGTTTGTTCATGCGGGTAAAGGGGATAAGGAGGAAACAGCCGAAATTATCTCTGCACAAAATAGCTCAGGTTCTCCAGCTCGATGGCGAGGTTCACGTTATTCACCACCACTTGCTCCGGCACATCCAGGACAAGGGGCGCGAAATTGAGAAGGCCGGTAATCCCCCCCTGCACCAGCGTGTTGGTCACTTCCTGCGCGGCCGACGCGGGGATCGTGATGATCGCCATTTTGACATTTTTTTCGCGGATGACCGATGCCAACTGGTCCATGCCGTAAATGGGCATCGGGATGTTTTTGCCGCGTTTGCGCCCCGGCTCCAAATCGAACGCCGCAATGATCTCAAAACCCTCCTTCTCAAAACCGCGATAAGACAGGAGCGCCAGCCCAAGGTTCCCCACCCCGACCAGGATGACCGGTCGCAAACTGGTGGTGCCCAAAAGATCCGAGATCATTTCCGCCAGTTCTCCGACATCGTAGCCCAGGCCGCGCGTGCCGAACTGCCCGAAATAGGTGAGGTCCTTGCGCAGTTGGGTCGGTTTGACACCAGCCGCCCTGGCAAGCGCCTCGCTGGAGACGGTGCGTATGCCGTTGGCCTTAAGGCGTTGAAGCCCGCGAAAATACAGCGAAAGACGATAGACCGCCTTGCGGGGGATTTCAGTTCGGAGATTTTTCTTCAAGCCGCCAAGATAGTGAAAAGTCACGAGCGATGCAACTTTCACTTTTGGCTTTTGCGCCGGGCTTTTAACCTTTAGCCTTTGCGCGGTGGACCAACCAAAACTATTTCGAACCGGCTGCGCCTTCGCGACGGCGCTCCTCTTTTTGGCGTTTTGCCGCATCGCCCGGGCGGAGGACAACGCGGGATTGAAGGACGCGGTCGTGCTGGTCATTCGGCACGCGGAAAAGCCGGAGGACGGGAAGGAACTCTCGCCGCAAGGCATGGAGCGCGCCAAGGCGTACGTTCATTATTTTCAAACTTTCCAGGTGGACGGGCAGCCCTTGAAATTGGACACCCTTTTCGCGGCACACGATTCGAAGAACAGCGAGCGGCCAAGGCTGACTTTGGAGCCGCTGAGTCACGGCCTGAATTTGCCGCTGAATTGCGACTTCAAGGACAAGGCGCCGGAAACGCTGGCGCGCGAATTGGAAGCCAAACCGCTCGGCACGAATATCCTGATTTGCTGGCATCACGGCAAAATCCCGGAACTCCTTCGCGGTCTCGGCGCGAACCCGGACGCATTGCTGCCGGAGGGCAAATGGCCAGAGGACGTTTTTGACTGGGTGATCGAGTTGCGCTACGACCACCAGGGGCGGCTCATCCCGGCCGAAAGCAAAAAAATCAACGAAGCCCTCCACCTCGATTAGAACGAATGTCCAAAGTATTGAAAGAACGGATACTGGTCGTCGATGACGAGCCGGATTTGCTGGAGTTGATCGAGGTCAACCTTAAGTCCGCCGGCTTTGATGTCCTGAGCGCGACCAATGGCAAAGATGGATTGCAACTCGCCCGGCAGACAACGCCGGGATTGATCGTGCTGGATGTCATGCTGCCGGAACTCGACGGCCTGGAGGTTTGCAAATCCCTGCGGCGCGACGCGGTGACCGGGGACATCCCCATAATTATGTTGACGGCGCGTGTCGCGGAAATCGACCGTGTGCTCGGTTTGGAACTGGGGGCCGACGATTATGTGACCAAGCCGTTCAGCACGCGCGAACTGGTTTTGCGGGTCAAGAATGTCCTTCGCCGCAAGCAAACCCGCAAGGCGGACGACGGCGATCATATTCAATTTGGCGGGCTTTCGATTGACCGGTCGCGGCACCGGGTGAGCTTCCAGGGCCGCCCGCTGGACTTGACGTTGACGGAATTCAAACTGGTGACGGTGCTGGCCGAGCGGCGCGGAAGGGTGCAATCGCGCGACCAGCTTTTGAAAGACGTCTGGGGCTACAATAGTTTGATTGACACACGGACGGTGGATACGCACATGCGGCGTTTGCGCCACAAACTGGGCGGCGCGGCGAGGTATCTGGATACCGTTCGCGGTGTGGGGTACCGCTTTTTGGAAATTCAAACGTAACCCAAACCTCCATGTGGTGGTGGATTGTCCTGGCAGTCGCAACAGCGCTGGCGGCAGCGTTGGCGCGGGGGGAATTTTTGCGGCGGCAATTGTGGCGGCAGCGGGATGCGCTGGCCGAGGCCTCGCGCGCGCATTCCGAAGCGCTGGCGCGCGAACGGGAGAAGATCGACAGCCAGTTCCAGGCCCGCCAGCAGGCGCTTTTCAACAGCATGCTCGAGGGCATTATTCTTCTCGACACATCAGGCCGCATTCAGATGACCAACGATTCGCTGCGGAAGTTTTTTGATGTTTCCACCGACATTCGCGGGATGACGATCATGGAGGCTTTCCGCTGGCACGAATTGGCCGCGCTTTCCGCCCGCCTGCAACGGGAAAAGAAAATCTCCGGCGCGGAATTGGAAATCCATCGCGCCCGCCACCGCTTCTGGGAGGTCAACGCCGCCATCGTCGCGGACCACGCCGGCGCCGAGCAAGGCCAGTTGCTGGTGTTTCACGAGGTGACCCGCTTGAAGGAGCTGGAAAACATGCGCTCGGAATTTGTCGGCAACGTCAGCCACGAATTGCGAACGCCCCTTTCGCTCATTAAGGGCTTTACGGAAACTTTGCTTGACGGCGCCAGCGGCGATCCGCAAATGACGGAACGATTTCTCCGCAAGATCGAAAAACATTCGGACCGCCTGCTGTTTTTAATCGAGGATTTGCTGGCGATTTCGCATTTGGAATCCGGGCAGGTCGCTTTGAATGTCGAACAACTGGATCTGCACGCCCTGGCCCAGCGCGTCCTGGAGGACCTCGCCGCGCGGGCCGCCGCGCGCAAGATGACGCTCGAAAATCAGATCGCGCCGCGCACAATTGTCTGGGGCGATTCCGACCGCCTCCAGCAGGTCTTGTTCAACCTTGCGGACAATGCCCTCAAATACGGGAGGAGCGAAGGCCACGTGGCGGTCGGCGCCCGGGAGGTTGGCGGCGAGAAAACGGAAGTCTTCGTTTCCGACGACGGGCCGGGAATTCCGCCGGAGTCGATTGATCGCGTCTTCGAGCGTTTTTATCGGGTGGACCGCGCTCGCTCGCGCGAAAGCGGAGGGACCGGGCTGGGCCTGGCGATTGTCAAACATATCGTCCAGGCGCATGGCGGCGAAGCGTGGGTGCGGAGCGAATTGCAAAAGGGCGCGACGTTTTACTTTACCCTTCCACAAAAACCGGCGCCACCCCCGCCCGTCGAAATCGTCGGTTGAATCAACCTTTTGGCCGGAAACCGGGCGGCAGGTTCGATTTGGGAGGTTCAGGCGGCGGAGACGGAGGCTCAGGCTCCGGCGCTTCCGCCTCGATCTCCACCTCCGGCGCGGCGGTTTCCACCACTGGTTCGGTCGGCGTTTCCGGCTCTTCCGGCTCGGCGATCCCAAGGCGCCCGCGCGCTTTCCGGGCCGCGGCAGTCCGCGGGTACTCATCGACAATGCGATGCAGGAGCGCCAGCGTTTTGTCCTTCTGGTTCAGCCTGGAATACAGATTGCAAAGATGAATCGCGGCCCATCCCCACCGTTCCGACGGAAGTTTGTGCTTGAGCACCTCTTCATATTCCAACGCGGAGGCAAGGTGGTTTTTAAGGTCTTTCTCGTAAATTTCCGCGATGCGCAACGCGGCATGCAATTCGCGCGGATTTTTTTTCAGGTAATCGCGAAGCAATTGGACGGCTTCGAGAAATTTGCCGTTGGCCCATTCGGCTTCGGCCTTTTCGTAATCCGGATCGCGCATGGCATCCCCCACGTCGAAAAATAAAAAGCTGGAAGCCTGTCCACCTACATATTGGGTCACATCAATCGCGATCATGATACCGAGACCGATAAGGACCAAAATCAGCCCCGCCAAATAACCTACCATTGCTCCTCGCAACGCAGGCTCCGGCGCGGAAACAGGCGGCGGGGCTGCCGGCGGCGGCGCGGGCGCGGGCGCGGGCGCCGGTGCGTTGGTCGCAGCCGTGGCGTTGGTGGCCTCGGCGGTAATGTTGGTGGCATTCGCGGTAACGTTGGTCGCGGCATTCGTCGTGGCGGAGGGGGGCGTTTCGGTGTTCGTCGGCGCGGGTTGTGGAGTCTCAGTGGACGACGTGTCCGACAGGTCCACGGCCGCCGCTTTCGTGACAGCCGCGTACTTGGAACGGAAAGCCAGACCAAACCACACTGCCAGAATCAGCAGCACGGCGTACGCGGTCAATTTCACTTTCGGATTCACGACGTAGTCATTCTGCCCGATGCCCTGGCATTTTTCAATCCGCTTGCGAGAAACGCATGATGCGGGATACTGGAGGCGATGACCGCACATCGGCAATTCAATTCCGACAGCGATCCGACCCTCCACGCCAGCTCCCGCTCGACGTGGGAGGTGGTTCGCCGTGTCGCAAGGTATTTGCGCCCCTACAAATTCATGGCGATTGCCAATATAGGTTGCGCGCTGATTTCGCTCGCCTTTTCGCTGGCCTTTCCCCAACTGGCCCAGGTCATCATCGACGATGTCACCCACGGCGGACGCTCCAACTATCTCTGGCCGGCGGCCGGATTGCTGGCGGCGTTTCTGTTTCGCGATTTGTTCAACAGCCTCCGAATCCTTGTCAATAATGTTTTCGAACAGAACGTCATTTTCGACATTCGCCGCGATGTTTTTGCGAGGCTTCAAAGGCTGCCCATCGGCTACTTTGACCAGCGGGCTTCGGGCGATCTGATGACACGGGTCATCGACGACGTCAACGCGGTGGAACGCGTGCTCATCGACGGCACCGAACAGGGAACGGTCGCTTCGTTGAGCGTGATCGTGGTGGTCGCCGTTCTTTTTTACAAAAATCCGACGCTGGCGGCAATCACCCTGACGCCCATACCGCTTCTGACCGCCGGAACTCTGTGGTACACGTTGACGGCGCACCGGCGTTATCGCGCCCAGCGTCGGGCGGCCAGCGCGATGAGCGCATTCCTCATGGATAGTCTGCAAGGCGTGCGCCAGATCAAGGCCTTCGGACGCCAGAAGCACGAGGATGAACGGTTCGCGCACCGCGCTGACGAATTGCGCAACAGCACGCTGGGCGTGATGAAAGTCTGGGCGATCTACTCCCCCGCGATGACCTTCTCGGCGTCGCTGGGCACCGCGCTTGTCCTCTGGAAGGGCGGTTCGCTGGTGGCCTCCCACAAACTGACGGTCGGCGAGCTGGTTGGCTTTATACTTTACCTCGCCCTGTTTTACGAACCGCTGGGACGCCTGCACGGCCTCAACCAAATGTTGCAATCCGCCCGCGCCGCCGGCGAACGGGTGTTCGATATACTTGACGCGACGGAGGAACGCGGCGCGATACCCGGCCGCCGTCAGTGCGTGCTCGAGCTTCCCGTTCGGGGCGCCGTTCGTTATGAGAACGTCCAGTTTGGGTATGGCAAGGACCGCACGGCCCTGAAAAATATTTCACTCAGGGCCGCGCCGGGGGAAATGATCGCCCTGGTCGGCCCGACGGGCGCGGGCAAATCCACGCTCGTCAATTTGCTCCCGGCATTTTACGAGGCGACGTCCGGCACGATTACGATCGACGGCCAGGACACCGCAACCCTTTCGCTGGAATCCTTGCGCTCGCAAATCAGCGTGGTCAGCCAGGAGGCGTTTCTGTTCAACGGCACGGTGCGCGAAAATATTCTTTACGGCCGCCTCGACGCCAGCGAGGAGGAATTGATGGCCGCCTCCCGCGCGGCCAACTGCCACGATTTCATTGTCCACCTGCCCGGAGGCTACGATTCCCGCGTCGGCGAGCGCGGGGTCAAGCTCAGCGTCGGCGAGAAGCAGCGGGTGAGCATCGCCAGGGCGTTGCTGAAAAACGCGCCGATCCTGATACTTGACGAAGCCACCGCGAGCGTCGATACCGCCACCGAAAAGCTCATCCAGGAAGCCCTCGAACGCCTCATGGCCCACCGCACCAGCTTTGTCATCGCCCACCGCCTGAGCACCATCGCCAATGCCGACCAGATTCTCGTCCTGTGCCACGGCGAGATTGTGGAAAGCGGCACGAGGCAGGAATTGCTGGATCTCAACGGGCTTTACGCAAAACTTTCGCGCATTCAAAACACGACCTTCATCGAGGAGAGTTTTGAAAAAATCTCCGTGGGAGAATGACCCGCGATGAACGACCTTGGAAAACTGCTCGTTGTCGGGGGCCTGGTCATGGCGGGCCTGGGCGTGCTCATTTGGACGGGCTTCGGACGCGGCTGGCTGGGACGCCTGCCCGGCGATATCCATTACACCCGGGGCAATGTCAGCTTCCACTTTCCGATTGTCACCTGTCTTTTGTTCAGCGTTGTCCTGAGCCTTATTTTTTGGCTTCTTCGGAAACTCTGACGCGCTTGGGAATCAGCCACGGAGTCAAGAAGAACAAACACACGGCCGTCGTGACGAACCGGAGCACACACGCCTCCAGCGAACCGCCGCACATTTGGACGGCCGCCGCGCCAACGCTGGTCATCCCCAGTATCACCAGCCCGTAATTCCGCGCATGCCGCCATTGCTTCATGATTTGCTGGCATCCGGCGCGCAATAAAATAATCGCCCCCGGCCAAAAAAATGCCGCCTGGACCCACGCGTCCGATTCCTGCCATAGCTCGACCCCCGCTTCGGCGCCCGCCAGGATCAATATGATAAATGCCACATTTTGCGCCGGTAAATAACGGCTCAGAATGACCACTCCCGCGAGCAAAACGGCGAAGCTGGCAATGTAAATAAGAATGCTCACGGTTCTTTATCGGTTTCCCAGCGCCCTTTCTACAGCCGCCCGAATCGCATCGCCCCGCAAATCCCGTTCGATGATCCTCCCGTCCGGGTCAATCAGAAAAATGGACGGGATGCCCTCCACCCCGTACGAAACCGTCACAGCGGAGTCCCACCCATTGCCCAAAAACCCCTGGTTCCACTTGATATTGTTTTTCCGCGCATAATTCGCCGGAGCCGAGGGATCGTTATCCAGGCTCAGGCCGATCATGGCAAAATGGTCGCCGCCGCCAAAGGCATCATACGTCGCCTTGAGGTGGGGGGTTTCGCCCACGCACGGCCCGCACCACGTCGCCCAGAAATCCAGTAAAACATATTTTCCGCGAAAATCGGAAAGGCGCAGCGGCTGGCCATCGACGGTCTTTATTTGAAAGTCCGGCGCAAAGTCGCCCACTTTGAGCGATTTTGTCAAAGGCACATCGATCTGTCCCAGGTCAACTGCCCCGCTGGCGTCAGCAATAAGAATATTCGTGACAAGCGCCGCGACTTTCTGGCCGCCCTGCTCTTCAGACTGTCGAACATTGATCTGCAATTTGTACGCGCCCGCCGGAACGTCCTCGATCTTAAAGCTCCCGTCCGAAGCGAGCGTCGCGCCAAAACTCTGCGCGTCCGGGCCGTCCGCGCTCGTAAGCTGGAGTGTTTGCCCATTGGTCCAATCGATGGCGTTGGTGTAGGCGCGAACGGTGAATTGTCCCCCAACCATCCGCCCGGCGCCGCCGTATTGCGCCTCGACCACCTGCCCCGGTTTGACCTGTAGGAATTGCCGGGGAAAGTATTTCTTATTGACAATTTGGCACACCGCGGTCCTCCCCGGCGGAACATTGGAAAAAACAAATTCTCCGTCCGCCCCGGTCGTCACGGTAAACTCCTCGTGCCCGAGCGTAAACCCGGGCGACCCCTGCGACGCCTGGAGCAACCCAATCTTCTCGCCCGCAAGCGCCTTGCCGCCGCTCATCGCGGTCCCTTTGATGGTCGCCCACGGAGCCAGCGTAAGTCGCAACGGCCCTTTGACATTCGCGATGTTCGTCTGTCCAACGCCATTTTCCTGGACGGCGCAAAGCGTTTGCGCATTGGTGACTTCCGGCAGCACGAATTCGCCGTTCTCATCCGCGCCAACGATCGTGCTATCAAACCAATCCTTGATATGCCCGTGCTCCCCCAACGCTGCGCCGTTGTTATCATTGCACGCCGCCACTTCCGCGCCCGCCGCCGGCCTGCCATCCGGCAGGTAAACCGTGCCCGTCATCCCCTCCCCCTTCACGAGCGCGAAATCCAGCGCCTGATCTCCGTCGCCGGGCGATTTCCTGCCCGACATTTGCGGCGCGTAACCCGGCGCGGCAACTTCGATCATGCAGCCAACCGACCTCGAATCCACCGCGACGCTGTAAGCGCCGTTAGTGTCAACGATACTTTTTTTGAAATGCACGACCTGGTCGCCGCGGAACTCTTTGGTCCAAACTGTGAACCGCGGCACCGGCGCCTTGGTCAGAAAATCCGTCACGCGTCCGTCAATAACAGTTTTCCCCCCCGTATCGACCCGCCGCAACGTCACGATTTTGTCCCGCCCGTCCGCCACCAATTGCGGTTCCGACCGCGGGCGATATCCATCGGCGGAAAAATAGTACGGATGCGCGCCATCTGGGGCGGAATCCCACTTAAAACGCCCCTCGTCATCCGCGAATGTGCTCCAATCATACTCCAACGGCCCCAAATCCAGCCGGTCCGTCTGCACGCGCGCCCCGGCGATCGGCTTGCCCGAATCATCCACAACGACGCCCTGAAGAACATTTCCCGGTTTCAGTTCGATTTTCAATTCCGGCATCCCATTGCTCAACTCCATCTGACTCGTTTGCGCCGCCAGCCCTTTCGCCTGGAAAGTGAGAATCAATACCCCGGGCTGCAGGTTGATGATTTTAAACCGCCCGTCGTCCCCGCTGGTCAAGGCCGCGGCGGGATTGCGCCATTCATGATTTCGCGTGATGACCGTTTCCGCAACCGGCTTGCCCGACGAATCCACCACCACGCCCGAAACTTCGATCCCGTGTGTCAACATCATTACTGCCGTCCCGGCGAGATAATCGCCCGCGGGCCACTGCACGATTTCCGAATCCTCCGCGCCTCCTGCGTCGCAGCCAAAAGTCGCCGGAACATAATCCTGGTCGATGACGTAAAAAGTCATGTGGCTGAAATCCTTCGGCACTTCGGTGTTTTGCCAGCGGCCTTGGTCGTCGGTGCGTTCCGCGTGATAATTGGGCGCGATGCTCGTTCGCTCGCGTCCGTCGGCGGTCGCGGTGACCGGCCCGGAAAAAATAACGCGCGCTCCCGGCACAGGCTCCCCTTTTTCATTCTTGACAACGCCCCCAATCGTAACACCCCTCTCCATCTTCGCGGTGTATTCGGTGGGGATGTCCTCGATTTTGTCCTTTTGCGCGTCCGACCAGGTGATGTATTTCCCCACGTAACCCGCCTTCGCCAACGCGATCCGATAGCGAAATCGCCCCGCGCCGGTCTCCGGCATCGGGAACGCGCACATTCCCGCGGCGTCGGTCGTTAATCCCGCACCGGCCCACGCCCGCACCTTGACCCCGGCGAGCGGTTGTCCCGTCTCCGCATCCATGACGCGCAGGTGCATTTGCCCATCTTTCGCTTGCGCACTCGCGTCAAGAACAACGAAACAGGCAATCAACGTTAAAATCAACGCCTTCATAACGCGCTATTTCGCCCGCACCAGGAAAATCGGCACCTTCGATTTGTGCCGGACGTGGTGGATGGTGCTGCCCAAAACCAGGTCCGCCAAAAAACGATGCCCGTGCATCGTCATCGCGATCAATTCGCAATGTTCCCGCGTCGAAGTTTTCAAAATTTCCGCGGCGGGGTCCCCCAAGGCGAGGTGTGTGGAAACACGCACTCCCTTTTTGCGAAAATCCTCCGCCATTTCTTCCAGATATTTCCGGTCCGCCTTCATCTCCTCCGATTCCGCCAGGTTCATCTTGTCGTAATTGCGCGCGACCCATCCATCGGCCACATGCACCAGGAGCAATTCGGATTTGAATTGGCGCGCCAGTTCCGTCACATGCGGAATGAGGGCGTGATCCGCGCGGCTGTTTTCCAGGGCGACCAGGATTTTTTTATACATGTGCGTTAAGGCCAAAATAACCCGCGCCCACGCCCAAGCCAACTTATATTGCGCGCTCCAAAATCCGCCCCAATTCCTCCGATGTCAATACAATTGGATTGCCCTTCATGCTGCTCGCCTTCGCCGCCTTTTCGATCACTTCAGCCACGTCGGACGTTTGCAAGCCGTACTGCCGCAGCCGCGGAATTTTCAAGTCGGCCACCAATTCGCGAACCCACTCCACCCCCTCATCCGCCGCCTTGCCGCACAAAATGCGCCCCACGCCATCGTAACGCCGCAGCGCCTCGCCGCCGGGATCGCATTTACGCAAAGCCGCAATATTCGCCTCCATCACATGCGGCAGAAGCGCCGCGCAAATTGCCCCATGCGCCGCGTGGAACATCCCGCCGATCACTCCCGCGAAACCATGCACCGCCCCCAACCCCGCGTTGGCCAGCGCCAATCCCCCGAACAAACTCGCCACGCACATGTCTTCGCGCGCGCCACGATTGGCGCCGTCATCAAATGCCGCCCGCAACGAACGCGCCGCCCGCTGCATCCCCTCCATGCACAGCCCATCCGTCATCGGGTTCGCGCGGCAACTCACGTAAGGTTCGATCACCTGCGTCAACGCATCCAGCCCCGTGCTCGCCGTGATCGCCGGCGGCAAATCGTAAGTCAATTC
>DATAXU010000232.1:0-3995 GCA_036272955.1 Verrucomicrobiia bacterium
TCGGAGTTCATGGGGCGCAGCAGATCGGCGGGGGTGGGATTGAAGAGGTTATACTGGGACTTGTCCTGGGAACCGGTGTCCGACGCAGAGGCAGCGGAGGCGACGGTTGCAAATACAACAGCAAGAGTGAGTAAGGGGATAAAATATTTCATGGTGTGATGATGTTTAGGTGGCGTGTTTTTAGCAGGGGACCATCCGGACGTCAACGGATCATTGCAGCGGCAGCTTGATAATCGCGGCGCTGGAAGGGGGGATTTTTATTTCCGGATGGTTTAGCGGGGACCAATTTCCATTCCAACTTCCATCGCTTTGAATTTGCGCGCCACCCAAGGTTTCGCCGGAGGTCGCGGCGGCGTCATGGGCGGGGGCGGTCAGGAAAATTGCCTGTCCGGCTTCAGATGTGAGGCCGGGGAATTTGATGGTCATGTCGGCGTCATGCGCGGATTCGCCGTGCTCTTTGTTGATGACAGTGATGTAGAGGGTTCGGTTTTCGGCAAGGACGGGGTAGATGCTTAAATTCAAATTTTTGGGGTTGAAAATCTGGAATGGAATTACCCGACCGTGGCTGCCGAGATCGAAAGCTTTGATGCCGTAACCGAGGGGGCGGATCACGTAGCCGTTTGTGGTGGAAAAAAAAGCGGTGTATTTGGAGGGGCGCAACTCGGAACCGGCGGCGACCCGGTCGCCCGTGTGGAAGTTCACGCCCGCCGCGCCGTGCGACGCCCACCAATACATGAAGTCCAATCCCCAAAGAGCGGAGGCAAAGGTGTCGCTGACGTTTTTTGCGCCGCCGTTGAAATAATTATTCACTTCTTCGAGGCGATACGGGATGCCATTGGAAATGGCGGCCGTCGCGAAACTGTTGTGGAGTTTTTGATAGGCGCGGACGAAATCGCCGGACAACATGCGGTCGCGGCCGATTTCCGGAGAGGGGACTTTGCCGCCCGCGCCGCCGGGGTAAAGGTGTTCGGTGATGAGGGCGACGTGGTTGGATTGGGCGAAATCGGCCATGAATTTGCGCGCCCAATCGCCGTTGTTGTGGACGCTTGGTCCGCAGAATTTCACGTCGGGCACGGCGGCGGCGATGACATCGGCAAACTTTTTCCATTCTTCGCGATAGCTCGAATACTGGTATTTCTCGTGCGCGGCGCCCATCCGCTCCGTAGCAAGACGGGTGTCTGTTTTGCCGACGGGATACGCGCTCGGCTCCTGGCCGATTGAGAAGCAGTCCATCTGCGCGGCATAGCGCGACATGATGTATTTTGCGATCGTGGCGTCGGCTTGCGGGTCGCCATTGTGGAGCCGCAAACAGTAAATGACTTTGACGCCGGCGGCTTTGGCGAAGGCGAATAGGCTATCGAGGTCGGCGTTGGATGGGAGTTGCCTGGCGTCGCGATCGGAGGTGTTGCCGCCGATGCGGAGGTTGTGGATGCCCAGGGTGCGGAAAAGATTTATGAGCGGCAAGTTATCGGGGCGGAAGTAACGGACGCCGTTTTCGTTGGGGTGGAGAAGGGAGACTTCAAAGCTCAATCCTGAAAAGTCGGCTGCGATGGGATCGCCAGAGGCTTGCGGGTCAACCACGACAGTCACGGGCGACTCGTCCGCGTGAAGAGGCCCCGCCAGCAACAGTACGCCAAGGAGAGATAACCAGTATTTTACACGCACGGGAGACAAAACATAACTTTGTGCGAGAGCTTGGGGCAAGATGAAATAGGAAGGATCGGGGGTCTGACGAAACCGGGGCGTTTTTTTGGTGCATTTTCGGCATTTTTCCCTTGACGGAGGGAGTGGATTCTGGTCGAGTTCTCGGTTGGAGTTTGAAATAGTAGAACCAAAAGGATTTAGGCCATGAAAACACTGCTTGCTCTTCCTTGTCGTCTGATTCTCCCCGCTGTTTGTTCCGCTTTTCTCGCATTGTTGCCTTTGACGGGACATGCGCAGTCCAGCGGCATAATATCCGTTGATATCGCCAGCCCGACCAATGGGGCGCAGTTTGTCGCCCCAACGAATGTCCTGTTTGACGTTTCGGTGGATGACCCGACGGGGGAGACTGGTTATGTCTCGCTTGTTGCTACCCCTTCGGGGAGCGGGGTGCTGCCGGATTTTGCGCTTTTCCTGGGCTCGGTTTCTAATTTCATTTCGCTGGACCCGCCGATTCGGATTTACATGTTTGACTGGTCGAATGCGATTCCTGGGACCTGGACGATCAACGCAGCGGCTTATCGCACTAATGGCGTGAATGTTGGTTCGGCGAATGTTCAAATTACGGTGGCGACCACCAATGTTTCTTCGACGCCGTTTTCCGTCGATATCGCCAGCCCCACGAACGGCGCCTCTTTTCCGGGGCCGACCAATATTGAGCTGATAGCAGGGGTGGTGGTGAGCAACGACACAGTTGCGTCGGTCGAGTTTTTGGACGGGTCAAATATTATTGGGATTGCCACGAACTGGGTGGAGGTCGATCCGCCAGGCTCCGCGGGCCTGCCGGCGGGGAGTCATGCGTTTACCCTGGATTGGACCAATGAAACACCCGGGATCCATTCGCTCACGGCTGTGGCGACGGACACGAATGGAATCACGGTGACGTCCGCACCGACGGAAATAACCATTGGGAATGCCACGCCGCCGCCGGTTGTGCAGATTACCGAGCCGATTAGCGGGTCGGTGTTTACGACTCCCGTGAACATCACGATCGATGCGTCGGTTTATGAACCGGCACGGGATGTGGCGTACGTGTCGTTCTTCGCATCTGAGACATTCAGCAACAACAATGTGATTGCCACTGTCTTGCTGGGAAATGTTACCAATTTTATTTACGACCCACCTTACCAACTTTATTCGGTGATATGGTCCAACGCCCCGCCGGGACAATGGTCGATTGAGGCGACGGCAGTCCGCAGCAATGGGACGACGGCGGACTCCGCGCCGGTAAGGATCACGGTGGAGAAGGGGCCGCCTTACTCGCTTTTGGTTAATATAACCCAGCCGACAAATAGCACGTTTTATCCCGAGCCGACGAATATCGAAATGATCGCCGAAACGGTTGTGAGCAATGACGTAGTTGCTTCCGTAACATTCTATAATGGCCCGTATGAGATTGGGGTTGTCACGAATTGGGTGGTGGTTGATCCTGTGGGATCTCCCGGACCGCCGGTGGAAGCGCACGCTTATTTCCTGAATTGGAGCAACGATTTGCCTGGAGTGCATATTCTCACGGCTGTTGCTACGGATCTGAATGGCAATACAGTGACATCGCCGCCGGTCGTGGTCACCATCGGCAACGCCATACCTCCTCCGACGCCGGTGGTTACGATTACGGCACCGACCAACGGCCAGCGATTTACGACGCTCTCGACGATTTCGATGACCGCGTCCGTGCCGATCAGCGCGACGCTTTACGATCCGGGCACGAACGTGGCGTATCTTAATTTTTCAGCGACACGGCAAGGCCCAACGCCGACGCTGACGCTCGAGATCGGGTCTGATTCTGTCGGGGGAGCGTCGAACGGGGTTTACACGCTGGACTGGTCCAACGCCACTCCGGGAACCTGGTTGATCACCGCGCAGGCTGTACCTTGGGGGGAAGTTCCCTCCAGCTCAAGCTCGGTCGAGATCGTTGTTGCCACCGTCACCAACATTCTGCCGGTCGTGCGAATCACCAGCCCGGCAAATAACACGATGTTTCGCGCGCCGGTGAATGTGGCTTTGCTGGCTTATGCCAGCGAACCAAATGGGACGGTGGGAAGTGTGGAGTTTTTTGCGGGTTCAAATGCCCTTGGTTTTGGCCAGCCTGTCCGGTCGCCGTTCCCGGTGCCGTTGACACCGGAAACGCCTCCTGACAATGTGCCGGTCCGGTTTGTCACAAACACATACGAATTGATCTGGAGCAACGCGCCCGCCGGTTCTTATGCGATCACCGCGCTGGCGACGGATACCAATGGGGACATGGCGACTTCGGCACCTGTCAATATTACGATTTTGCCGCCGATAATTCC
>DATAXU010000233.1:0-5101 GCA_036272955.1 Verrucomicrobiia bacterium
GCAATGAGCCAAAGTCAGGGAAGAGGGTAGGTCTGCACCAAACGCTCTTTTGACCCAAAATCCCTCAAATCCTTAGCAAACTCGGGCTCTCCACCCCCAAAAATAGTCGAAAACCACTCCCAGTTGCGAAAGTCGGGCTAACGATGGAATTCCGGCTTCTGCGAAGGCTTGCAAGAAAAGCAGTCGAACAAGGGCCTTTTGAATAATTGAATCCCGACTTTGAGTCTTGGCCCTGGAGTCTCTACCGTTTTTGGTTCTGGTCTTCGTACTTTTCGCGAATCTTTCGATTTTTGATCAGCCCCCTCTGGCAATATGCACATCCGCAGAACGGCGGTGTTCCATGGGCATCCGGATGGTAACGCCACCCAATAATCTGCCTGGGGACATAACTGCGCGTAATTTCCCTTGGCTCAATCCGGCGCAGCACTAAAATTTGAAGTCCCAGTCCGGTGGAATGATCCATGAAAACCTTTACCGCCTGTGCCGCACAGGCAACGAGTGGCTCTTCGTTGTAGCGTCCGACGAGGACGTCCTCCGTGTCAGGAATCCTAAACTGCACCGCTCCAATCGTGCGAATCCCCTTGTTTTTAAGCTCTCGAAGCCACTGGTGAGACACCTGAAAATCTTTTAAGACGGGAGTGGCATATACGCAACGGATCTTCGTGCCCCAATTGGTCGTGCGAATGCCCGACTTCTCGATGCGCTTCAACAGCCGCTCGTCAGTGAGATGGATGAACTGAGACATGGCTTCAAATCGGAGTTGATACCCTGCGCTCCGCATGGCCGATTCTCGGATAAAATCGTGTATTGTCCATAAACCCGGCAGATGCAGATTAAAACGCGCAGAACCGGAATGCGAGGCCAGTCAGCTCGCCGGTTCTGCAGTCGAAGTTTTCGCCTAAGCGAAGCTTGGGTCGTTGGCCAGGTTTGGCGCAAGCTGAAACAACAATAGATAAATATCTTATTTTTAAACAGTTACAGCGCTTATCTCTGAAAATTCAGATACAATTTTAGACGAATTTATGCGAATTTTTCACTTCCAAATCCAATAGATGGAAATCCATCACTGTTCCCTTTCCGTTTTCAACCGAAGCTGTCCGCAAGCCGCGTCGATGTCATGCCCCTTCTCACGTCGCAACGTCGCCGAAACTCCTTCGCCCTCCAACGCCGCTAGAAATGCTTCCTGCGCCTCCTCCTCGGGCCGGACCCACGGCAAGTCCTCAACCTTGTTGTACGGAATCAAATTCACCTTCGCCCGCAAACGCCGCGCCAACGCAGCCAGCGGCGCCACTTGGTCCAACGAATCGTTCACACCGGCGATCAAAATATATTCCAGCGTGATCATCCGGCCTTTCTTTTCCTGGTAATACTCACACGCCGCGGTCAATTCCTTCAGCGGATATTTTTTGTTGATGGGCATTATCTTCGTCCGCGTCTGGTCCGTCGCGCCGTGAAGGGAAATGGCGAGGCGGAATTGCGCCGGGTCGTCCGCGAGCCGGCGAATCTGCGGCGCCAGGCCGCTGGTCGAAATCGTGATTTTGCGCGCCCCGATTTTTCCGCCCCACGGCGCGTTGAGAATTTTCAAAGCCTTAAGCAGGTTATCGTAATTGGCCAAAGGCTCACCCATTCCCATGATGACTAAATTATTGACGACTCGCTCCTCCGGTTTCCCGCCATTCCGCTCGATGGCAAGCACCTGGTTGACGATCTCCTGCACCTCGAGATTGCGCTTCCACCCTTCCAGTCCGCTGGCGCAAAACTTGCACCCGTAAGCGCACCCCACCTGAGTGGAAACGCACAGCGTGCGCCGGTCGCTCGGCTCTCCGTAAAGGCTTGGGTTGGCCGGTATCAACACGCTCTCGATCAACGCGCCATCGGCCAGGCGCCAGAGGAATTTTTGCGTGGTGTCTTCCGCGCCTTGCTTTCGCGCCAATTCGGGCCACTGAAGCTCGTAGGTTTCCCGGAGATTTTCGCGAAACGCCTTCGGCAGATTGGTCATCTCGTCCCAACTGGAAGCGCGCCGCGCGTAAAGCCATTGCAGCAACTGCTCCAGGCGATACGCCGGCTGTTGCCAGGCGGCAAACTGGTTTTCCAGTTCCTCCCGCGTTTGCGAACGGACATCCACTTTCACGATCGCAATATCTACTCCCCATCCGCCCTCAACACAACCACCCGGCTCGCGCCGCTGCTGATCAGGTTGATCATCATCCCCGCTTTTTTGTCGGCGGCTTTGAGCGCCTCGCGGAATTGGTGCGGAGTCGTGATGCGTTTGCGGTTGATCTCAGTAATAACATCTCCGGCCTGGATGCCCCGGTCCTGCGCCGGCGAATCCTCCTCGACCGCCGTCACAATCACTCCGGGCGTTTGGTCAATGCCATATTGGCTGGCCGCATCCTTGCTCATGGCCTCGACGGTCAGGCCCAATGACGGGGCTTCTGTTTGCGGGCGGGAAGACTCCGCGTTGGCGTCCACCTCCGGTTCCGAGGGAAGCAGAGCCGCGGTGACTTTAATGGGAAGATGTTGCCGCGCCCGCACCACATTCAAAACGATGACGTGGCCCGGCTTCTCCACTTCGATTTCGTCCTTAAGCTGGCGCGATGTCTTGATGATCTTTTGATCCACAGCGGTAATCACATCACCGGGCTGCAAATCCGATTTTGCGGCGGGGCCATTGCGTATGATTTCCGTGACAATGACGCCGTCTTGCGCGTCGGGGGCCAGTTTGCTGTCGAGCGTTTGGTAATCGGCGTCATCCCGCAGGTCGCTAATCTTGATGCCCAGCCACGAACGCGCATATTTCCCCTCCTCAATCAAGTGCGTCATCACGCGTTTGGCAAGGTTGACCGGGATGGCGAAGCCGATGCCTGTGTTCATCCCCTCGATCATCGTATTGATCGCGATCACCTGGCCGTACAAATTAACCAAGGGCCCGCCGCTATTGCCCGGATTGATGCTCGCATCGGTTTGGATGAAATCCTGGTCCGCGTAATTCTCTCCCGCCTCCTCCTGGAACGAGCGTCCTTTCGCGCTGACGTGCCCAAACGTCACGCTGTCACTCAACGTAAACGGGGCGCCGATGGCCAATACAAATTCCCCCACCCGCGTCGCATCCGAATCCCCCAGTTTCGCCGGAGTCAATCCAGTGGCCTTGATTTTCACCACCGCGATGTCCGATTCCGGGTCCGTCCCTTTGACTTCCCCGACATAAACGCGCCCGTCCTTGAAACGGACAAGGATTGTGTCGGCATCTTCGACCACGTGATTATTCGTCAGGATGTAACCGTCCGCCGAGACAACGATGCCGGAGCCTTCCCCCGAAAACTTATGAGGCTTTTTGTGCCGGCGGGCGTGGTCTTCGAAATAGCGGCGGACCTCCGGCGGCAATGCGTCCCAAAACGACCCGCTGTCGTCGCTATCGTCTTCGGTAGTCTTGCCGCTGACTTTGATGACGACCACCGAGGGAGAAACCTCATCGGCCACCTGAATGAATGCTTCGTTAAGCTGGCGGGCAAGATTAAGCGCCGAGGAGTCGGCGGCGGTGGCCACGCCGGTTCCTCCAGAGACGGCGGCGGCCGCCAACATGCAGAGGAACTTGGTTTTAATCATTTTCATAGTGCAACGTATTTCAAAAATTCGGCCTTTCAAGCATCCGCATTGACTTGGCGCCGTTGCGCCGTTAGCTTTTGACTTTGACGACCAATCGAAGCTGGCCATGCAAGACATAATCGAAAAACTCCTCATTTTGCAAGACAGGGATCGCCGTATTCTGCGCACCAGGGAACAATTGGCGCGCGTCGAGCCGGAACGAAACTTGTTCCAATCCAGGGCCAGCTCCGCCCAGGCGGGATTGGACACCGCCAAGACAAAAGTCAGACAGGCCGAAACCGACCGCAAAAAACTCGAGCTGGAAGTCGATTCCAAAAAGCAGCAGATCGAGAAATATGCGCTCCAGCAATTTCAGACCAAGAAAAACGAGGAGTACCGGGCGCTGGCGCATGAAATCGAAACCTGCAAGGAGCAGATCACCCATTTGGAAGACCAGCAGTTGGAATTGATGGAGCAGATCGAATCCCTTCAAAAGCAGGCGGTCGCCGCCACGCGCGAGGCCGACGAAACCCGCAAGCTCGCTGAAAACCAACTAAAAGAGCTTGGCGCACGCGAGGAAAATCTTCGCGGCGAACTCTCGGAATTGGAAAGCAACCGCGACCAACTGACAGCCGCCATCGATGAACGCGCCCTGCGCCAATACGAACGCCTCTTGCGTAATAAGGGTGACAACGCGATTGTCGGGATTCAGCACGGGGTCTGCGGTGGTTGCCACATGAAATTCCCGGTCCAACTCGTCGTTTCCTGCCAGGCGGCGAAGGAGTTGGTCACCTGCCCCAACTGCGGACGCATCCTCTATTACACGCCGGACATGGATTTGGCCGTCGCGGAGTAAGGGCCGCCCTTGGCAGAAGCGAAAAAAAACGGCGAAAATCGTCTAAAACTCCAATGGTTGGATTTGGAGGAGAACCAACGGGACGGTTTGGCTCAATTCACTTGGGCGCGGTAGAAGCGAGCGGGGTAATTGGTGTGCGACGGGTCTGCGAATGTGGCACCGGAGTTGGTGAGGGTGATGTTTGTAAGTGTCAGCCAGTTAATGAGATCGGTGGAGGCTTGGATGGTGGTGGGGCCGGCGAAGCCGGTGATCAGGCCGCTGACGGCGCCGTCCGGCTCGATCGAGAGGGTGTTTAGCGTGGGGGGGTTGGTAATTTGAACGGTTAGCGTGGCGGCGGGGGTGGTGGCGCTCCCATAGGGGTTGGCGACGGTTACGTTATAAAGTCCGCTTTGGGACAGGGAAACGGTTGTCAGTGTGAGGTTTGAGGTTGCGGTGCCGGTGATGTTGGCGCTGTCTGAAAGCTGGTTTGAGTTTAAATACCATTGATATGTGAGCGGGGATGTGCCGGTGACTGTCACAGCAAAGGCGGCGTTAAGGCCGCATTCGACGGTTTGATTGGTGGGTGGGGTTAATATGGATGGAGGCAAGGGGAAGAAGCCTGTGTAAACTGGTCCATCGAGATAATCGTTAGCAGCGACAATCACTTTGCTTCCATCCGCG
>DATAXU010000234.1:0-9306 GCA_036272955.1 Verrucomicrobiia bacterium
CGTGCGCCTCCATGCGTCGCTGGTAACCCTCGCGTTCCAGGTCCGGGTCGATATAAAAATCCCGCCCGCTCTCAACGTCGTGAAATAGCGACGGATTATGAAACTCGAAGGACAATTCGTTGGGATCAAGCACCTGGAAAACAACCAGTTCGTGTCCCGCCGCCGTGAGCCGGGCGAGGTGGCGCTCCAGGTCCTCCGTGTTCGCGAGCAGGTCGGAGATCAGCACGATCATTCCCCGCTTGCGCACCAGTTCAGCGGCGCGTCGGAGCGGTTCGCCCAGGTCGGTTTGCTTTCCATCCTGGGCCCGTTCCAGCGCCAGCATCAATTGCCGCAAATGCCCATGCCGATGACGCGCCGGAAAATAGTCGCGGACCTGTTCATCAAACGTGAAAAGTCCAACCGCATCGCCCTGCGCGTTCAAAAACCACGCAAGCGTTGCCGCAAATGTGCGCGCGTAATCGGATTTCGAATAGCCGAGCGATCCGTAACTCATCGACCGGCTTTGATCGACCAGCAAGTGGCACCGCAGATTGGTCTCCTCCTCGAATTTCTTGAGATAGTAACGATCCGACCGCGCATAAAGCCGCCAATCCAGGTAGCGCGTATCCTCGCCCGGCGTGTAAGGCCGGTATTCCGTAAACTCAACCGAAAAGCCGTGGTAAGGACTGCGATGCAAACCGTTCCAAAAACCTTCCACCACAACCCGCGCCCGCAATTCCAAATTCCGAATCGCCATCAGGGCTTTCGGATCTACAAATCCCGCGTCGGTCTTGGGCGACGTCGGACTGGCTGAACGCGGACCGCGCATAAAAAGTCATCAGGAAACGCCCGTTTCAGCCACGGTGTCCAAGAGTCGTTGAATCACCTTTTCCACGGTCGTACCTTCCGCCTCCGCCCGATAATTGACCAAAACGCGATGCCGCATCACGGGGACGGCCAGCTTGCGAATGTCCTCCGCCGTAACATGAGTCCGCCCTTGCAACAACGCGCGCGCCTTTCCGCCGAGCACAAGGCACTGGCCGGCGCGCGTTCCCGCTCCCCAGCTAACCCAATCGTTGATAAACGCCGGCGCGCCGGGCTGCCCGGGCCGCGTCGCCGCTGTCAAACGCACTGCGTAACGCGCCAGTGCCTCGGAAATCGGCACACTGCGCACCAGTTCATTGAACCGCAGCACATCGTCTCCCGTAAAAATCGCCTCGATCGCCGCGGGCCGCCGCTCGGTGGTTCTCTGGATGACTGCCACTTCGTCGTTCTCCGTCAGATAATCGATCACCACGTTGAACATGAAACGGTCCAACTGCGCTTCGGGCAGCGGATAGGTTCCCTCCATCTCGATTGGATTCTGCGTGGCCAGCACATAAAACGGCTCCTCCAGCGCATGGCGCACGCCTGCGGAGGTCACCTGATGTTCCTGCATCGCTTCCAGCAGCGCCGCCTGCGTCTTCGGAGGCGTCCGGTTAATTTCGTCGGCAAGAATCATATTGGCGAAAACCGGCCCGTGCATGAAAACCATTTTCCGGCCCTCGCCCGTGTCCTGCAAAATCTCCGTGCCCGTGATGTCCGCCGGCATCAGGTCCGGCGTGAATTGGATGCGTTGGAATTTCAAATGAAATATTTGCGCAATGGATTTCACCAACAGCGTCTTCGCCAGCCCCGGCGCCCCGGTGATCAGGCAATGCCCGCCCGCAAAAAGCGCGATGAGAATCTGCTCGATGGCCTCCTTCTGGCCGACAATCGTCTTGCCCAACTCAACTTCAATGCGCGCCCGCCCCGCCGTCAGGCGTTCCACAGCTTCACGTTCTTCACTCAGTGTATTCATGTTTGTAAAAAGAAATCTTCACGAATGCCCTTCGATTTCCAGCAGCAGCCGTTGCGCCTCGCGAAATCGCGGCGCGTCTTCCAACGCCTGCAACACCTGTCGCTTGGCCTCATTTTCCGATCCGCCCCGCGCGTGCAGAAGGCGCGCCAATTGGTAATGCGCCTCCGCCGGGTCCGGCGGATCCAGCAACAGCATCTTCCGATACGCCTCAATCGCCTCGTCCGTTCTCCCGGTCGCCGCCCCCGCCTCGCCGAGCGCGGCGTAAGGCGCAATAACGAGCGGATTGATCGCCAGCATTTGCTCCGCGTAATGGACTTCGTTCGTCCAATCTTTGCGCGCCGCGCACAATTCGATCAACCTCGCGTCCAGTTCCTCGAAATCGGATTCCTGCGCCGCGAATTTCTGCAACGTCGCAAACTCCGCGTTCGTGTCGGCAAGGTTGCGTTCCACCAACGAAAGCAGCCACAATGGGTTGTCCCCGCGTCGTTCCCCGTGATAAATCGCCACCAGCGATTCCACCGCCGGTTTCGCCTCCGCCCAATTCTTCGCGTCCATCAGCTTTTCCGCCTCCTCCAGTTTCAAATAATAATTGTGCGGATGCATTTTTTGCCAGACCACAAACGCCACGCCGCTGCGGTCTTCCGGCGGCTTCTCCAGGTCGGCGCCCGGCGCAAGGTGCGCAGCCTTGTCGTGCGCGAACGCCGCAAATCGTTTCTCCAATTGCGCCATCGGAGCCGTATGCGCCGCGATGGCGTCGTTGATTTCCGAACCATCGCGAAGGTCCCGCAAAATCCCCTGGAGCGTCTCCAGCCCGTATTGTTGCACCACAAATTCCACCACAAGCGACGATTCGTAATACGCAAAGAGCAGCGAGCGCGACGTTTTCGGCGTCAGGAACGCCCCGCTCAATTCACTCAACGGCGTCAGCCCATTCGTCAGAATCATCTCCCGATATGCCAGGTTCATCCGCTCGCCCCACGCCGGATTCGCCTGCCGCTCTTCATAAACGGAAATCCCTTCGCTCAACCACCGCGGCATCCGGTTCTTTGTAAGCGTCAGCGTCACAACGTGGCAGAACTCATGCCAGAGAACGTCCTCCCAATTCGCCGGGTTCGGCTCCTGCGATGCCGGGCTGTTCGCCGTGATCACCGACCCAAAGCAAACCCCCAAATATCCCGGGTTGCCCGGCATGCCAAAAGTCCGCACCGCGAAATCCTTCTGGCTCGGAAAAATATCCACCGTCGTCCGATCCCTCAGTTCCACGCCGTATTTTTTGCACAACGTCTCCCGCGCGCGCCCCAGCAAATCCAAAACGCGCCCGCCATACAATTCCGCTTCCTGCGGCGACATCTCGACCACGAAATTCGCGTTCGTGAGCGTCCGAAATTTCGCCATCTGGTCGTGTAACATCACAAGGTTGTAGCTGGTGACGTCGTAATCGTCCTGGGAATGGACGGTTTGCGCAAGCTCCCACCCCTCACTGTCATGCCCCAGCCGCAACATGTCCTCCGCCAATTCCCTCCGCGCCGGCAAATAAGACGCATCAAATTCCAGCGCCCGCTTCTGTTCCGCCGCCGCTTCGGTAAACCGATATTTCTGCGCCAGCTTCAGCCCAATCAGGTAATCCACCTCTGGATTCGTGTCCCAAAATTCCAGCGCGTCCGCCCGAAATCGTTTCGCCGCGACCGGGTCATTGTGCAATTCCGCGAGGACCGCCCGATACGCCAGCGCCTCCGGCTGATGCGGATTGACCTCAAGCACCAGCGTCAATTGTTCCTCCGCCTCGTCATACTCTTCCGCGTCAATCATATGATCGGCAAGGAGAAGCAGGCTCGGAACGTGATGCGGATTAATTGCCAGCGCCGCTTCAATCGCCTTGCCCATCGCCTCCTGGTCACCGGACTGAAACGCCGCCGCCAGCCCGCCTTCCATATCCGGATCGTCCGGGAATTTTTTCAATCCCGCCCGGAAAGTATCCGCTGCCAGCACGAAATCGTGTTTATCGAGCGCCAACTGCCCCGCGTCCAGAAACGCATCCCGCAATGGCGCGTCCATCGTCTCCGCGCGCCGGAAACAATTCTCCAGCACCAGTCGCGGCTCCAATCCCAGCAGCAGCAACGCCTCGCCGAGCGCCGGCGCATCCTCGCTGTCGAACGCCCCCGCGCGCCGTTCGATCAACCCCTTGATTTCCGCCAATTGCCGGTCCGCCCCGCCCCGGTCCCCTTGATACAAAAATGTTTCCCGCGCCAGCAAACGCATTTCCAGTCCCCCCGAATAATCCGCCAGCGCCGCCATCGCATTCGTGTGCGCCTCGCCGTACCTACCCACCGTCAACAATGTTTTCACCAGCAATGTCCGCCATTCCCCACGATAATCCCCCCTCTCGGCCCTTTGCTGCGCCGTCTTGATGACCGCATCGTAATGCCCGCGCAAAAATTCCTGCTGTGTTTCCTCAATGGATTGCGCCCGCGCCGGAGATTGAATGAGAAGAAAAACGCCCGCCACCAGCCCGAGTGCCGCGGACGTTAACCAAGCCCGAGACAAGGGTAAATTATGGCCAGGCATTCCTTCCCAATTGATACGCCAGGAACCCGCTTCCCGCAATGCGCAACTAACATTTCATCTTGATCCCGCGCACCCCAACCAAGGGTCAGCTAGGTTACTAAGGGGTCAGTCCTAGAAAAATGACACTTTCTTCCGGCAAGCCCGCTTGGCGCATCGGTCCACCCTAATATTTCGTTTTAATCCCACACGCCCGTACCGCGCACCAGCCACGCAACGCCTCGAACGCCGTGAATCCCCCCGAAACAATCAGCACACCGCTGAAAACCCTCGACACCCGCCATGCAACCCACGCCCCAACAAACAGGCACACAGAAATCGTCCCGCGCACAATTCGTCCTTTTCGCTCGATGTTCGGGGAAAAGAATCGTTTCATAATCGTCGTGTCGCGCCGTCCGCTTTGTTATAACACCCGCGCCATGAAAGCCGAAGACAGAAACACCGCCAAGGAACTTTACAAAGATTTGCGGCGCCGCCCATGGCAGCAATTGTGGACCCAGGAAGTTCCGCGCTTTAACGCCGCGCCCGCTGCGGAACGCGCCAAACTCGCCCCCGTGATTCGCGCCGTCGCCGTCGTTTTCGCCGAATCCGGCCCCGCCGCCGAAGCTCAAAACGTGCGCCAATGGCTTCTCGGCCTGTTGCAGGACCCCTCCGAAAAAGTTCGCCGCTACGCCGTCGCCGCCATGCCAAAGATCGGCGCTGGCGCCGCCGAAGAGCAAAAACTCCTCTCCGCATTGCAAACCGCCGCCGGCGAACGCGAAAAAAAATTCCTCTCCCGCACCTTGGGGCGGATCGGCGGCCCCGCCACCCTCGAACACGGCCTCGCCGGCGAAGTCGAGCAGAAGGTTAAAGCCGGCATCGCCCGCCGCCAAAGTCCCAGCGCTATCCGCATTGACGCCGTCTTTCCCAATAGCCCGCAACTGCTGATTCACCTGCGCGGCCGAAACGGGCTGGAGCAATTCGTTGCCGACGAACTCAAGCAATCCAAACAAAACGCGAAATTCGATCTCGCCGGCACCCAGCCCGGCAAAGTCGCCATTGTCCCAAAAGCCCCCTTTTCCATCGCGGACATCTACGCAATGCGATGCTTCGGCGCCGCCGCTTTCGTCTTGGGTTCAGTCGAGACCGCCGGCGAATCGGATTCCGTCGAAAGTCTGGCCGCCGTGATCACCTCCGATTTATCGCTAAAACTGCTGCGCGCCCTCACCGCCGGCGCCATCCGCTACCGCATCAATTTTGTTGACAGAGGCCATCAACGAGCCGCCGTCGCCCGCCTGGCAAATCGCATCTATGCAAAGTGTCCCGAAATCCTCAACGACGCCCGCGACGTCACCTGGACATTCGATATTTACACCCACGCCCGCCGCCAATGGGTCGAACTGCGCCCCAACATGACCCCCGACCCGCGTTTCTCATATCGAAAGCGCGATGTCCCCGCCGCCTCGCACCCGCCCCTGGCCGCCAGTCTCGCACGCCTCGCCGGAAGATTCGAAAACGAAGTGATTTGGGATCCCTTTTGCGGTTCCGGTTTGGAACTCATTGAAAGCGCGCTCCTCGGCCGCGTCCGAAGCATCTACGGGACGGACCTCAGCGCCGCCGCCATCGAAATCGCCCAATCCAATTTCGCCGCCGCCAAGCTCGAATCCGTCCCCGCGAAATTTATTTGCGGAGACTTCCGGAAGATCGCCCTCGCTGGCCCCCAACCCACCTTAATCATCACCAATCCCCCCATGGGAATGCGCGTGCAAATCGCCAGCCTCCGCCAATTGATCGCCGATCTTTTCACCGTAGCCGCCAAAATCCTCAAACCCGGCGGCAGGCTCGTATTCGTCAATCCCCTATCGAATCCCCCGCCTCATCCGCAGCTAAAACTTCAATTCCAACACAAAGTGGACATGGGCGGCTTCGAGTGCCGCATGGAAAAATATCTGCGGGTATGACGGCCGTTACGGATTCGGCTGAACCAGCAGTTGCAGAAACTGATTTTGCCCCGCGCTCACCGGCGTATTGTCCATGATAATTAATTGGCTCGTGCTGTTGGTCAGCACGGTGACGTTGGTCACAGTCCAATTTTGTAAATCCGCGGAAGTCTCGGCCATGACAGAAACATCGGACGGGCAGGCAGCGCGATCGACCGTCAAGTTCAAATAGCTGAGCCCCCCGAATTCCTGGAGAGTCGCCACCCCCAACTGCCCCGGCGTAACTTGCGTGTACGGGCTCAGCCCCAGCGCGTATTTGACGAGATTTGGCACGCCATCGCCCGCCGGAGATGCGGAATTGGCGCCCGCGCCCACGTCCGATGGATTGTTGAAGTTCGTCGCTCGCCACAGTTTAATGAGAGTAAAATTGAGTTGGAACAGGCCAAATACGGCAACCCCCTCGCTGCTGGGGACATATACTCGCCCGTTGGCAATCATCGGCGTGACGAAGTCATTGACGTTGCCAAAATCGTCGCTGTTATTGGCGGCCTCGGTGCTGTTATAAAGTTCAACCGCGAGATTCGTGGCCGCATACGCATGCAATATCGCCGATCTCGACGGCAGCTCTTCAAATCCCGCTTGCCCGACGGTTTCCACAACCCACACGATGCCATTGCTGGTGCCATTAGCGGAGATGCTCGGAGTTGCCCCGGGGAATCCAAAAACGTTGGACGACTGCGTGGTGTTGGTGGACAGCACGGCGTTTTGGAATGGGAACGCCGTAATAGGGCCATTGACCGGGCCAAAATAAAGGGAGCCGTTGAAGTAGGCGGGCATCGACCACGTCCCGCCGGATTTTCCATACTTATTGGGGCCGGCGCCGTGCGGCCCAGGAAAGATGTCTATGAATCCCTGGTAAAGGGCATTGTTGTTGCGAACATTGTATTTGCCCATGTTCGAGCAGTCCGCAATGTACATGTTCTGGTCCTTTCCCGCCGCGACCACGAGGTCGTGCGTGATGCCATTAGTGTCCGCCATGTCCGGCAGCAGGAGCGGCCCGCCGGCAGCCAGGTCCAGGTCATTTGCGGCATCGTAAGCGGCAACGTCCGGCGCAAAGTAATCCGTCACCGTGAGAATGTCGTTTGTCGTCGAGAGTTTCACCAGCGCGCATCCGTAATCGCCGTTGACTGGAAATCCGTTCGAGTTCAACGGCCCCTGAAAATCCCCGCCGCCGGCATCCCCCAGGGTTACATAGATATTCCCACCCGCATCGACCGCCGGCCCCGCGTCGGAATTCCATATGGACCCCCCGTACGCATTCGGCTCCAAATTAATCACAGAGGTTTGGCTCAGCGTATATTCGTCATAGCCCATGACCCAGCAGGTATAGGGCCGCTTGTCACAACGCCCTGACCACGCCATGTAAACCACGCCGTTCACCAGCGTCAGCGCGGCCCGTTCCTCATAATGGGCCGGATAAAAAATATCCTTCGTTCCGACCGAGTCATCGCCAGTGCCTGGATAAGTGGCGGCAATCTCGACCGGCGCAACCACGTCATATCCGGTGGCTATATCCAGCGCATGCAGGCGTTGGTGAACGTTAGTGCCGGCGTCCTGGCTCATGGCCTCGATAAAGATCGTGCCATTCGGGCCGAACTGGCGGTCAATGACGGGCGTTGCCGTCACGCCCATTTGGGGTGTGATCGTGCAAAAGCTCGTCTGATACGGTATTTCGTTGATGCCGAGCAGCGAAACCGCCCACAACACATTCGTGCTATCGGCGTCAATGGCGTACGCCACATCGCCCTCCGTTTCCACAAACAGCACATTGTGCATTCCAAGTTCCGGAATGCTGACCCCCGCTGCGTAAAGCGGTTCGGCAAGTACTTCGCCGGCAGTCGGAAGCACCCACAACTTCCCGAACTGGTTGGAATTGACACTACCGTAAGTGAGGATTTGTTCATTCAAGGCCTGCCCCGTGCGTGCCTGATCGTTGTGATAAGTCAGCACATCCGTCACTTGCGCCGGCAAGTCGAGTGCGAACCAGAAAATCAATGAGCTGGATAAAATGCGGGCTTTACCAAAACCAAATAGGACTTTCATGAAGGGGGGTGTGTTTCATTTGGAACAACCGTATTGATTCGCCCAAAAAACGTCAACACAAATTCATGCAAATTCATCATCCTCACAACACACATTAGCCCGTTGATCACCCTTCGTGATCTCTGTGATCTTCGTGGTGACCTTCCCGGTTCGTGGTGACCTCCCCGCTTACTGGCTGCTTATGCCCCGGATAGAGTGATTGCCAAAAATAATTTCCGAAATGGCTTTTCCCCTTGTTGTTTTTCAATTTTTCCTCTTCTTAACCTTCGTGATCTCTGTGATCTTCGTGGTGACCCATCCCCGCTTCGTGGTGACCTCCGCGCCACCACCCTAATTCGAGTTAGTTTCCACCGCCCCCATCTTCCTCGCCCACGCCGCGAAACCCGCCGGCGCATTTCTAATCCCGAAGATATTCGCGCCTCGAATCGCGCGTATCGAATCCCAATTACCGATTCGATCCAGGTCCGCATTGCTCAAGTCCGCCCGCTCCAGCGAAACGTCCAGGAGATTCGCGCCCGCGAGATTTGCTCCCACAAGATCGGCGTCAGTTAAATTTGCCGAAGCCAGGTCGCATCCGCGCAAATCCGCGTTCCGAAGATTCGCCCAATCAAGCGTCGCCCCGTCCAGGTTGGCCTCTTTGAAAATCGCTTTCCGCATATCGGCCGCGCTGAAATTCGCCCGCCGCGCCTCCGCCCGTGAGAGCCTCACCCCTTCCAGATACGCCCCCGCCACATTGACCCCGATCAACGAAACCCGGTCATCATTGAGTTCCTGCAACGCATCGATTCTGCCGCCGCTGCCGCCTTTGCCCTCGGCCGTATTGATCACCTGCCACGCCTGATAATGTTTCTGCTTCAAACGATCCGGCGCGCCGGCAAAATAAAAAATGGCCGCGAACAAAAT
>DATAXU010000235.1:0-17332 GCA_036272955.1 Verrucomicrobiia bacterium
CAGCCATTAAACTGCACAGGTATTCGGACGGCAAACGGAACCTGCGCGGAGACGCCGTCCGCCGCTGGGCAGGTTGTTCCACTCGGCTCGCTACGCTCGCCTTCGCTCCACAACCCGCCCAGCGGCGGATTCCCGCAGGAACAGAACACTGATGAGAAATCAAACACGAAAAGGAACATATAAGGGTCGCGAGGCACGAGCCACCTTGGGGGGCACAGGAGCACCAGTTTGTTCCCGGCACAAAAGACCAATGGCGGAAGGGGTGGGATTTGAACCCACGTTAGGGTTTCCCCTAAGCCTGATTTCGAGTCAGGTGCCTTCAACCACTCAGCCACCCTTCCATCCGCCGAATATCTCGCTCGAATTTGAGCCGACGGCAAGCGTAATCGCCAAAGGAACCTTTATCAACCTTGATTAGACGTGATTCACCGCGATTGGTTTTACCGGTTGACCTTGATTTGATTTGACCGCCGGTTTGACTGGATTAACCATGGGCGGGCCTTTCGCCTGTTTCGCGGTTTCTTTCCCGTTTCTTTTATCAAAGAACAACACGGCCCATACACAGCGTCCCATATCTTAATGGGATATTCAAGGACTTTAATCACGATATGTCCCTGATAAGGAAAGCACTCACGGGTTTCTTACCTCCGCAACCCTTTACTTTGCATTCGTAGTTCTAAGAATGGGGCGAATCTCGACTTGGCTTCCTTTATCCAAGGATGTAAGTCGTGGTCTTTGAAGTATGCTTCCTTTGTTTTTTCTTCAGAAACAGGCGTAAAGTACGCGTCCTTGTACACGTTCAGATAATGATACGGGGTCTCGCAGTCCCAATCAGAGGAGCACGCATCGAGTATTTCGCCAGCCTTCGCAAGAAATATTGCCCATGACAATTCACGCCGTTCATACCGAATCCAAAGACAAGCGACCGCGAATTTCTCCATATCGACCGGAGAAGGTTCGAATGGTTCGCACGAAATAAATTCCTGGAGAATTTTAATCTGGTCCCCCTGATACCTTTTTGTCGCCAAGTCGCAGAGCCATGCGGGCGGAGATTCGACGTGCGTTATGATCTCATCTGCCCATGGCTGTGTGTAGCGATAGTCAAACAACGACGTCTTGAGCATCTCGAGGATATAGAGGCAGTCTCTCTTTAATGGAACGTCAAGTATCATGCGACCATTGATCGTTTAGGGCCGAATCCACAGGTGAAAATCTGATACTGCAATCTGATACTGTTTAAGATTTATCAGCACTAGAAACGGCGTCACGACTATCCCCTCCAAAGCCGAAAAACCATTGAAATAACAATCACTGGCAGTATCACCAGCCCACATCTCCGCAAACGTTTGCGGGATTTCACGCTCTGCTTAGGGGAAGCCTGTTTGCAAAGCCACTGTGGATAAAAAACCATAATCACGCAGTCGCCAACCAACCACAAACCTATAACCAAGCCAAAGGACTTAGGAAATGTCCGATCCCCCAGAACACCCAGGTAAAAGAAGGCCGCACCGATTGCCAGCATCTTCAATTCATCTCGTGCTGTGACGTTCACGACCGCTAATATCCCATGCTCACTGGTCGGAAGCAAGCACCCTATGGGGGAATTGGAGTGGCTCCGCCGTCCCAGTGTCGTCCCAGGGCTCCGCCGGGGTCGCAGGGCTCCGCCGGGGTCGGGGCTCCGCCGGGGTCGCGTCTTAACATTTAACTATTCCATAACATAATTACATATATTATGTAAACTAATTAATAATGGCTTGCCCTCGTCCCAGTGTCGTCCCAGTGTCGGTACTCACTATTGACACTTTTTGAAAATCCGATCGCAGCTCAGAGTGGTTTTTCGGAGTTATCGTCCTCATCCCGATCAAACGATCACAAACGTTTTCGTGCGGTCGGGCTTACAGCGTATTCGACGAGAAATGCGCCTGAAGCCGGCGGAACGCTTTCTCGTAGTCTCTGATTTTCTCCGCATCGCGGGTTAAACTCAGGATCGGCTTCCGTTTTCCAATGATCATCGTGTCTCCGCCGAATGCGCTTTTAACTCGCGTCCAGGGGGCAAAGAATTCGCATTTCACATGTCGAAGGACCACCGACAAGCAGGCATAGTCCGCGGTCTCAAATTGATTGGATGCCGCGAGCGTCTGAAGCGTCTTGCACTCTCCCAAGGGTCTAAGACCCTCCTCCTTAACACGCAAATTCATGAGGACAAGTTCTTGAAGTTTTGGCAACGCCGCCAATGGCGCCAGCGACTCTGCCTGGTTTTTGTTCCACAGGCCGCCGCTGTATTGAAAAGCTACAAGCTCGGTAAGGGACGCACCGGTCGCCAAGTCTTGCGCACCCCTGCCCGTGCTGGCACGTTGCTTGCGATGAATCCGGAGCAAGAGCCAGGGACGGAGCCGGTGTTGCTCATTATCGCCGATATCAGCGGGTACACGCGCTATATGACGGCGAATGCCAGGTCCCTTGCCCATAGCCACGCCATCATCACAGAATTGGTCCAATCGATCATCAAACAAGTCGAGCTTCCCATGGAGGTGGCCAAACTCGAAGGCGACGCGGTTTTTCTCTTTTGCCGAAAGCGTCAAGGGGCGTTTCCCTGGGGGGAAACCCGGCGCGTCATCGGCGAAAGACTCCTGATATTCTTTGAGCGGTTCAGCGAGAAGGTCGCGGAGTTGAGCCGCTCGACGACGTGCAATTGCAATGCCTGCACGAACATTGAGCATCTCCGCCTCAAGGTCGTCGCGCATAGCGGGGAGGCGTTATTTCACCGCGTCCTTAATTTCGCGGAACTCGCGGGCGTGGATGTCATCATTGTTCATCGTCTGCTCAAGAATTCTGTCCAGGCCGCGCAATATCTCCTGGTGACCGACGCGGCTCGGCGTGATTTGGACTTCCCGCCGGAAATCCGACTCGAACCGGGAGTGGAGACATACAATGACATCGGAAGCGTCAATACGCTTGTGTATATTCCGAATGGCGCGGCAACCGCCACCCAACCCAAAACAAATTTCGGCCACCGATTCGGTCAATCGTGCAAGTTGTTTGGCAAATTATGGCGGGCGTCCATTGCCGCGCGCGGGTCGCCGGGGCAGATCGCGTTTGCTGCGATCAACATTGTGCTGGCGCCGATTCTGTTTCCGGTGGGATTGATTTTTATTTGCTTCCACGCGCTCAAGCCGTTCCACAAACCGCACGCGCATCGGGCGGACGGCACGTGCTGCGGGCACACGCACTAGCGTAGCTGGCGCGGCTCCGCCGGGGTCACATCTTAACATTTAACTATTCAATAACTTCATTAAATTTATTATGTTTACTAATTATTAATGGCTTGCCCTCGAAAATGAACGGCACGGATGTTTGTCGTTGAACGCATAAACCAACTGGGATACCTTAAAGATATGTCCGTGGAGCCGCATCAAGATTTGTCCGAGTCGGACGAAATGCAGTTGTGCATCAGTTGCATGGCGCCAAACGAGGTTACAGCCAATTTTTGCGCCAATTGCAGGGCTCCCCTTAGTTCTTACGCCTCCACCGGTCCATTCGAGCATCTTTTTGCCGAAGGAGCCGTTTATCGTCAGGCCGCAAACCGTCCGCGTAAGCTAATCGTGGTCTTGGGGGTTTGGCTATTATTTGGCGTGATGTTTCTTGTCGGTCTTTGGAGGTGCATTTTCGGATTGTCCCAGGATGAAGTGCTTGGGACGAGGATTATCGTTTCGCTGTTCGGTTTTGCTGTGGTTGTGGTTTCCGGTGCGATGATTTGGAAGACCACCAGGAATTATTTAGCCCAGTCCCGACGCGGTTAAGCGCCTAAACTTAACGCAGGCACTTACTCTCGGATCGTTCGACTCACAAACCCCCGCTTTTTCTCCAATGCCGCGAAGTCGCTATCCGATGAAAACAGCCGCTCCGCGTGCCCATCCGCAAAAACATAAATTCTGGTAAAATCGCCCCCAGGGGATTTAATTGCGTTTTTCTCGCGAAGCAACACAGTTCGCCCCGGATTGGCAAAGTTGGTCAGGTTGCCACTCGACATAATTTCCCAATTTGAACGCGAAAGGCCGTCTGCCGTGTCCCAGAAGCCCAATTGCTCGAATTCTTTCGGCAATTGATTCCCATGAGCGTCCGCGAAGAGCATGAATGCCAGCGCCCATTTTTTGCCTTGCTCCATGCGTTGGATAGACTCTTGCTGAAAAGGAATTTTTCCCCTCACCATCGTTATGGCCGATGCCAGCAGCAACAGCGCTCCCGCCATCACTGCAGTCCTCGTCTTTGACCATTTCACACAACCAAAACTACCAGATTCCAGGCTCTTCCTCAAGTGCCCCCAAACGAGAAGCCGCCCAGGCAGGGCGCGCTTTGTCAGGTTTCGCACAAACGCGGAAAGGCCCTGCGACTTTCTTTCGACAACAGAGGCGTGTTGGGTATATATTGTTGCAATCACATGACAGGCAAAGCACCCAATCAACTGCGGTGGACGGCTTTTACTTTAATTGAGCTGCTTGTGGTTATCGCCATCATTGCCATTCTCGCGGCCCTCCTGTTGCCAGCTTTGGCTCGTGCCAAGGGCCAGGCCAAGCAAACTTCCTGCATAAACAATTTCCGGGAAATGGCAATCGCAATACAAATGTATGTCGGCGACAACAAGGGCTATCCTGGCGACTACGACGCCAATAACGTGAGCTACGTCTGGATGCAACGCATATTGACTTATGCCGCCAACGACCGCCAAGTCTTCTTCTGCCCAGCCGCTCCCCCGGATTCCGCCTGGAACACCAATGTAAACTCCACCTTGGGCGGAAAAGACGTAAGTGGCGTCCAAAACCCCTGGGTGGTCACTCCATACAGCCGCTTTTCCGTCGGCTACAACGATTGGGGGCTCAACCTGAACAACGTTCCTCAACTGGGCTTGGGCGGCGATATCAATGGCGGCCACTACAACGGCCTTGTCAAAGACGCGGACGTGATTGCCCCGACCCAAATGATCAACCTGGCCGACACCCGCGCCCTCCCAACCAATTACAACACAATGGTTTGGGAGGCAAACCTTGACCCTACCGATACCGGAGGCCCTGGCTCGCCGGGAGATAGCGGTCAATTGCCCTCCAACCGCCACAATTTCAAAACCGATATCGGCTTTTGCGATGGCCACGTGGAAATAGCCCCGCGCAATGATGTGGTCAACGAGGCAATCAACGCCCCATGGCGGCATCGCTGGAACAACGACAACAAACCCCACAACGAGGTGACTTGGCCGCCCCTCGCCGCCAGCTTCGCCAACCAACTCGACCCCTCATATTAACCAAGTCTCTGGTCGGGTTCACCCACCAGCCGCTCCATCACGCATCCGCACAGCCGTCATTAGACCATCCTGAGTTATTTAAACTCCAACCGTACGGTTTTTAGACGAATTTTTGCGTATTTCACACTTTCAAAGATCACTCCGATTCCACCACGTTGGCAATTCCGACGTCGATATTCTGTCCCCCTCTGGTTTGGTGGCAATGAACGGCCAGGGTCACCGTCGCGTTCGGCCTGAGCAACGCCCGCGCCGCCGGCCGGATCCCCATCGTCACATAGCTCGTGGTGAATCCCCCCTGCTTCGCCGCCAGCACGCCATCGACGTAAATTTCCACGTCCTCGTCGTGATGCACATAGAACTTAAGGCCGGGCGAAAGTTTCTCCGGCAACGTGACCTTGCGCCGCAGCCAAATGTCATCCGTGTCCCAGCGCGTTCGCACCACCGCCCCCGGCGTCCCCACCGTCCCGAAACCCGCCGGCCCCGTCCTCCACGAGGATGCGTCATAATCAGGCTGGGTCCATTCGCCCGCTGGTCGCTCTGTGGTATAATTCCAAATCTCCTCCATCTTTTGCGCCGACGGAATCACCTCCACGATTTTTGGCGGCTTCGGCAGCGCCGCCCACGGCCCCACTTTGGAATTGCCCGCGTGCGCCCATTTCATCCACACACCGCGGTCCGCCAGCATTTTGATAAACACCCCGCCAATAACGGGACGCGCATGCATGCCACTGCTGTGAACATTCGTCGTCACGTAGGAATCCACAAATGGCGACCGCGCTGTCGTCTCGTTGAGGTAATCATAGATTGGCGACGTCAGCGTTTCGAAGTCGCTTTGATTGTCAGCCAGCGTGGCGCTCCAAAACGACCAGTCCGTTTTCGTCAACTTGGTTCGCGAATCCAGCGGAACGCCATAGCGCTCGATCACCGATTTGTAATGCGCAATTTCCTTTTGCGCCACCTCCGGCGGAAACACGTTCAAATCCAGAATCCGGTCCCAAACGAGATTATACTTTTGGCTCCACGTGTCCGGCTTGTCGAAAGCCAGTCGAAAATGGTTGTCATCCGCTGCAACTTTCAGCCAATGAGTGGCATCGGTTTTGGCCATCTGATGATATTTTTCCGCACCGGCGTTGTCACCGCGCAAACGGCAAAGGTCCCCGTAACACGCCAGCCCGAGAATTGCTTTGATGGAAAGATTGGAGTTGTGAGCGAGATGGCCCATGAAATCGTCGGTGCAAAGCTGGTTCTCCGGGTCCAGCCCATATTGCTCCAGGTATTCGGCCCATTGCGTCAACTTCGGCCACCAAGGATCAACAAAATGCCCATTCCCATCGATCTGCGCAACGGCATCGCACAGGACGAGCATGTTGCCACTTTCTTCCACAGGCATCCCTTCGCCTCCATCATCCCTCCCGCTCGCAATCGGATAAGTGCCCAGGTCGTGCGGCGCGTTGGGAAACTTCCAATGCCAACTCGCCGCATAACTCAGAATAGGAACGAGAGTCGCCTTGGCCAGCGCCGGGCTTAGCAAAAGCCATTGTGGGTCCATCGGAAAAAAAACGTCCACCGTGGCAATATCGCCATTGCTGGTATTTTCTTTGGTGAAGAAGAGCGGCTGTTTTTTTGTATCGGCGGCCAAGCCGCAAGCACACGCGCACTGCCGATACGCAAGCGCGCACATTTGGGCGTATTTGGCGCCCCCGGCTCGAGTGGCATCCGCGGTCAATTCCTCGTCGAACTTTGCGCAACGCCGCGCCAGTTTCGGATAGTCCCGCGACGCGTTTTGTAACATTCGCGCGGCGGTGATCCCGTTGCGCCGCCAGTAGGGCAACAGCTTCTTGCCGAAATACTCGATGGCATATAATTCATCATAAGCCACCATCACCTGCCGTGTCACCGTGCCGGCGGCGACATTGCCAAGGTCGAAAACGAAAGCCATGACTGGCTGCTGATCGCTCACAGCACGAGGCATCCGCGGGTCGTCCGCGGATGGAAGAGTGCCACCGTCAATGAACGCCTGCAGGAGAACTTCGTTCCCCCCAATTGCCCCGACGGCCTGGTCCGCCCGAGCCGCAGCGTAGGCGTAGCCCCAATCAATGCGATGGTCATCCCCGGACGACCCCAGCACGTCCTGATCCGCCGTTCCCACACGGAGGGCCGTCAGCCTCCCCGCCTTCTCCCGCGCCCATGTCACTTTTTGGTCATTCTTATTGACGACCAGTTCCGAACTCGTGCTGTCGTAAATCTGCACCTCATGTTTCCGGCCATCCAACGAACGTACTTGCCACGTTATATAATTGAGCGGCAGCGCCATCGCGTCCAGGTCATCGGGCAGGGCCGGCCGCATAAACGTCAGCGTCAGATGGACTTTGTCGTTCTCAAAATTGTAGATGCTGCGAGTCGGTGTGACTTCCAGTCCGACTTGCGCCAGCGCCGGGACGGAACCCGGCTCATCGCCCATGAGGCGATAGCTCGCGCCGTCCACGCGAATCAGGCTGACCAGCGCATGCTGCCGGCCAGTCCAGTGTTGCGTCGCGCGATCCGTCAGGTGATCGGCGGCCGACCAAATGCTCAAGTAAGGATCAAACGTTACCAACGGCACCGATGGCGGGCGAAACGGTTGGCCAAACATTTGCGTCGCGCCAACCAAAGCCAACGCGAGGTGCAAGATAAGACGGCTTTTCATTCGCCAAACGATAGCGACTCTACTCTGAAAGGTCATATGGTATAAAAGGGCTACAATGTTCACTTGGAGTTTTCCCATTCGTGCGCGCCGGCGCCAGCACCAATTACGGGAAACATGGAGAGGCGAAGACGAGCCGCGCCCATCGGAATAAGGACAATCTTCTCCGTCGGCTGATCCGATATTATCGGACTGCGCTGGAGCTTGCCGATGACGTGGTTGGAGTCCGCGTGCCAATTGGGAATGCGCCGTCCCGTCGCCTCGATTTTGATCGGCGCCGTTTCTGGCGTGAATGGTTGCGCGGCCAGAGGTCCATCCGACTGAATCACTTTGAACGAGGACGCGGGATTAGCCTCGTCCAATACCAAACCATAATTCCATGGCGATTCCGGAACCACCTCCCATTGCGGCCACTGGGGGTCGCGCGCGCCGTATTCGGAATATCGCTCTTTGATTGCCAGTGAGAAACTCAACGGGCCGTAATTCACGGACGCAGCATCTTCGTTCTTCTCCCAACGCCGCACGCTTGGTTTCATCGGCAGTCGCAGCACCACGATATCTCCGCCACGCCACAGCCGTTCAAGCCGGATGAAGGCTTCCGGTCTGGACTCCAGATCAGCCGCCTCTCCATTGATGCTTACCGACGCCGACGCGCACCAACGCGGCACCCGAAGGTAAAGTGGAAATCTCGCCGGCTTGGAAGCGTCAATCGTAAATTTTACGGTGTCCCGAAATGGATAATCCGTTTCTTCGTTGATTTTGATCTCGGCGCCATCCCCGACTTTGGCGCTGACTTCGCTGGCGGCGTAAAGCGAGGCGCAGAGGCCGTTATCGGGAGTGGCCAGCCAAAGTTCTTCGGCGTAGTAGGGCCAGCCATGCGACACGTTGTGCTGGCAGCAGCGATAAACTTCATACGGACTGTAGGAAATCATCGTGCCCGAGTTCTGGAGTTCGGGCGATTTATTGCCGGGGTCGAGCTGAATCTCATTGGCGCAAGTAATATAATGCAGCGCCTTTTCGTCGGACGTCATTGCGGCGGGAAAACTGTTGAATGCGATGTCCTCGCAACGATCGGCCCAGACGGGCCTCCCAGTTATCTTCGTGAGCATCTCGAAACTGTGCATTAGCTCGACGATCCCGCAGGTTTCGATGCCGCCGCGCGGGTCGGTGTAGCCCGGACGGGAATTTTCGTCGCCGACAAATCCACCGCCCGGAAATTGCCCATACGTGGCGAAAACCGTTTCGTAATTGCGTTCGGCGGAATCTCTCTGTTGCGGGTTGTGCGAGAGCATCGAGAAAATCGTCCCCGCCCGAAACCCTTGTGCGATATTCACGTTGTGCCAGTTGACCACGCCTTCATCCCACCGGGCCATGCCGGCATTGATCTTGCGCGCCAGGTCGAGCAGCCACGGTTTGCCCGTGCGATTGTAGAGCCAGAAAACGCTTTCGATATTGTCGCCGAATCGGAGCTTCGGCCAATAGCCCTCGCCAAATGCGCTGACCGGAAGTGTGTTCTCCCATTTGAAGTAACCGTCGATCACATCGAGAGCGCGCGGGTCGGCGGTCGCCTCGTAATAAGACTGGAGGACGTTGAGCATGATCATGTGCGGCCACAGGTCCGGTTTGCCATCCAGGTTGGTGAGCAATTCGCGCGGGCCGAACCAGCCGTCCGGACGTTGCGAGGCGAGCACGGCGTCAATCCACTTTTTCGCCTCGGCCTGGATGCGCGCATCCTTGAGAACGTAACCCAAATCTCCGTAGCCCTTGAGCCAATACGGCAGCTCTTCCCAGCCGAATTTGCCGCGGCCCTGCGGATCCGCCCATGAGCTTTTTGCGAAATCCAGCCAGGGAGATATTTGTTCCAGATGACCGGTCATGCCGTCGCGCTCCAATTCAAGTTCGTGCCGCAGCCAGCCGCGCGGAGTGATGGAGCCGATGGGCAGTTTGTAAAACGGCGAGGCCGCCAGCGGTGGGCGGTTGCCGATGTAAAAGGAGTTGGTCGAATTCGCAACCGGCCCGTCAACGACGGCAAGCTGGCCAAACCCAACCGCGGTTAATTCGAACAGGGTTAGAATGGCGAGAGCGATTTTCATTTGTTATAATTGTAACTGAAAAATACGCATAAATACGTCTAAAAATCCAACGGTTGGATTTTTAGTCGGCTTTCCCGTCGATTTGGGGTAGGGTGACGCCGTGACGGACGAGACGGATGAAAGGGGCGGGAAACGGGGGCGGTTGAAGGTCTTTCTCGGCATTGGACCGGGGGTTGGCAAGACGCTGGCAATGCTCCAGGCCGCGACGGCGGAAAAACTTGCCGGTCGCCAAGTGCTTATCGGCGTGGCACATGCGCATGGAACCAGGGCGGTTGAAACCCTCGCAGCCCGGTTGCCGCGAGTTCGGGCGGAGGAACTCGAGGCAAAAATCATTGAGCGGTGGGTGCAATATGCGGTCGTGGCTGGCGCGGTGGTGTTGGTCGCTTTGGCGGGTTTTTTGTTTACGCCGCAAGTTGGAGTTCACGCGATGGCATTTTTGTCGCTGCTAGCGGTCGTGGTACTGGCGTTACTCGTGGAGCGCGGGCCGGCGTTGCTCGCGGCGGCATTGAGCGCGGGGATTTGGGATTATTTTTTCCTGCCGCCCGTGTTTCATTTTCGGGTATCCCATTTTGAGGATGCTTTACTGCTGGGAATGTATTTTGTGGTGGCGCTGGCACTGGGGCAGTTGACTGCCCGCATCCGCGCGCAGGAAGTGGCGGAGCGGCAGCGGGAAGGGAGGGCCACGGCGTTGTATTTGCTTGGGCGCGAATTGGCGGAAGCAGCAACCATTGACCAAATCATCAAAAAAGTAGTGGATGAATTGGGCCGCACGTTCGATTCAGAGGTTGCAGTCCTGCTGCCCGATGACAAGGACCGCCTGCGATTGCGGGAAGCCAGCACCTTGAAGTTGGGAGAAAAAGAGCAGGGAGTCGCGGCGTGGGTGATGGAGCATCGGCAACCCGGCGGGAAATTCACGGCGAACCTGCCGGCCGCGGATACGTTCTTCGTGCCGCTTGAGAGCAACAACAGTGTGATGGGGGTGCTGGGATTGCGCCTGAGACAGCCGGGGCCTCCCGATATTCACGCGCGAAACCTGTTGGATGCGCTGACGCGGCAAATCGCGATTGCCCTGGACCGGCAACGCCTGAAGGAAATTTCCGAGAAGGCGAAGTTACTGGCCGAATCCGAACGACTTGGCAAAACATTGCTGGACTCGATGTCGCATGAAATTCGCACCCCCGTTGCCGCGATCAGGGCCGCGGCGATCGATCTCGGGGAGTTAAGATGCGTGAGCCAGGTGGGCGCCGGATTAGTGGGGGAAATCCAAGAGGCAGCCGAACGGCTGAATCGAATGGTGGGGAAGGTGCTGGATATTGCGCGGTTGGAATCGGGCCACATCAAGCCGCTGTTCAATGAATGCGAGGTCAATGACATTGTCAACGTGTCCGTGGCGGAAACGGAGAAAGACCTGGCGCGACACAAACTGAGCGTTGATATGCCAGCGGGCTTGCCGATCATCAGGACGGATTTCGTTTTCCTTCAGCAGGCGCTGATGAATCTTCTCACCAATGCCGCATTCCACACAGCACCCGGGACCGCGGTGGATCTGAGAGTGTGGAAAACGAGCGCGTCCCTTTGCATTGCGGTGGAGGACCGGGGGTTGGGCATTGATCCACAAGCGACTGAGCGTGTATTCGACAAGTTTTACCGAGGGCCGGGCGCCGCGACGGGCGGGACGGGCCTGGGTCTTTCGCTGGTGCGGGGATTTGTCGATGCAATTGGGGGGAAGGTCACGGCGGAGAACCGGGATGGGGGCGGAGCCAGATTTATGATAACCCTGCCGACGCCGGATACAAGTTCCCGCAGCCCTGTATCAATTTAAGCAGTCTGGTCAATTGTTTTCGAAATCTGTAGTTCTCGCGCTTCAAACGCTCGCCCGAAAAATTTTAAGATTAGCAAGCGGGGCGGTAAATTTGAAGCGGGTGGCGGCCCATTTCCAACGTTGAAATTCAGATAAAGACCCAGTTCCACCCAGCCGGACAACTGTTAATGTTTACTTAATATGTTAATATTTAATGTATCTAGTTATGCGTGCCAATTAAATTAAGTATATGCAAGAAGCATTTATTATCGCAATTAAAGCTATAGGCTAGATCCTCTTTTCTCGCGACCCATTCCGTCCCAAAATCCCGCAGGATCCGCACCGGAAACTTTTCTGTCCGACACCCCGGTTGGGACTGGCTTCGGGTTCCACTGGCACATCGTCTGCTAGTAGGCATGTGGCCCGTGAAATTGGCTGGATCAGTCACCGTAGGTGGGATTCTGCCCATTAATAACATGGAATAAACGCAACGCAACTAACCTGAGATAACTAACCGTTAGCAAAAGGTTTGTCATTCATGAAAAAAATAGAAGCAATTATAAAACCGTTCAAGCTCGATGAGGTTAAGACGGCACTGATGGAAGTCGGTGTACACGGATTGACTGTGATCGAGGTCAAGGGATTCGGAAGGCAGAAAGGCCATACTGAAACCTATCGCGGGAGCGAGTACACCTTGGAGTTTCTCCCGAAGGTAATGGTGGCTGTGGTGGTGGGAGAAGATCAGTTGGACGCCGCTGTGGGAGCGATCATCAAAGCGGCGCGCACTGGAAAGATAGGGGATGGGAAAATATTCGTTTCACCGCTGGACGACGTCGTCCGAATTCGAACGTCTGAGAAAGGGGCAACCGCAATTTGATATTGAAAACCGAAGCAAAACAAACTTCTGCATGAAAATTATATTTAAAAAATTCTTTATTCAACTCACAACCGCCGTGGTGCTGTGTTCCACGGTTGGGGTGGCTGTGGCTCAAACCCCCAGTACCAACGCGCCCGCCGCGGCGGCGCCGGCGGCCGCACCGGATAACACGCCGAAACCGGATGCCCAAGGGTATAACACCGGGGCCGCTTCGGACGCGGCCGATGCGAGCAACACGCCGCTGATCGTTCCCGCGCCGACGGAATTGAGCGACGCGGACAAAAAGAACCCGGACAAGGTCAAGGCCTACAACGACGCCAAGAAGGCGTTTGACGATTACACCGCCCAAGCCAAGACGGAACCGCTTGCGGTGCGCGTCATGGACGGAGTGGGGCACAATCGTGTGGCAATCAACTTCATGTGGACGTTGGTTACCGGGTTCCTGGTCATGTTCATGCAAGCGGGTTTTGCGTTGGTGGAAACCGGCTTATGCCGGGCGAAGAACGCCGGCCACACGATGGCCATGAACTTCATGATCTACCCGATGGGCATGCTAGGGTTTTATCTCTGCGGGTTTGCATTCATGTTTGGCGGAATGAATTCCCCTTTGACTCCGAATCCCGGCGGAATAGCCACCATGGGGGGCTATGGTGGTTTGAACAACGAACTGGGCTTTAACCTTGGCGGACACTTTATCGGCCTGCTAGGTTTCAAAGGGTTCATGCTTCAGGGCGCGGGTTACGATACCGCGGCCTTTGCGCTGTTCCTTTTCCAGATGGTGTTTATGGACACCACAGCGACCATTCCCACGGGCGGAGCGGCGGAAAGATGGAAATTCTCGGCTTTCATGATCTACGGTTGCTGCATTGGGACAATAATGTATCCGGTATTCGGCAACTGGGTGTGGGGCAACGGATGGCTCTCGCAAATGGGCGTCAACTGGGGAATTGGGCACGGGCACGTTGATTTTGCCGGGTCCTCGGTCGTTCATATGCAAGGCGGCGTTATCGCGCTGATATTCTGCTGGCTGATTGGTCCTCGCTACGGAAAGTATGATGCCAAGGGAAAGATTGTTCATCCAATCATCCCGCACAACATTCCTTTCGTCATGCTCGGCACATTCATCCTGGCGTTCGGCTGGTTTGGGTTTAACCCAGGCTCCAGCTTGGCGGGCACTGAACTGCGCATCTCCGTGGTCGCGGTCAATACGATGCTTGCCTCCGCGACCGGAGCGCTAGGGGCGACGCTGTGGATGTGGTGGGTGCGCACCAAGAAACCGGATCCGTCCATGATGTGCAACGGGATGCTGGCTGGACTGGTTGCGATAACCTGCCCGTGTGCGTTTGTGAGCGCCGGCGGAGCGTCGATATTGGGTCTTGTAGCGGGTGTTCTCGTGGTGGAATCCGTATTCTTCTTTGACAAAATCGGGATTGATGATTGCGTGGGCGCGATATCTGTCCATGGCGTCAACGGCGCGTGGGGTTGCATCTCGCTGGGCCTTTTCGCCGATGGAACCTATGGCGAAGGATGGAATGGCGTCCCAGGAAAAGTGACGGGTTTGTTTTATGGAGGCGGTTTTGGGCAATTGACCGCTGAAATCATCGGGGTGGTGACCTGCTTTGTCACGCTCTCGGTGCTGTCACTGATAGTTTATTTTATTGTCGAAAAACTGGTCGGCAATCGGGTGCCCAAAGACATCGAAATTGAAGGCCTGGACATTCCCGAAATGGGCGTGCCAGGATACGCTGGGTTTGTGATGGATAAAGCCTCGGAAACGCCGATGCTGGCAGGGGATCACTACAGCGGCGCGCCTGCGACAACCAAGCCGACGTCGATAACAACGTAACCACCCGTCCGCCTGGGGTTGCGCGGCGGCCAACTTCGCCGCGCAACCTTGGGCCAACATCAATAAAGAATTATAATTATGCAATTTGACATTATCCATGGGATGGCCAGCGCGGGGGCGTTGACGGTCGGGGTGGTCATCGGTCTGAGTTTTGGCGCCATTCAGGATGCCGCCGCGCGCAAGTATCAACTTCAATTAAGCCGCGGCCAGTTGAATAGTGGCTGGGGTGTGGTTCCCGGTTCAATGCGCCGAACAGCGTACTTCCTGATGATCCTCGCGGCCATTCAAGTAGTTTGTCCGCTGATATTCACCAACGGCTGCCAATGGTGGGTTTCCGGCGGTGTGGCGGCAGGATATGGATTTGCCCTGTATCGCCAGATGCGGCGGCGTATGGCGCGCAATCGGTTGACCTGATCTGCGACTTGGCAATTTGGTGGGCTGGGCCTTGACATAACTGTCGCTCGGCCATGCGGCGCGGCCTGTGGTGGGTTCGCGCCGCTTTTTCTCTAGTTTCCATGAATTTATCCCCCGAGGTACTTGCGCCCAGCGCTTGGATGGCGCTGCCGTTCTGCCTGCTCCTGGCAATGATCGCTCTTGGCCCGCTTTTCTTCGCGGACTGGTGGGGGCGCCATTACCCGAAAGTTGTCGCCGTTCTCGCGGTGATCGTCGTGGCGTATTACGTTGGCCCGCTTCACGCAACGCGACGCGTCCTCCACACAGCGGGTGAATACATCAGTTTCATCACTCTCATCGGATCGCTTTTCGTTGTATCCGGCGGCATTCATATCAACGTCAAAGGAGAAGCCACGCCTTCTGTCAACGTGCTCTTTCTTTTCATCGGAGCGGTGCTGGCGAATGTGTTTGGAACCACGGGCGCATCCATGCTTTTGATCCGGCCGTGGTTGAGAATGAACAAATACCGTGTCAGCGCGCATCATATCACATTCTTCATCTTTATCGTTTCCAATGTCGGCGGGTGTCTCACGCCAGTCGGCGACCCGCCGCTGTTCCTGGGTTACCTGATGGGGGTTCCGTTTTGGTGGGTTGCTGCGCGGGGAATTCACATTTGGTTGATGGGCGTCGGGATTTTGCTGGCGATGTTTTACGCGGTGGACCGCCGGAACTTTCTAAAGGCGCCCAAAGGCGTTCGAGCCGAGTTGACCGGTCATTCCGAAGAATGGCGATTTACCGGGGTGGAAAATCTGTTTTTCCTTGCCGTCGTTCTGGCGGCCGTCTTTGTCAATCATCCTTTGTTCCTGCGCGAGGTTCTGATGGCGGGGGCGGCGGTCGGATCTTATTTCACAACGAAAAAACCCGTTCATGAGTCCAACCACTTCTCCCTCGGCCCTGTAAAAGAAGTCGCCATCCTCTTTGTCGGCATTTTTGCCACCATGTTGCCCGCCTTGGAATGGATGCAGGCCACCGCTTCGAACCTGAGCGGCGCGACCGCGGGCTTCTTCTACTTCGGCTCCGGCACGCTGTCCAGCGTGCTGGACAATGCGCCCACGTATCTGTGCTTTCTGAAGGCGGCATTCGGGCGTTACGTCCCCACGGATATCGTTTCCCACGTGGCGCAACTGGTTCAAACGCACGGCTCAGGTCTGGCCTCGCTGGCCGGTCCGCACGCGCTTGAGATCAAGCGGACCTACCAAGCGCTCCAGCAATTCCATCCGAAAGATGTGAGTTCGGGGACCGTCAATTCCGACCTGATTCAAGTTGCGTACCTGGTTGGAAATCCGGTTTTCAACATTTACCTCCTCGCTGTGAGCTTCGGGTCGGTATTTTTCGGCGCCAATACTTATATCGGCAACGGGCCCAATTTCATGGTGAAAGCAATCGCCGACCATCAAAAAGTTCACACGCCGACTTTTCTTGGCTATGTCTTTCGCCATACCCTCCCGTTTATGATACCGATGCTGCTGATCGTTTGGTTATTTTTCTTCCGGATATGAACTCACGCTTTGACGGCTGCCCGCCGCGCCGGTAAACTGCGGCAAGGGTTATGTCTGTTCCCGTGGAAAAAACCTCGGTTTTGTTTATCGATGACGAATTGCAAATGCGCCGTCTTATCCGCGCCTGCCTTGAGCGAAACGACTATACGGTTTTGGAAGCGGCGACTGGAGAGGAGGGATTGAACGCGGCAATCGACTTTCAGCCGGGAATCATCATCCTGGATCTGGGATTGCCGGACATGGACGGAATGGTGGTGCTGCAACGCTTGCGCGAATGGAGCAAAGTTCCCATCATCGTGCTCTCAGTCCGCGACCGGGATACGGACAAAGTTCACGCGTTGGACAGCGGCGCCAACGATTACCTTTCCAAACCTTTCAGCACGAATGAGCTGCTGGCCCGGTTGCGCGTTGTGCGGCGTTATCATCAGCCGGCGGCCAAAAACTCGGTATTCAGTTCCGGCCACATGGAGGTGGATTTGGCGTCCCGCTCGGTGAAGGTGCGCGGCCTGCCGCTGAAACTGCCACGCACACAATACGCGCTGCTGCGCTATTTTGTGCAGAACGCCGGACGCGTGCTGACCCACAGCCAGTTGCTCCGGGAAATCTGGAACCTGGAAGACGTGGAAAAAACGGCGCGGCTGCGTGTGTATGTCACGTATCTTCGCGAGAAAATAGAAACCAATCCGGCGAAACCCGAATTGCTGGTGACTGTGCCGGGGGTTGGCTACCGATTGGAAGTTCGCGAATAAGCGGAGGCTCCGAAAGGGGGCCGATCAGGGGTCAT
>DATAXU010000236.1:0-13514 GCA_036272955.1 Verrucomicrobiia bacterium
TTTGTACTTTCCGGGGAAATTGGAGCGGCCGCCAAATTTCAAACCGGTCGGGCAGCCCAAACCCGTTTCCACGAGATCCGGCCACGAGTCTGGAAAATCGTGCGGCCATTTGGCCGTGCCTTGCCGGTAACCGTAGTCGGCACCCGAAACCAAGTGGTACAGGGCGTTTGGGCGGTACCAGGGGAGGCCCCAATCGGCCTCGTCGTCGTTGTCAAAACCGAACAACTCCCCATCGGCGTTGAAGGCGATGGCATAGACATTGCGAAGGCCGCCGCAGAACAATTCAGGATTTTCGCCGTTCGGCCCAACGCGCAGGACAAAGCCTTCCGGCGGAACGGCGCCCGCGCCGACGCCATTCGGGTCATTGTCAGGCCGCAAGAGTTGGTCAATGCCATAATTCCGCAGCGGTGAAGTCCCGGAAAGATTCTCGGGAGGTTGGACGAGGTCGCCGCCTACGATGTAAAGGCGATCATCCGCACCCTGAACAATTCCATGAGCGCCGTGCTCGTGGGGCGGATATCCTCGCAACCGTGTTATGAGGACGGGCGAACCGTATTGATCGGACTGAGGATCATAGGGCAGGCGATAAACGCCAAATCCCTTTATGCCATCCCCATCGACATAGAGGCCGCTAAACGCAAAGGCCAAACCCATGGCCGATCCCACAGGACGGTCGATTTTTTTCATTTCGACCACCTGACCCTGGGGTGAAAGGGTGACCTGGGTGAGGTAGCCGCCAGGTCCCTCCGGCGAAATGATGAGGCGGCCTTTGGGATCGGACGTCATGCAAACCCAGGAATCGCCTCCCGGCGGCACGGTGTGGAGGAGTTCGACCTGAAAACCGGGCACAACAGTTGGCAACGGCGCGGCGAGGCTTGCCCACGCGAGCAGGCAAACACAAGCGACGAAAAAACTGCGCAAGGTTTGACTCAATCCAACCAGATTAGGATAAAGGTTTTCGGGACGTCCATTTATATTCCGCCGAAGTTGGCACGAATGATTTCCATTGTAATTGCGTCCTGTTATAGGTGTCCTACGTGGCATTCGTTATCGCTTTATTGATGGCTTTGGGCGCTTCGGCGTTTGCGGCTGAGCCGTACGGGTTAGCGGCGCGACCGATGATTGGGCCGTTGCTCAATGAGTGGATGCCGGATTCGGTGCCGCTGTTTTCCGGAAAGTGGTCCGCTGTTCCCGCCTTTCCACATCTGCTTTTCACCAATGCGCTGGGGCTGGCACCCATTCCGGGAACCAGACGGCTTGTCGTTTGGGAACGGGAGGGCCGGGTCTATTCGTTTGATAATAATCCAGAGGCGACGGATAAAAAGCTGGTGCTGGACATCAGCAGCCAATGCCAGGGCTGGGATGATTCCGGCCTGCTCAACCTGGTGTTTCATCCGGGGTTTGCGACCAATCATTACATGTATGTTTATTATACGTGGGTGATTCCGGGGACAGTCATGGGCAGCCCAACGCGCCGGCCGCCCACGTTCAAGAAAGGAGCTTACCATGACCGGCTTTCACGGTTTACATTGGACGCCTCCGGCGTGGCAGTTCCTGGCTCAGAATTGATCCTGGTGGACCAACCGGGAAATAACATCTGGCACAACGGCAGTGGCATGTTTTTTCATCCGCGAAATGGCTTTCTGTACGTCACTGACGGCGACGACGAGGACACGAGCAATTGCCAGCGAATCGACCGGGGCCTTTTTTCGGGCGTCTGGCGGCTGGATGTGGATATGCGCGGCGGTTCCATCAGCCATCCGATCCGGAGGCACCCCGCCGGGGCGATCACCGGCAATTATTATATTCCGAATGACAACCCGTTTGTCGGGCAGGCGGATGCGCTGGAAGAATTTTACGCCATCGGCCTCCGCAACACGCATCGCATGACATGCGACCCGTTGAACCTGCGCATCTTCCTTGCGGACGTGGGCGCAGGCTCGCGCGAGGAATTGGACATCATCGAAACCAATGATCCGGCCGGGCTGAATTTCCAGTGGCCGCTGATTGAGGGTTTGGGCGGGGATTTGAAGCCGCCGTACCTGGGCGTCAATAAAAGGCCGGTTCTGGATTATCCGCATTCCGACGGGCACTCGATCATCGGAGGGGAGGTGTATTACGGGCGGGAATTCGCGCCGGAATTAGGCGGGAAATATATTTTCGGCGACAACGTGGAACGCAAAATATGGATGCTGGATGAATCGCGGTCGCCGGCAAAAAAGATCCTGCTTTGCATTCTGCCGCGGGGCCAGGGGCCGGATTCCGGATCGAGTTACGTGGGGCTGTCTTCTTTTGGGCTGGACCAGGACCACGAGCTGTACATCTGCCAGATGAGCAGCGTCGGCGGGCTGATCTACAAACTGGCGCATTCGACCGGGACGATGCGCACGCAATCTCTTCCGAAACTTTTGTCGCAAACGGGGGCGTTTAAAAACTGCGCGACGCTGGAGCCGGCCAAGGGACTGGTTCCTTACAACGTCAATGCGCCGCTTTGGTCCGACGGGGCGGTGAAACAACGATGGATTGCCCTGCCCAATGGGGGGAGCGTCCGGTTCGCCGCGACCGGGGAATGGGCGTTTCCGAATGGGACGGTCTTTGTCAAACAATTCGATTTGCCGACGGATGAGACCAATCCCAGAGTGTTGCGGCGGCTGGAAACGCGGTTGCTGGTGCGGGATTACCTCGGTGGCGTTTATGGAGTTTCGTATAAGTGGCGGCCCGACAATAGCGACGCCGATTTGCTGACTGAGGGCGCGGATGAGGACATTCGTATCCGAACCGCCACGGGTTCTCGCGCGCAACGCTGGCATTACCCGAGCAGCATGGAATGCCTTCAGTGCCACACGGGGGCGGCGGGCTACGTCCTTGGAGTCAAGACGCGCCAACTCAACGGGGCGTTTACCTATCCGCAGTCAAAAGTCCGGGACAACCAATTGCGGGCATGGAACCATGCGGGGATGTTCGACCGGCGCCTGCAAGAATCGGCAATTTCCAGCAATCCCGCCCTTGCCGCCGCGACCAACACGGCGGCGTCGCTGGAGGAACGCGCCCGCTCGTATCTCGATTCCAATTGTTCCCAATGTCACCGACCCGGCGCGGGGGTGCTCGCCTTCTGGGACGCGCGCTTTGACACGCCGTTGGGGCAACAACATATTTTAGGGGGCCGGCTGGCGTCGGACCTCAATATTGCCGGGGTGGCGGTGGTGAAACCGGGCGACCCCGCGCATTCGATGATTTACATTCGGGCCAACAGCCTGGGGGACCATCAAATGCCGCCGCTGGCACGCAACGTTATTGACACAAACGCCGTAGTGGTTTTGGCTCAATGGATCAAATCACTGCAACAATAGAAAACATGAACTATCGAACCTGCCTTTTGACCCTGCTTTTGGCGCCGTCCGCCGTCCTGCGCGGCGCGGACGTGGACACCAATACCTTTACCTCTGTCTATAACGTGCGCGCGTATGGCGCGGTGGGGGACGGCGAGCACCTGGACAGCCCTGGCATCAACCAAGCCATCGACGCGTGCGCCCAGGCGGGCGGCGGGACGGTGTATTTGCCGGCGGGGACTTATCTCAGCGGGAGCATCCATCTTAAAAGCCACATCGATTTGCACCTGGCCGCGGGAGCGGTCATACTTGGAGCGCCGCAAGACATGAACGCTTACGATCCGCCGGAGGCGTTTGAGGGGCATGCTTACCAGGACGTTGGGCATACGTATTTTCACAACAGTTTGATTTGGGGCGAAAATCTCACCAACGTTTCGATCACCGGCCAGGGGATGATCACCGGCGGCGGGATGACCCGGAGTGACAAACCCCAGAATTACGGCAATAAATCCATCGTCCTCAAGAATTGCCGGTCGGTGCTCATCCGCGACGTGACGATTTTTCACGGGGGCCACTTTGCGATCCTGACGACCGGCTGCGACAACCTGACGATCGACAATGTGACGATTGATACCAACCGGGACGGCATCGACCTGGATTGCTGCCGCAATACGGTGGTTTCCAATTGCCGGATCAATTCGCCGTTCGACGACGGGCTTTGTCCCAAAAGCACTTACGCGCTGGGGCGGCGCGTCATCACGGAGAATTTGACGATCGTCAACTGCCAGGTTTCCGGGTTTAAGGAAGGAACGCTGCTGGACGGGACGATGCAGCCGTTTAAGAACGGGACGGGGCGGATTAAATTCGGAACGGAATCCTCCGGGGGATTTCGCAACGTGACGGTGGCCAATTGCACTTTCCGCAGTTGCCGCGGGCTGGCGCTGGAGGAAGTGGATGGCGGGATCATGGAAAATATCAGCATCAACAATCTGACGATGATGGATGTGTGGCAGTATCCGATTTACATCACGCTCGGCAAACGGAACCGGACGCCGGACGCGACCAACGGGACGGCGCGGAACATCAGCATCGCCAATGTGATCGCGACGGGGGTGAGCCGTGATAGCGGCATTCAAATCACCGGGATGCCCGGGGACGATATCGAGGGGGTTCGTTTGCAGAACATCCGTCTTGAATTTGCTGGGGGAGGGACGGAGGAGGACGCCGGGATTAATGCACCGGAGTTGGGCAAAGGTTACCCGGAGCCTTCGAAGCTTGGAACGATGCCGGCCTACGGGTTGTTTGCGCGGCATGTGCGGGACCTGGAGTTGCAGGACATCCGGTTCAGCTTTGACAAGGCCGAGATGCGCCCGGCGATGGTCTGCGATGACATTGACGGATTGGAGATCGACGATTTTAAAGGGCAACGGTTCGAACAAAGGCCCGTCGCAGCCTTTAACGATGTGAAGGGACTGGATGTGAGGAATTCGCCGGTGCTGGAGGGCGTTAACTCAAAATAAAGCGCCAGCCCGTTACTGGGGGCCACCGGCACCGCGGTAGCGGCTCATCATCAAATTCATCATGGTGTCGTACTTGGTGTAATCCGTAGGTGGTTCGAATTGAGCGGCGTCGGGCTTGCCGAGTTTGACGTCTTTGAAGTGCATGACCATGCTATCGCCGCTGTCGGTGGCGGATTCGATTTTGATCGGGAATTGCTTGAGGTCCGAAGCGTTCCAGACAGTCGCCTTGTGCTGGACGCCGTCCGGGCCGGTCATGACGACGTTGTTTTTGACGCAATCGTGGCCGTCAATGGTCTCGTTGCCGACCTTGGTGGCGTCGGCCTTGTAATTCTCCGGATTTGATTCGCCCGCCGGCATTGGATTCTCCACATAGGCCTTCATGTTCGGATAGACGATATACGTGATTTTTTTGTCGAGGAGGGTGATCGTGTACATGGAGTCCATGCCCATCTGCTTCATTCGCGCCAGCGCCTGAGGCGGCATGCCGCCGCCCTGCATGTTGGACAAATCCATGTCAAAGCGGGACTTGTTTTCGGTATGGGCCATTTTGCCGGGCATATTTATCTCATTGCCGCCGGACCGGGTGAAATGGAAGTCCATCGAGGCGGTGAAATCGGGATTGTCGCCGAACAGTTTGGCGATGGCGCCGTTGAGGCTGGGACTGGGCGGTCCCTGAGGTTGGGCATGAAGCGTGACGAGACCCAAACCGACAATAAAGGACGCAATAAGTGTGGAATTCAATTTCATAGATGCTGGATAAATGGTTTTTGCAGATTGCCTAAAATCCCCGGGAAAAGTCGCACGACTTTTTACCAGTTTCCGTACCCATCGGACTCCGAAGAAGCGGTGTAAGTGCCCATCTGGGTGATACTCCGCCAGCGCACCGACCAATCAAGCGAACCGATATTTCCGCCAATTGCGCCGACGGCGGCGCTGTTGGCACCGGAAAGGCCAACGGTAAAGGAAGAGCTGTGCGCCATGGCCGGCCCCATGGCGCCGTGCGGGGCGACTTTCATCAGGGCGGGAAAACTGCTGGCGCTTGTCGTCCAGTAATTGGCGTCGGCAATCAATTCGTTGGTGGAAGAATCGGTCGCCTTGGTCGGGGCAACCCAATAGCCGGAGCCTTTGGAGGCGGGCTGAATGGCGTTGGCGAGGTAACTGTAGCCGATGACGTATCCGTAGGCGTCATGGCGGGCGACGGAGTTTGAATTGCCGCCGAAAACGATGTTTGGACAATAGAGGATATTTGAATTGCCGGAAAGTTCGTCGAGGAGGTTTGAATAGGTTTGGTCGGAAAGGCGGATGGAATGATAATAACCCTTGTTGTCCGCGGCGCTTGGGAAGGCATCCGCATTGTCATCCGCGTAATTGTGAAGGGCGACCAGGATTTGATGTTCGTTGCCCTTGCAGACGGCGCGGAGGGACCTTTCCTTTGCCGTTGAAAGCGCAGGGAGAAGCAGGGAGGCAAGCACCGCCGTCATGAAAATGACGATCATCAATTCCATCAGGGTAAACCCAACAGAACCGGCGCGCGTGTCTTTCCTGCGATGAAGGACTAACGGCATTTCTTGTCTTCGCGTTTGTACTTTTTGGTCTGTGCGGTGAATATGCATATTTTCAGACCCGCGCGCAACAAAAATCTTTGTAGGGATAACCCTCGCTGAGATGGGGTTGACACCCTACTTTTCCCATTTACGTTGGCCGGATGTCTGATTCGCCCGCCTCTTGCATTCGACTGCGCGGAGTCCGCCAAAACAATCTCAAACAGGTCAATTTGGATCTGCCTTTGGGTCAATGCATTGTCGTGGTAGGATTGAGCGGATCGGGTAAAAGTTCGCTGGCTTTTGACACACTTTTTGCGGAGGGCCAACGCCGCTATATCGAGACGTTTTCGCCTTACGCCCGGCAGTTCCTGGATCGCATGGATAAGCCGCAGGCGGACAGCATCGAAGGCATCCCGCCGGCCATCGCGATTGAACAGCGAAATACCGTCAAATCCACCCGCTCAACGGTCGGGACAATGACGGAAATCACCGATTACGCGAAGGCGTTTTGGCCGCAAGTGGCGCGGCTGCATTGCCGGAAGTGCGGCGAACCGGTGCGGTTGGAGACGCCGGCGGAGGTTTGGCGGGCGTTGCGGGAGAAGTTCGAGGGTGAGGAAGTCCTGGTGACGTTTGAACTGGGGTTGAGCGAGAAATTTTCGCCGGAGGAATCGCTGGCGTTGATCGCGCGGCAAGGCTACCGGCGATTGTGGATGGACGGCGCGGTCGTGGCGCTGGAGGAGGCGGAGGCGCGGCTGAAGTCAAACGGGGGCAATTCGCTCACGATTGTCCAGGACCGGATCCGGGTGGCGGAGGCGAATCGGGCGCGATTCGTGGAGGCGTGCGAGCAGGCATACCATTTTGGGAAAGGGAAATTGACGGCGCGACGGGTGTCGGACGGGGCGGAGGTCGCGTTCTCCAACCGGCTGCATTGCGCGCGGTGCGACATCGAGTATCGGGACCCGTCGCCAGCGCTTTTCAGCTTCAATCACCCGATTGGCGCGTGCCCGGCGTGCCGCGGGTTCGGGAGGATCATCGCGATTGATTATAACCTGGCGATTCCCGATTGGTCCAAAACGCTGGCGGAAGGGGCGGTCAAGCCGTGGCAGACTGCGACTGGGGCGGAATCCCAGGATGATTTGATGAAATTCGCCAAGGTGCGCAAGGCGCCGGTCGATGTGCCGTTCGGGCAATTGCCGGCGAAATGGCGCGACTGGGTGATCGACGGCGACCCGGATTATGGGAAGGACAAGGCGCACGAATGGCCGCGGGCGTGGTACGGGGTCAAGGGCTACTTTCGCTGGCTGGAATCCAAGGCTTACAAAATGCACGTGCGGGTCCTTCTTTCGCGCTACCGGGTTTACAGGCTTTGCCCGGATTGCCACGGGACGCGGTTTCAGCCGGAGGCGCTGCTGTATCGCGCCGTCGGGCGGAGCATCGCGGATTTTTATGGGATGACGGTGAAGCGCGCGCTGGAATTTGTCGAAAGCCTGATCGCCCAGCTTCGGCGTCCGAAAACATCCGATCCGATTGCGCTCGCATTGGGGGAGGTGCGCTCGCGGCTGGCTTATTTGGATGCGGCGGGGCTGGGTTACCTGGCGTTGGACCGCGCGACACGCTCGCTTTCCGGCGGGGAAACGGAGCGGGTCAACCTGACGGCGTGCCTGGGATCGAGGCTTGTGAATACTTTATTTGTGCTCGACGAGCCGAGCGTGGGATTGCACCCGCGCGACACGGCGCGGCTGGTGCGCCTGGTGCGGCAATTGCGGGACGCAGGCAATACGGTGGTGGTTGTGGAACATGAAGCGAGCGTCATGCGCGCCGCGGACCAAATTGTCGAATTGGGACCAGGGCACGGGGAATCGGGCGGGGAACTGGTTTTCCAGGGGACGTTCCAGGAGATCCAGCGTTCGGCGAAGTCGTTGACGGGCGCGTATCTGAGCGGGCGCAAGAAGATCGAGCCGCCTCCTCGCCGACCGATGGGGAGTGCGACTAAACTGGTCCTTCGCAACGCCACGCTTCATAATCTGAAAAATCTAACGGTGGAAATTCCGCTGGGGCGATTTGTTTGCGTGACGGGCGTGAGCGGTTCGGGGAAAAGCAGCCTGATCACGGAGGTCCTCGTGCCGGCGGTGGCGGAGAAATTCAAGGAGGGCGTCGCGCCGGGGCCGCTTTCCAAAGACAGGGACGAAGAGGATGACGACACGCAGGATGAGCGCGGAGCGGGCGCGTGTGTCGAAGGCTGGGAAAAGCTGAGCCGTGTGATAGCGGTTGATCAATCCTTGCTGGGACGAACGCCGCGTTCCAATCCCGCTGTCTATATCGGGGCCTTTGACGATGTCCGAACTTTTTTCGCGCAGACCGACGCGGCGCGGCAGCAGAGCCTTGGGCCGAGCGCCTTCAGCTTCAATTCCCCGCAGGGGCAATGCGAACGATGCCGCGGCGCGGGCTTCGAAAAAATCGAGATGCAGTTTCTTAGCGACATCTTCATCCGCTGTCCCGAATGCAACGGGCGGCGGTATCGTCCGCACATCCTGGAAATTTTCGCGGAATCCGCCGGGCGAAGATGGAGCATTGCCGATCTGCTCGACGCGACTGTCGATGACGCCGTTATTTTTTTGACGGGCTGCGCGGATTCGCGTTCCGCCGCAAGCGCTACGCAAAGCCTGAAGGTGTTGCAGGAGGTGGGATTGGGCTACCTGCGGGTGGGGCAGCCGATCAACACGCTTTCCGGCGGCGAAAGCCAGCGGCTCAAGCTCGTCCACCACCTCGCGCAGGCCGGTGAGCATTCGGGCGCGCCGATTCTGTTTGTTTTTGACGAACCGACGACCGGGCTGCATTTCGAAGATGTTCGCATTCTGCTGCAAGTTTTCCAGCGATTGGTCGAAGCGGGTCATACCGTTTTGGTGATTGAGCACAACCTCGACGTGATGAAATCCGCCGACTGGATCATCGACCTCGGACCCGAAGCGGGGGAGGAGGGTGGGCACATTGTTGCCGAAGGAACTCCTGAGCAAATCGCCGCCGTAAGATCAAGCCACACGGGGGCGGCTTTGAAACTATCAAAATGACCGTTTCCGGCCGTGGGATTTTTGATCGAATAAAAACGCAAAAGATCGTATAAAACTCCAATGGTTGGATTTTTTTCGCTGGGGCCATTTCCTTCTTTCCTGCTTTGCTGATTGCGCCATCATAAACGCGATGTTTCCAGAGATTAAATCGATTCATTTTACCGGCATCGGCGGGACGGCGATGGCGGCGGTGGCGGCGGCAATGCGCGACAAGGGCTTCGCCGTCACGGGGTCGGACCAGAATGTTTATCCGCCCATGTCCACGTTTCTGGCGGCAAAAAAAATCGAGGTCATGGGGGCGTACGCGGAATCCAACCTCGCGGGCAAGCCGGACCTGGTGGTGATCGGCAACGCGATTTCGCGGGGGAACGCGGAGGCGGAATGCGTTTTGGACCAGAAGCTGCGGTATTGTTCGCTGCCGGAATTGCTGCGGGAGTTTTTCATCCGGGGCAAACGGTCGCTGGTGGTGGCGGGCACGCACGGGAAAACCACCACCACCTCGCTGCTGGCGTGGGTTTTTGAGCATAATGGGTTGAACCCCGGTTTTCTCATTGGCGGTGTGCCGAATAATTTTGGGGAGGGGGCACGTTTTACCGACAGCCCGTGGTTTATCATCGAAGGCGACGAGTATGACACGGCGTTTTTCGACAAGCGCAGCAAATTCGTCCATTACCTGCCGGAAGTGGTGATTATCAACAACTTGGAATTCGATCACGCGGACATATTTGAGAGTTTGGGCGCGGTGCAAACGACCTTCAAGCGGCTGATCAACCTGGTGCCGCGCAACGGGCAGTTGCTGGCCAACGGGGACGACCCCAACCTCGCGCCCTTGCTCAATGTAACACACTGCCCTGTAAAACGTTATGGACTGGGTGAGGGCAACAGCATCCAGGGATTCAATCTGCGTTATGGGCCGACGGCGAGCGAGTTTGAGATTCCGAGTTTCAAGTTTCACCTCAACCTGGTCGGCGAATTCAACGTGCGCAACGCCTTGGCGGTTGTCGCCTGCGCGAAGCATTGCGGGTTGTCCAACAAACAGATCCAGTCCGGTTTCGACACCTTCAAAGGCGTGAAGCGGCGGATGGAGGTGCGCGGCATCGCCGGGGGCGTGACGGTGGTCGATGATTTTGGGCATCATCCCACGGCCATTCGCGAAACCTTGCGGGCGTTGCGATTGCGGTATGGGCATCAGCGCATTTGGGCCGTGTTCGAGCCTCGCAGCAATACGACTCGGCGCAATGTTTTTCAAAACGAGCTTGCCGAGGCTTTTCGCGAGGCGGATGCCGTCATTGTCTCGCAAATCGCGCGGCTGGAGTTGCTCAAGGTGGAGGAACGGCTTGACCCGAAGAAATTGATGGACGACCTCCAAGGCGCAGGCAAGAAAGCGGCTTACCTGCCGGACGCTGATTCGATTGTGGCGCACCTCAGAAAGGAAGCCGCGGGGGGGGACGTGATTTGCGTTTTCAGCAACGGCGGCTTTGGCGGCATCCACGAAAAACTGCTCGCAACGATGGGGGCGCGCAGATAGTTTCAGGCAGCCACAATGAACCGCAGAGAACTTCTTCAGATGAGCGGCCTTCTGGCGGCGGGCGCCATCGGGCCGCTGTCCGCCTCGGCAAAGGTGACGGGCGCCGGTTCCCCCCGCTTGTTCGATGCGCGGGACCACGGCGCGCGCGGCGATGGAAAAGCGCTGGACACCACAGCGCTCAACGGCACGATCGACGCCTGCAATCAAGCTGGAGGCGGCGTGGCTTACGTCGGCCCGGGAACTTATCTGTGCGGCACGGTGGTCCTCAAAAGCAACGTCACCCTATATCTGGAGGCGGGCGCGACGCTCCTGGGCAGCACAAAGCTTTCCGATTACACGGAGCAGCGCGGGGCGTCCGGCAAAGGGGGCGGCAGGCACCTGATTTTCGCGCGGGAGGCCGAGAACATTGGCCTTGCGGGGCCGGGGCTGATCGATGGGCAAGGTTCGAAGTTCTGGGTGCCGAGCGGCCGGGTTCGGCCCGCGCCCGAAAACGCCTGGCGCGACGTGGCGACTTACGATTGGAAACCGCTGCCGCGCCCTTCGCCGCTGCTGGAATTCTATAATTGCCGGTATTTGCGCATCGAGGACGTGCGGATCGAAAATGCGCCGTCGTGGACCTTGCGTCCGATCCAGTGCAACCAGGTGTTCATTCGCGGCATCAGCATCAAGAACCCGGTCATTGGGCCAAATACCGACGGACTGGACCTGACTTGCAGCCAGAACGTGTTTGTGTCCGATTGCATGATTGACACCGGGGACGACACGATTTGCCTCAAGAGCGAAAATCCCTATAGCGACGAAATCCCGGTGTCCAAGAACATCACGATCACCAATTGCGTGCTCAGCTCGTGTTGCAACGGGCTGAAATTCGGCACGGCGACGCGGGGTGGATTTGAAAACATCACTTTCAGCAATTCCGTCATTTTCAATGAAGACGTCAGCCCCGCGGCGCGGACCATCGCGGGAATCGCGGTGGAAATGGTCGATGGCGGGTGGGTGGAAGGCGTGGTGATTTCCAACATCCGCATGCAGCGGGTGCGCACGCCCATTTTTATCCGGCGGGGCGCCCGGCGCGAGCGGTCCGACGGCACGCCGGGGACGTTGCGGGGCGTGATGATCGACAACCTCCATGCGACCGGCGCGATCCTGACCAGTTCGATCACGGGGCTGCCGGGGTTCGAGGTGGAAGACGTGAACCTTTCCAATATTCGCATTGACAGCGACGAGGCGGGACCGTCGGAATGGGCGGATCTGAACGTTGAGGAGCATGCCAAAGGCTATCCCGAAGCGCGGATGTTTGGCCGGCTGCCGGCGGCCGGGCTGTATTGCCGGCATGTCCGGGGAATGCGCGCGCGAAATGTCGGGTTCCGGTTTTCGCCCAAGGAAGAGCGGCCCGCCGTGATATTCGATGACGTGCGGGACGGGGTGATCTCAGGCTTGCGTACGACGCCCGTCCATGGGGTGCAGTCGGTGGTGAGGCTCAGCCAGTCAAAAGAGATCGTCGTGCGCGATTGCGTAGCGCCGCCCTCCACGACGCCTTATGTGTATCTGGACGTCCGAGGGGATCAAACGGAACACATCGTGGTAATGGGAAACGACCTGATATTTGCGAAACGGATGATGAGACAAGCGTCCGACGTTCCCTTGGGCGAGGTTTCGCTTGCCGGAAACGCCCACAAACTCTCACACTGATGCAATGGGCGGCTACGTAACAGTCAACCAAAGCCACAAGGTGGCCAAGACCAACGCCAGCGCCAGTTCCCATTTCTCAGCGCGACTGCATTTGACTTCGTGTGGTTGCACGCTCTGCCTTTCGATACTATCAAGTAACATGCCGTTGACCAGAAAATAAATGCGGAAAAACGCGGAAAAAATACTAGGAATTTCCCCGAAAAAAATCAGTATTATCGCTTCCATGCCGCACACAGCAGCCCCAGTCACGGAATCGGAGACAAAAAAGACTCCCCACACGAAACCGAAGGAGCATCTGGACCGGGGCTATCTGGTCATTTGCTGGAATGACCCTGTGAACTTAATGGATTACGTGACGCATGTGTTTCAAATGGTCTTCGGCTGGGGCAAGGCCCGCGCTGAACGCCACATGATGGAAGTCCACAACGCCGGCAAAAGCCTCCTGGCGCGGGAGACTTTTGAGAAGGCGGAACATTACGTGCATCAATTGCAGGGATACGGACTGCACGCCACCATGGAGCGCGAAGAATGAGATTTGCCCCTGGCCCACGCACGACCGGCCCGCGAACGCTCCGGTTCCGGCTCAGCAAACTGGAGAGGGCGCTGTTGCTGGCGACGGTCCAGCTTTTCCCGGTGTTGAAGGCGGGGCACCACCAGATCACCAAAGACCCCAAAAATGCCTCGGCCGCCGAGCAGCACTTGCTGGAGGAAGCGATGGAGAGGCAGCGAAGCGAACACAAGGCCAAAGTCACCCAATTCCTGCGGGCGGAGCCGCCATTTTTCCGGGAGATCGACGACGATGTGTATCTTCAACTGACCGTCGAACAGGTGGA
>DATAXU010000237.1:0-9530 GCA_036272955.1 Verrucomicrobiia bacterium
TGGCGTAAGGAAATTGTAAGAATTAGCTTGATTATTGGTGAGGAGGGAATATTCTCGCGGCTTACTTCAGCCGAATTGCCTTCGCCCCTTGTGACGCAATTTTGCCTGAGGATTAAAAAAACCTATGATGAGAGGCTCGGCAAGATGGCCGTTGATTTGGCCGTCTGTTTTGGAAACCGGATTTATCCCCGTATTCGCAAAGTATGTCAAAGGACTGTCAATTGGTGGTTGTGTCCTCGTTTTAGCCTCGGCGGGTTATTCGGAGGGGGCGCTGGCGAAGGGGGCGGTTGGCAAAGTTGAGCCGCCAAAAATTGGGCTGGAGTTTTCGGCGAATCCTTCGGTGGATGAAATTTACCGGGCGCATCTCTTTGCGGAACCGCTGGTGCCGGTGGGGGGGAAGCCCACTGAGGTCGAAAATTCCGCTTTGTGTGCGGCTTTGCTGGGTTATGCGAAACGGTCCGGACCGGATGATTTCGCGGCGTTGACGGGGTTTTTGGAGGAGCATCCGCAGTCGCCCTGGTGCGCGGCGTTGCTGACGGATTTGGGGCTGGAGTATTATAATACGGCGCATTATTCGCTGGCGATCGATGCGTGGAGCAAGGCTTGGGAGCAGGTTACCAATGCGACTGATCGCAAGGGGTTGGCGGTGGTGGACCGCGCGTTTGGCGAATTGATTAATATGGATGCACGGCTGGGGCGCATGGAGGAAATCCAAACGCTGCTCAATTCGGTCGGGAAACAACCGCTACTAGGCCCGGCCGCCGAACGGGCTGTGGAGGCGCGGGAGGCTTTGTGGAACATGCAGAACCATCCCGAGAATTCCTTCCGTTGCGGACCTTTGGCGCTCCAGAGCATCCGTGCCGCCCTCAATATCAAGGGCGGCCCCGGCGACTCGGAGATATTCAAGTCGGCTTCGACACAAAAAGGTTGCTCCCTGCGGCAGGTGGCGGAACTGTCCGCCAAAGTGGGACTGAATTACCGGATGGCCTTTCGCAATCCGGGCACGGATTTCGCGGTGCCGTCAGTGGTGCATTGGAAGGTGGGTCACTACGCGGCCCTGGTGCGGAAGGCAGGGGATCTGTATGAATTGCAGGACCCGACATTCGGGAACAAAACATGGGCCACGAAAGAGGCGCTGGAGGCCGAAACCACGGGATACTTTCTGGTGGCCGGATCCTTGCCAGCCGGCTGGCGCGCCGTGGACGATAACGAGGGCGATGCGGTGTGGGGCAAGGGCATGACAGGGGCCAACGATCCTCAACATATCGCGAAGAACGATCTGGCGACCGCAGGCACTTGCCAGGCGCAGGGCATCGGCATGGCGGTCGCTTCCATTCACATGATGGACGTCAACCTGAACCTCAAAGATCAACCCGTTGGCTACAAGCCGCCGGTCGGCCCGCCGGTGCCATTCACGGTCCGCTACAACCAACGCGATATGTTCCAGCCGGGGAATTTCAATTACGGCAACTTAGGCCCGCAATGGACGAGTGATTGGTTTACTTACGTTACGGATAATCCCACAAACGCGCTGGCGGACGTAAACCTGTACGTAGGCGGCGGAGGCCAGCGCACGTACACCGGCTTTGACACAAATACCCAGTCCTTCGCTTACCAGCAATATGACAGGAACCTGCTCACGCGCACCGGCCCAAACAGCTATCAACTTCTTGACGGCGACGGCTCGAGGATGGTTTTCAGCCAGCCGGATGGGTCGATCGGGACCTCGCGCAACATCTACCTGACCCAGAGCATTGATCCTCAAGGTAATGCGGTTACACTCACCTACGACACTAATTTTTGCCTGGTGGCGATTACCGACGCCATTGGGCAGGTGACGACGCTGACATACGGGCTGGCCGCCAAGATCCTCGATGAGGACGATATCGTTCCGGCCGACCCGTATAAACTGACGTCGGTCACTGATCCCTTCGGCCGGCGCGCCACGTTCGACTATATACCGGCAGTCGTCGGCGAGAGCATCACCGAAATAATATTAGATGGCGCACCAACATACCGGACAACGGAATATTGGGGCTGGCAGCTTGCCACGATAACGGATGAGATCGGCTTGACGTCGCAATTCGGCTACGATGGCTTTGAAACGCCGGTCTCAGGGAATGGTTCAACCATTAATTATGTTGCCACGTACGAAGTCAACAAGCTGACCACCCCGTACGGGATCACGACCTTTTTCAGCCATGATGACGGCAATGAGCGCTCCATGGAGATCACCTATCCCGACGGCAGCAAGGAGCTCGTGGCATATAACCAGACAAACACGTTGCAGGCCATGTCGGACCCGCTTTCCACCGTGCCTGCCGGTATGTCCACCTACAATGCAAACCTGCGCTATCGCGACAGCTATTATTGGGATCGCACGGCTTGCGCACTGGGATACGGCGATTTTTCCAAAGCGCGTTTGTATCATTTCCTGCATACTGAAAATCTGGCCTCAACCTCGGGCGCCTTGGAAAGCGTGAAGATGCCGCTGGAAGGGCGCGTGTGGTATGATTATCCGGGCCAATCTGCGCCTTACGAGATTGCGCCGAGCACGTTGCCGGCGCACGTCGGCCGGGTGCTTGATGATGGCACGACGCAGCTTGAGACTTACGGATACAATCCGTTCGGCCACCTGATCAGCGCGGTTGATCCCCTCGGGCGTGTGTTCAGCTACGTTTACGACGCCAATGGCATTGACCTGCTGGAAGTCCGCCAGACTCGGGCGGGGGACAACGAACTGCTTGTCAAAGCGACTTATAATTCCCAACACCTGCCACTCTCCGTGACCGATGCCGCTGGCCAGACGACCCTGTGTTCCTACAACGCGCGCGGCCAAATCCTGACGATGACCGATGCGAAAAATGAAACGGTTGCATATACCTATGATTCGAACGGCTATCTCCTTGCGGCGGATGGCCCGTTGCCCGGGTCGAGTGATGTGGTTGCCGCCACTTATGACGCTTATGGCCGGGTAAGAAGCTTAAGCGACGTCAGCGGTTATCAGATGACATATGATTACGACAATCTGAACCGGCTCACTCGCATCACGTTTCCTGACGGCACTTTCGCTCTGTTCAGCTACGACCGTCTGGATTGCGTCGCATTCACCGACCGCGCGGGACGGCAAACGTCGTTCGAGTACGACAACATGCGCCAATTAACCAAAAAGACCGACCCGCTCGGACGGACGACGCTGCTTGAGTGGTGCAATTGCGGAGCCTTGAAGAGCCTTACCGATCCGATGGGCCGGACAACGTCCTGGCTAACGGATGTTCAAGGCCGAAGAACCGCCAAACAGTATCTTGACGGTTCACAGGTTCAGTATTCTTACGAGAACACCACCAGCCGCCCACAGGAGATTATTGACGAAAAAAATCAAGCCACCTTTTACACGTACAATCGCGATGATTCAATTTTATCCATTTCCCATGGCAACACGACGGTCCCGACTCCAAACGTCAGCTACACGTACGATTCGAACTATGACCGTGTTGTTTCCATGACGGACGGGATCGGCACCACCACCTATGGTTACATCCCGATAACCTCGCCCCCGGGTTTGGGTGCGGGCGCCATGGGAAGCGTGGCCGGGCCTCTTGCAAATGACACCATAGCCTATGTTTATGACGAACTGGGGCGCCGCGTGAAAACGTCCATCGACGGAATAACGACGGCCAAAGTGTATGATGCCACAGGCCGCCTCACCGGCGTATCCAACGAGTTGGGATCCTTCATCTACGCCTATGATGGCAGCTCGTCCCGTCTGGTGTCGGAAAATGATCCTAACGGACAGGGAGCGACAATCAGCTATGGGAATAATCTTGAGGATTTTGTGCTCCAAGAGATTAATTACACGGTCGGCACGACTCCCATTTCCCAGTTCAGCTATGGCTTCGACATCCCTCACGGCCAAATCACAACCTGGTCACAGCAAGCCGGGGCGGAAAAGCCCTCCGTTTTCAGTTTTGGTTATGACGCGGCGAACCAGCTTCTTTCCGCGGCAATCACCAATTCGGGCGCACCCAGTGGAGCTTATGCATACAGCTATGATCCGTCGGGCAATCGTTTGACGGAACAGGCGGGCGGCACGACGGCGACGGCCACCTATAACGCGCTGAATCAAATCAGCGCGGCCGCCAACGCTGCCATCAATTCCCGAACGAACGAATGGGACGGCCAAAACCGCCTCACCGCCGTGAATGCCGGGAGCCAAAGGACAGAGTTTGCCTACGATGGCCTGAGCCGCCTCGCTTATATTCGGCAGCTTCAAAACGGCTCCGAAACCTTGTTCCGGCGATTCGTGTGGTGCGGTGACCAGATTTGCGAGGAACGTGACAAATCAGGCACTGTGATCAACAAACGGTTTTTTCCAGAAGGCGTAAAATTGGAAACGGGAACGAACGCTGGCGCGTATTATTACACGCGGGATCATCTGGGTTCGGTTCGCGAGTTGACCGATATCGGAGGCAATGTGCGGGCTCGCTATGCCTATGACCCGTTTGGACGCCGAACCAAGGTAAGCGGCGATGTGGACGCCGATTTTGGGTTTGCCGGCATGTTGTGGAGTTCGGAAGCCTCGCTCGCGCTCACGCACTACCGCGCCTACGACCCCGCGCTGGGCCGTTGGCTATCCCGCGATCCCCTGCCGCGTGCGGAAATGAGGGAGGGACCGAACTTGTACGCCTATGCGGCCAACGAACCCGTCATGAAAGTGGATGCCGAAGGGCTGGCGGGGACCCTCCCGGGATGGGGTTTTAACACCGTGACCGTTACGTTGACGACCATGGCAGTAACGCACCCGGAGGAATTGACGGAGTTTGTTGAAGACCTGGGGCTGGGCGCGCAAACCGTGGCCACGCACGGCGCGGAAATAGCTCAAGACTGTGCATACGCCGAGACTGAAATCATGGATACCGTCGTTCCCGCGGTGGAATCCCATGCCGGCATTGAAATTGCCGAAGGTGTGGTAGTTCAAGGGCAAGAATTGGAAGAATGGCTGGTTCAAGACGGACAAATCGCGGGCACTGGACCAGGCCAGTTTGGGCCCGATGCCTTGGACTTAATGCAGCAGTTTTCGGCCCAGGAACAGAATTATTTCGACGAATTAGCGCCGCTCTTGCGGGTTTATAACTATACCGAGGATATCGTGGATTTCGCCACCGCAGCTCGATGGGCGCACCGAATGGCGGTTGATTATTTCGGATTCGATACGGCTTTTTGGGATCGTTAGCCTTTATCTGTGAATGCGATAACCCCATATTTGCGAATCAATCGGAGATCCTGCGCGGGTTTTCACCACGCTACCGGTTCAACCCGACGGGGAGATTTAAGTGCCGGGATCCGCGTCGGCAACCGATTCAAATTGAGAGACGCCGTCCTTGTAATTTGTCTTTTTTTCTCATTCACCGCGTCAAACATCCGGGCTCAAAATGCCCAGTTTATTTTTGATGCGCCCGGCAACCTTCAATCCCAGACCGGCGAAGTCGGAGCGACACCACAAATCGTCGCTCAGCCCAAGAGCCAGATTGTCATTCCGGGCAACTCGGTGTCCTTCTCCGTGGTGGTGGCTGACCCGCGCGGTGTTTCCTACCAATGGTACTCCAACAGCACGGCCATCTCAGGCGCCATGGGCGATGCCCTGCTGCTCACCAACGTCAGTTCCAACTATGATGGGAGTCAGTATTCGGTCATTGTCTCGAACACAGCCGGCCCGGTTGCGAGCAGTCCAGCGTCTCTGTACATCGACGCAAACGGCAATGGGTTGCCGGATTCCTGGGAAATGGCCTACTTCGGGAACCTCAATCAAACCGCCACAGGCGATTTCGACGGCGACGGGGTGGATAATCTGCAGGAGTTCCTCGATGGAACTGATCCAACCGATCCCAATTCCGTCCTTTACCGAATCACTCTGCTCAACGACGGTGGGACAGTTGTGGTCGTTCCCAATCAACCCGCGTACACCAAGGGCCAGGTGGTCACATTGACTGCCATTGGCACCGGCTCGATTCCGTTTCATGCCTGGACTGGGGATGTGCTGACGCGCAGTAATTCCATCACCGTCACGATGACCACCAATTTTAACCTGTTCGCCCATTTCCTGCCCTTTCTGTTCACTTGGACCAACCTTTCGGGCGGTGATTGGAGCGTCGGATCGAACTGGACCCCCAACATGGCTCCCAGTACAAATGAGAATGTTATGATCACCAGTTCCGTTAACATCACGTTGAACACCAACGTCGAAGTTCATGATTTCACGTTTGGTTCGTCCGCAGCGGCGCCGCAACTGTTGGGAAACGGAATCCTGGGTGTGAATGGCACGGGAGTATGGTCCTGGGGAACGATGGGCGGCACCGGTTCGACGGTCATTCGGCCGGGGGCTGCCCTGTACATTGCCGGTTTCACGGGCTACGGAGGAGTTTACCTGCTCGGTCGCACGCTGGAAAACGCCGGGAAAGTGGTTTGGGGGGGAGGGAACCTGGGTTTGTCGGGTGTCATCACCAACGATGCCGGGGCATCGTTTCAGATTCTAAATTCGGCGGCATTCAATTATCAAGGTGGCGTTCCGGAATTTGACAATGCGGGAATTTTCCTCCCTACCTCGGCCGGAACCACTAGCTTTTACGGCATTGCGTTTAATAATTATGGTGCAATCGCGCTGTCAAATCAGACCACGCTGGTCTTGGGTGGTGGCGGAGCGCAGGCGGGAACAGTAATCGTCCCAGCAGATGCCACGCTCGATTACGCCGGGGGCATTTTCAATGCAAGTGCCAGCTCCTCCATCACCGGGGCGGGGACGTTGCAGGTCAGCGCGGGGACAGCCAACTTGGCCGGAATTGTCAATGTGACCGGGACTAATTTGTTCACGGGGGGCACGGCCAATCTGACGGGCAACTACACGTGCGTGGGCAATACACTGCTGAACATTGCGGGCGGCACGGCCAATTTCGACGGCACCGGGACGGTGGCGGCGCAGGTTCTCAATCTCTATGGTGTTTTGGGCGGAGCCGATACGGTGACGGTGGGGAGCGTGATGAACTGGACGGGCGGCACGATGGATGGCAGCGGGCAAACCATCATTGTGCCGGGGGCGACCCTGAATATTGCGGGTTTCACCGGCTACGGCGGCGTTGGCCTCACGACGCGGACGTTGGAAAACGGCGGAACAGTGGTGTGGGGCGGCGGGAACCTGGGAATGAACAGTTGTATCATCAGCAACGATGCGGGAGCGACCTTCCAGATTCAAGGTGTGGCGGCGTTCAATTATGGGGGGGGCACTCCACGCTTTGACAATGCCGGGACATTTCTACCTTCTCCGACAGGAACCACCGCCTTTTATTCCGTAGCCTTCAACAATTATGGAGCACTCAATCTGCAGGGCGCGAGCATGCTGTCGTTAGGAGGAGGCGGCTTGCAGTGGGGGCCTGTCACTGTTCCAACAGGGGCGACGCTCAATTACGCCGGGGGCACTTTAAATGCAAGCACCGGTTCCACCATCACTGGGGCGGGGACGCTGCAGGTCAGCGGCGGGACGGCAAACCTGGCGGGGATTGTCAATATAACGGGATCAAATTTGTTCACCGGGGGCACCGCCAATTTGACGGGCAATTACACGTGCGTTGGCAATACGCTGCTGAACATCGCCGGTGGCACGGCCAATTTCGACGGCAGCGGGACGGTGGCGCCGCAGGTTCTCAATCTCTATGGCGTTTTGGGCGGAGCTGAAACCGTGAAGGTGGAAAGCACGATGAACTGGACTGGTGGGACCATGGATGGTAGCGGGCAAACTACCATTGGGCCGGGGGCGACTTTGAATATTGCGGCTTTCGCCGGCTACGGCGGCGTTGGCCTCACTACGCGGACGTTGGAAAACAGTGGAACGGTGGTTTGGGGCGGCGGGAACCTGAATATGAACAGTTGTATCATCACCAACGATGCGGGGGCCTCCTTCCAGATTCAAGGTGCGGCGGCGTTCAATTATCAAGGTGGCGCTCCACGGTTTGACAATGCGGGGACTTTTCTACCTTCTCCGACAGGAACGACCGCCTTTTATTCCGTTCCCTTTAACAACTATGGAGCGCTCAATCTCGCTGGGGGGGGCCTGCTATCGTTGGGAGGCGGCGGAGTGCAGTGGGGACCTGTCACTGTTCCAATAGGGGCGACGATCAATTATGCCGGGGGCATTTTCAACGCGAGCGCCAGCTCCTCGATCACTGGGGCGGGCACGTTGCAGGTCAGCGCCGGGACGGCAAATCTGGCGGGGATTGTCAATGTAACCGGCAGCAATTTGTTCACGGGGGGCACCGCCAATTTGACGGGCAACTACACTTGCATCGGCAGCACTCTGCTGAACATTGCCGGAGGCACGGTCAATTTCGACAGCAGCGGGACGGTGGCGCCGCAGGTTCTCAATCTCAATGGCGTCCTGGGCGGAGCCAATACCGTGACGGTGGGGAGCGTGATGAACTGGACTGGCGGCACGATGGACGGAAGCGGGCAAACCACCATTGGGCCGGGGGCGACTTTGAATATTGCGGCTTTCGCCGGATATGGCGGTGTTGGCCTGACGACGCGCACGTTGGAAAACAGCGGAACAATGGTTTGGGGCGGCGGGAACCTGAATATGAACAGTTGTATTATCACGAACGATGTGGGGGCCACTTTTCAGATTCAAGGTGCGGCGGCATTCAATTATCAAGGGGGCGCTCCGCGGATTGACAATGCGGGGACTTTTCTGCCCTCTCCGACAGGAACCACGGCCTTTTATTCCGTTGCGTTTGACAATTATGGAGCGATCAACTTTGGCGTCGGGGGCCTGTTCTTACTGGACGGGGGTTATTTAGGCACTTCCAATTCGGTTGTTAATTATGGCATCGACGGCAAAACGCCCGGAACGAATTTCGCACAAATCCAGGCCCCGGGCGCGATCACATTGAATGGCACGCTTAGCGTCAACCTGACCAACCATTATGTTCCGACGACAAATGACTCGTTTACTCTAGTGAGCGTCGGGACACGCAATGGCGCGTTTGGAAATTTCACTTATCCGTCCAATAACGTGTCGATGGTGTTGAGCAATACGGCCACCTCGGTGATCGTGCGTGTCACGAGCGTTGCGTTGCAGCAGTCCGCGCTATCGGCGCCCGCGGGGATGATTAGTTGGTGGCGCGCGGAGAGTAACGCGCTGGATTCCGTCGGTACCAACAACGGAGTCCTGACGAACGGAGGGTCTTACGCCGCCGGGGAGGTTGGGCAAAGTTTCCTTCTGGACGGAACCAGCGGCTACGTCGTAGTCGCCGATTCGCCAAGTCTGGAGCCGGTTTCGGTGACGTTGGAAGCCTGGGTGAAAATATTTTCCACCAACGGAACCCAGCTTATTTTCGCCAAACCGCTCGGTTCGGGCACGTTTGATACTTACGGGTTGGCGCTTGCCAACGGCGCGCCGCTGGCGGCCATTTGCGACGCCAGCGGATTTGGGACTTTTCTTTCAATCACCAACGCGCTGACGCTCGGCCAGTGGTATCATCTCG
>DATAXU010000238.1:0-14450 GCA_036272955.1 Verrucomicrobiia bacterium
ACCGCCGCCCAGAACCACAACGGGGCTTTCTCGGATCATTACGCGCATATGAGAACGCTGGCCGTGCTGCGCAAGGCGAAGAATTTTTACACGATGGACGAGAACACGCTGATGTCCAGCGAGGCGTCGTTGTGCGGGTGCAAGGTGTTTTTCGTCAAGGACGCCAACACATTCGAGGAGCAAACACGCATCCGGGAGGAGATTGCCCTGCCGCAGGTGATGTCGCCCGAACGGGACATCCAACGCGCGCGGAGAGTGGCGGACAGAATTTACCATTTCTTTGACAAGCGGCCGGCCGCACGAACACATTCACAGCCCAAGGCGGCGGCCGTTGCGCCGCCGAAAGCGCCGGTCCTGGAAAAGCCTGAAGTCACGGTCGTTATTCCGACGTTCAACAAAATCGAATTGACACGCAAATGCCTGGAGGCGTTGCGCGCCAGCACGCCCGCGCCGCGGCATGACATCATCGTAGTGGACAATGGGTCCACAGATGGCACGCAAGAATTTCTCCGGGCTGAGGAAGCTGCTGGCCGGCTGCGGGCCATCTTGAACACGGAAAACGTCGGTTTCGCCAAGGCGTGCAACCAAGGCGCCGCGGCGGCGTTTGGCAGGTACATCGCATTCCTCAACAACGATACCGAACCGCAGGCCAACTGGCTTGGACCACTTTTCTCCCTGGTTGAGGGCGATCCGTCCGTCGCGGTGGCGGGGAGCAAATTGCTGTATCCCAACGGGACCATCCAGCACGCGGGGGTCGCGCTGGCGGATTGCTGGGACCACGATCCGTTGCTGGCGTTTCACCTGTTTGCAAACGAGAAAGCGGACTTTCCGCTGGCGAACCAGCGCCGCGTGTATCAAGCCGTCACGGCGGCGTCCATGTTGGTGCGAAAAACGTGTTTTGACGAAGTGGGGGGATTTGACGAGCAGTATTGGAACGGGTACGAGGACGTGGACTTGTGCCTGCGGTTGCGCCAACGCGGCTGGCTTGCGGTCTATGAGCCGGCGAGCGTGGTGATCCATCACGAATCGCAGAGCGGACCGGAACGATTTCGGCGCGTCGGGGAGAACATCGAACTTTTTCACCGCAAATGGCTGGAAAACGCCAGTCCTGACGTTATTATTGACCAGGAGGGCAAAACCCGGATATCCGAAAGCTCGGTCATGCGATTGTATAATCCGCCCCTGGGCAAGCTCGTCTCGATCATCATCCTGGCGCATAACCAACTGGCCGACACGCGGCAGTGCCTGGCGAGCATTGAAAAACATACCGCTCTGTCGCATGAATTGATCCTTGTCGATAACGGTTCGAACGACGGGACCGGCCAATTTTTCCGCCAGTACGCCGCCAAACGCGAGCACGTGCGGGTCATTTTTAATCGGGCGAATCTCGGTTTTTCCGGGGGCAATAACCAGGCCCTGGCCTGTGCCCAAGGCGATGCGATTCTGCTGCTCAACAATGACACCGTCGCCACGCCGGGCTGGCTCGAACAGATGCTTTCGATTTTGGAGCTGTATCCCGATTGCGGTTTGGTGGGGCCGATGTCTAATTCGGTTTCCGGGCCGCAACTGGTTTCTTCGGCCAATTATGGAAGCCTGGACGAATTGCCGAAATTCGCCGTTCAATGGAGCGGTGTACATGCGGGGCAATCCACGGAGGCGCCGCGCCTGGTTGGGTTTTGCCTGTTGCTGCGGCGCGCCGTTCTGGAAAAGATCGGGGGACTGGACGCGCAATTCGGCAACGGCAATTTTGAGGACGACGATTTTTGCATTCGCGCGGGGCTGAGCGGCTTTAAGCTTCGCATCGCGCACGCGTCTTTTGTCCATCACACCGGCGGCCAGACATTCAAAGGGGCCGGGATGGATTATCGCGCAAGCATGTCGCGCAACTGGGAGATTTTCAAAGCCAAGTGGGGCATGCCCAAAGATGCGCCGCTGCGGAAGGGCTACCAGATTCCAACCGCGGCGCCCGCGACGACGCCATTGCATCTGCCGCTGCCGGCATTGGACCACAGCCACTCTTCGTCGTGTGCGGGCCGATGCTGGACCGACAAAACGCTGCCCGACGCGGTCCAGAAAAAGCCGGTGCATGCAACGGCTGCCATCGTGCTGCCTGCGTGCGCCTTGATCGGCCATCTCAATCGCGCACGGGACCTCGCCGGGAAAAAACAATTTGCGGCGGCTTGGGAAGCGACTACGTCCGCCATTCTTTTGCGGCCCTACCATCCAGAAGCGTACGCGTTGCTGGGAGAAATCGCGCTCCGCGCCGGTGCGGGTGAATCGGCCCGTCAATGCGCGCAACGAGCGCGTGATATGGCTCCGGGCTGGGCGCCTCCGAAAAAATTTCTAAAAGGCAATCTGCGAGGGAGCGCGTCTCCCGAATGGCTGAAACTCCCGGCGCCGACGGGAAGCTCGCGGATTTCGGTTTGTTTGATCACCAAAAACGAGGAGGAATTCCTCGGCCGATGCCTCCGTTCCGTCCAATCCATCGCCTCGCAAATTGTCGTGGTGGACACGGGATCGACCGATCGCACTGTGGAAATCGCCAAAGAACACGGGGCTGAAGTGCATTCCTTTGAATGGTGCGACGATTTTGCGGCCGCGCGGAACACGGCTTTGGAGCACGCCACCGGGGATTGGATTTTGATACTTGACGCCGACGAGGAATTGATGGCCGGAGAGGGACAAATCCTGGGGCGTGAAATTCAGGCGTCCACCGTGCTGGGTTATCGCATTCCTATAATTGACGCCGGGCGCGAGGCGGAGGGTTGCAGCTATGTGCCGCGGCTGTTCCGAAATGCGCCCGGTCTGTTTTTCGTGGGGCGCATCCACGAGCAGGCGTTCAGCAGCATCCAGGTCCGATGCCAGCAATGGGGCTTGAAGCATCAAATCGGGAAAAGCCGTCTTCTGCATCACGGTTACAGCGAGGAAATCCTTGCGGGCCGGCACAAGGTCGAGCGCAACTTGAAGCTGCTTCGGCGCGCCATCGACGAACTGCCTGACGAACCCAATCTGTTGATGAGCCTCGGATTGGAATTGGTTCGCTCGGGGCAGTTGGATGCCGGCATCGACCGTTATTGGGAAGCTTTTCGTCTGCTTTTTGCACAGCCTTCGGCCCAGGTCACGCCGGAGTTGAAGGAAACATTATTGACGCAATTAACGACGCACCTGATGACGGGCAGACGTTTTTCCGAAGTGGCGCAATTGTGGCAGATTCCATTCGCGAAAAGCGCGGGGATGACCGCGTCCCAGCATTTCAGCCTTGGACTGGCTTACATCGAACTCAAGCAACCGGCGCAGGCGGCCGAGCAAATGCAGCAGTGCCTTGCCATGCGAGGGCAGCCCGCGTTCACGCCGGTCAATCGCGATGTCCTCAGAGCGGCGCCTCACCACTGCCTTGCGGCATGTTTGACTGCAACCAATCAACCAGAGGCTGCGCGCGAGGCATTTGAGGCCGCGCTTGCGGAAGAGCCGCTGTCGCGCGCCGTGCGATTCGATTTTGCGCGCTTCCACGCCTCGCAGGGTGCGCCGCTCGAAGCCCTGAAGCTCCTTAACCAATTGGTACTGGAGAATCCGGCCGAGGCGCGGGTATGGCAAATCGGCGGACAAATAGCCCTGAGCCGATCAGAGTGCCTGGATTTTGCCCGACATTGGACCGCGCAGGGCATCAAACATTTTCCGCAGGACCCGGTCATTAATACTCAACGGGCGGAGTTGCTGATGCTGAATTCGGATCTGGAGCAGGCGCTTTCATTATGGCGGAAGGCGCAAGCCCCGCTTTCTGTGCGCCACCGCGCCGCGATCGTCCTGTGCGAGTTGCTTGCGGGTGATCGTCAATATCAATTTCCTCCCGACGAAGAGCCGGCCATCAGCCGCGAGGCGGTGCATTGGTATCGGCAGTGGATCGGCGCCGGGGCGCATTCGTTGCTGCACCAAATACACGAGAGCATCGGGAAAATCCGCCTTGTGCTGCCCGGCTTCGTCAACGTCTGGGAAGCGGCCGACCGACAAGCCCGCAAAGTGGCGGCTTAACTCACTCCTGATTAGATTGACCTTACTCGCTCTTGAGCAGGTCGAAATTCCGCCTGGCGCACTCGGGGCAAATTCCGTGAGTGAAGCTGGCATTGGAGTGGTCACGGACATAGACCTCGATCTGATTCCAGTAGCCCTTGTCGTCGCGAATCTTCTTGCAGTGGGCGCAGATGGGGAAAAAGCCGCTGAGCGTTTTGACTTCGCTCAAAGCCGTCTGCAACTCGCTGAGCAAACGCTCCCTCTCCCGCTCGGCGCGTTTGCGCTGGCCAATGTCCCTGGTGATGGTCGAGGCGGCAATGATTTGTCCGTTGCCATTGCGGACCGGTGAGATGGTCACGGAAACTTCCACCAAGTCGCCGCCTTTCCTGCGCTGGGTGGTTTCGAAATGGCTGATTTGTTCGCCGCGACCCACGCGCTCCAACAACGGCGCCAACTCCTTGCCGCCCTCGGAGGCCAAAAGAAGTTCGGTTGACTGGCCCAGCATTTCGGTTTCGGTGTAACCGTAGAGCTTTTCGGCGCCGGAGTTCCAACTTACAATTTTGCCCGTCAGCGATTTCCTAATGATTGCGTCGTCTGAGGATTCAACAATCGCCGCCAATTGCCCAAGAGTGGACCCGGCGGCGCGCTCGGCGGCGAGGGCGCGGCGCATTCGGAGGGAAAAAAACAAGACAGCCGAACAAAAAACAAAATAGAAAGCGGCGTTGATTTGATTCACCTGGTCGTGGATGAGCAGGCTGTGACGCGGCGTGACAAAAAACCAGTCCCCCAGCAGGAATCCGCCAATCATCGCAAACAGACACGGCCAAACTGCCGCGAATTGAGCCACAACGAAAAAACCTATGAAAAATGAGACATAGGGGAGCCGGTCCTTCCAGATCGGGTCCAAGCCCAGTCGCAGGACGAAGGCGAACGCTGTACAAAGCGCGGCCAGCAAATAAGGCTTTATGCTGCCGCGGAGCGAGCGTTGAGCCATATCCTGCTCTACCCATGTCACCGACTTCTGCATTCGTGTCTCTACATTGGGCAGGTTGTAAGGGAGGCCCAACGCAAAAGCCTTAAAAGCAAGTCGCAGGCCACTGCGGCGGAAAAAACGGCAAAGGGCTGAATAATTTAGCCTTTAGCCTTCTGTCGTGAGCCGTTAGGTTAGCTTTCGGTGGTCCATTTTTTTCAACAAGTCGTTGCGGCGATGAAGCAAAATCCACGATTTGCTTTGGGAATCATTTCGCACGTGAAAGGGTCTTCGCCGCAAAAGCAGGGGGCCAAAGCGCTGTTTTTTCCCGATGACAAAATGGTCGGAACATTGGGCGGGGGATGTCTCGAAGCGGAAATCCGCCGCCGCGCGCGGGGCGCGCTTGCTTCCGGCAAGCCGGAAACGTTCGATTTGACACTGGACCATGATTTCGGATGGGACGATGGGTTGATATGCGGGGGGACGGTGTTCGGGTTGATTATTCCCGGCGCGGCGGAGGCCGCCGATGTGTGGGACGCTCTTGCCCGACGCGACCAGCAACTGGCGTGGGGCGTCCGGGAAGACTTTTCGATCGGATGGGTGGAAGAGAAAAACGCGGGGGAGTGGTTGTATCGCGAAACGGTGACGCCGCCGCTGCCCCTGTGGATCGCGGGTTCCGGGCACATTGCGCAGGCTGTCGTGCCGCTGGCGTTGGAACTGGATTTCGACGTCACCGTGTTTGACGACCGGCCCGAATTGGCCAATGGCGAGCATTTTCCGCCCGGAGTGCGTTTGCGCGTGGGCAATTGGGGGGAACTTCTTGAGACGCCGCTGCCCGCGCAATCGGCCATGGGATTGATCGTCACGCGCGGGCATCAACATGACGCCAACGTGCTCGCCGAATGGATCCACAAGCCGTTTTTATTTTTGGGAATGATTGGCAGCAAACGCAAATCGCGCATCATCCGCGAGGGGTTTCTCAAACGCAATGTGGCGACGGCGGAGGAATTCGCGCGTGTCGCAACGCCGGTGGGAGTGGATATCGGCGCGGTCAGCGTTCCGGAAATCGCCGTCAGCATCATGGCGCAATACGTGCAGAAACGCGCCGCCGCGTCGCAATGAATTATTCCCAGGCTGTCGAGTTCCTGTACGACTTGCGTCTCTTTGGGATGAAGTTGGGATTGGAAAACATGCGCCGCCTCGCCGCCGCGGCGGGCAACCCGCATCTTCAACTTCGGTTCATCCACGTCGCCGGCACCAATGGAAAAGGTTCGACGTGCGCGATGCTGGAAAATATTTATCGCACGGCGGGACTGCGCGTGGGGTTGTTCACGTCCCCACATTTGGTTTCATTCGCTGAACGCATCCAGGTCAATCGCGTGATGATCAGCCATGAAGACGTCGCCCGTTTGACGGAGCGGACGCGGGAGGTGATCGCCACGTTGGGGGAGCAGGCAAGCCCCACGTTTTTTGAGGTCGTTGCGGTGATGGCGTTGCAATATTTCGCGGAACAGAAGTGCGAACTGGTGATTTGGGAAACGGGCCTGGGCGGACGATTGGATGCGACGAACATCGTGACCCCGCTTGCCAGCGTCATTACCAACGTGCAGATGGACCATGAAAAATGGCTGGGCACCAGCATTGCGGAAATTGCCGCGGAAAAGGCGGGCATTATCAAGCCGGAGGTCCCTGTCATCACGACTGCGGAAGAGCCGGACGCGTTGAGGGTAATAAGGGAAACCGCAAACCGGCTTCACGCGCCGCTGACGGTTATTGCCAAAACGGCTGAAGAACTCGAAGTTGCCCTGACGGGCGAACATCAGAAAACGAACGCAGCCCTTGCCGCTGCCGTCGCCCGCGCTCTTGCGCCGCAAATTCCAGTGTCCGAAACCGCCATTCGCGAGGGGCTGAAAACGGTGCGGTGGTCAGGACGCCAGCAAATTGTGGAACGGGGGGGCGGGCGCATTGTTTTGCTTGACGGCGCCCATAATCCCGCGGGCGCGCGCACCCTCGCCGACGCGCTGCGCACCCGTTTTGCGGGAAATCGACCCGCTCTGGCGATTGGGGCCATGCGCGATAAGGATTGCGCGGCAATCTGTCGCATCCTTGCGCCGTTGGCGGGGCGGATCCTGATTTGTCCCGTTCCGAGCGAGCGCGGGGCCGATCCGAAATGGCTGGCGGAACTCTGCCGCCAATCGAACGCGGCGGCGCCCATTATAATTTGCGCCAGCGTTGCGGAGGCGTTTGACCGGACGGTCGAAGATCGGCTTGTTGTTGTGACGGGGTCGCTTCACTTGATCGGGGATGCGATGGTGGAGCTTGGGCTGGCGGACGGGGTGGATGAGGGCGGCCTGAACGATTATTTGCCGCTCGTGGATTGGTCGGCGATTCGCGCGGTAACATTTGACGTGGGCGGGACGCTGATCGAACCGTGGCCGTCGGTCGGGCATATTTACGCCGAAATTGCGAAGCGGCACGGCATCAACGTTGCGGCGGAAAAGCTGGAGCGGCAATTTGCGACGGCGTGGAAGGCCAAAAAGAATTTCGGTTACAGCATGGCGGAATGGTCAGACCTGGTTACACAATCTTTTGCCGAGGTGACGCCGCCGCCCGGCGATGCGCTGTTTTCTGATCTCTACCGCGAATTCGCCTCCGCAACGGCGTGGCGGATTTTCGATGATGTCGTCCCGTGCCTGCGATCTCTGAAGGGGCGCGGTTTGAAACTCGGCATTATCTCCAACTGGGATGATCGGCTGCGGCCTTTGCTGGGTGCTTTGGAATTGGAGAAGTATTTTGACGCGGTGCTGGTTTCCAGCGAGGTGCGCCATCACAAACCGGATTCGCGGCTCTTCGAAGCGGCTGCCGCGAGGCTGGGGGAACCGGCGGAAACCATCCTGCATATTGGCGACAGCGCCGGGGAAGACCTTCAAGGAGCGCGCGGAGCCGGATTCAAGGCCCTGCTTCTGCGCCGCAGTGGGGCGGGGGCGGGGGATACCATTTCGACCCTCGGTCGGTTGATGAATTGACAGGAGCGGGTTAGTCGCCCAAATACTTTGCGATGGGCGGCCGGAGCAAATCCTTCATCGCCGGCTGATTCATATTTTCCGGGGTCACCAAAACGACGCCTGTATCAATCCGGTTTTCGACCTTTTGACCCCGTAAATATTGCACCATGGTTTTTACGGCGAGGTAGCCCATGAGCAGGGGATTTTGCACTGCCAACGCCTGAACGTCCCCGTTTTTCAAATCGATCACGGATTGAGTGCCGGAATCGAACCCGATCATTTTTACTTTGCCGCCGGCTTTGCCGAGGTCCCTCAGCGCCTTGGTCATGGCGATGGTGGAAGGTTCGGTGACGGCGAAGATGCCGTTGACTTCGTCGCCGAAGCGATTCAAGAGATTCTGCGAAGCCTGGTAAGCGGTTTCCACGGTGACGCCGGCGTATTGGTCGGAGGAAATCAATTTGAGGCCGGGGTATTTGGCGAGCGCGTCCAGAAAACCTTTCTCGCGTTCCTCGGTGCTGGAGGAGCCGACGGCGTAGCGCAACAGAATGACGTTGCCGTGGTCGTTGAGCAACTTCGCCATGTAATCGGCCGCCAACTGGCCGCCCTTGAAATTGTCCGTTGCGACGAAGCTGATGTATTTGTCGGACTTCAACCCGGAATCCATCACGACAACAGGAATGCCGGATTGGACGGCGCTGGCGACGGGATTGGCGAGCGCCTGGGAATCGAGAGGCGCGAGGACGATGCCGCTGACTCGGCGACTGGTGAAATTTTCGACGACTTGGATTTGCTGGTCGCGGTCATCTTCGCGAAAGGGGCCTTTCCAAATGATGTCCACCGGCATGCTTTGGGAAGAGAGTTCGCGCTGGGCCTTGACGGCGCCGGCGTGAATGGATTTCCAATATTCGTGCGTGGTGCCTTTGGGAATAACGGCGATGGTGTAGCCTTTGTCCTCGGGCTTTTTTCCGCACCCGGCCAGGGCCAGGATGCCAAGCGCCAGGCCAATTTGAATCAGCGATTTCACTACCAATTCAGTTTCGCCGGAAAGTATTCCGCGATCAACTCTTCGTAAAAGGGCCGCAAGGCTTTGACGTCCGGCTTGGCATGGCTTTTGGTGTAGAGATCGTAAAGGTTGAATTTCTGCACCCAGGGCAACATCTCGCGGTCGCGGGCGTTGGTCAGTTCATTGTATTCGCCCTCGCGATGCCACGGGTAAAAGGAATGGTAGCGCAGCATGTAGAGGGCTTCCTGCGGCAAATAATCTTTCGTGACATTATAAATATATTCGTCATGACCCCAAGAAATCTGGACGTTGTCCAGGCCGCAGCCTTTCTCGTAAACGCCGAGGGGCGTCTGGTAGCGGGGATTTTGACTGTCCGGGTTATCGGCAAAAAATTGCGGGAAAACGATTTTATCGGAGTAACGGCAACCGGTTGGAAAAGTATCGCCTACCACGGCCCATTGCGGTTCGTCCCAGAGACAAAGCATTTTGCCGAGATCATGGACCACTCCGGCGAGAATAAACCAGCGCGGGTGGCCATCGGCGCGGATGTGTTCGGAGGTTTGCAACAGATGCTCCAATTGCGAGAGGTCGGTGTCCGGATCGCTGTCATCGATGAGCGTGTTCAGGTATTCCATCGCTTCCCAAACGCCCATGTTGCGGCGGTTGAGGCCGAGGAATTCCTTTCTTTTGGCCTGCGCGAAATCATAAGTCTGGTGACGGTGATTCTGCCGGTAGAATTCGCGGACGGTGGGACGGGCGTCGGCTTCGTAATTGCGAAATTGCTCCTTCTTTTTATCCGGGTCAACCGCGTGGAACGGCGCGGTTTCTGAGACTGCAGGCTCCGGGTAGCGTTCCTTAAGGAAATCTTCCCATTCCTCCATGCTCTCGAGCGGTGAATGGCTGTTCGATCGAGCGTCGGACGTTTTCATGTTTACTTTTTACAGCCATCGGGGGCTTTGCGCAAGGCGCATTCAGTTTTCAGAAACCGCCGGCGCTCCCCACTTCAACGTCAAATGGGGTCTTCCTGTTTCGGATAATATTTATCGAGCGCGTACCACCATTCCTGTTCCTCAGCCGGCATTGATTTCCGGATGTCGATGTCACTGGCGATCAACGGAAACTTGCTTTCAATTTCCGAGATGTCCTGGTCGTAATAATCGCGATGCACCTTTTTGATGTCGTCGAAAGCGGCCTGTCGGTCTTCGCCACCGAGGTCGGCAATTTTTGCGACGGCATAGGTGTGGAGGGCGCGAATTTGTGCCTCCTGCCAATGCACACGCTGGCGCAAGTCGCGCACTTCCCCGGTTAAGAGGTTAACAATTTCCAGAAGGTCCTTTATAACTTTTTCGGACATAATATTTTTATTTGACTGACCAATATCTTAAAATTTTGCGGTTTCAACGGCCTTGCCACGGCTGCCGAGGTTGCGGCTTGGGGACCGGCAGCCGGCAAAGTGTGGGTTGAAATCGGCGCGAGACAACGGTCGCTGCCACAGCCACCGCAAGGAAGAGGAAACATCTGACGGGTGAGCCGGTAGTGACAAAGAGAACGATAGTGCCCAAGGCGGCCAAAAGGAGCACGGACGCAACTTTAAAAGACATCATACTGCTTTATCTTCTCCGCGCCGGCAGGCTCAAATAAGACGGCATTGCTCGTAAAAGCTAGAAGCCTGCCAGTTTTGAAAAGTCGTCCGTCACACGATATAGTCGATTATAATTCAAGGGGTTATAATCGAGTCGCGCCTGGGGTCGCGTTTTGTGTTTTCATGAAAAAGTGTAAATGAATCCGACCGGATTAGCAGATGCGTTTTCTCTTGCAACCCCCGCGAGGGCAACGTTTTCTTGACGGTGGTGAAGGACCTGATTTCCAAAGCGGACGTTTTGCTGGAGGCGTTGCCGTACTTGCAACGATATCGCGGCAAAACCTTTGTCATTAAATACGGGGGAAGTTTTATGGATGCGCCTGACTCCGGCGGTCGCGATGGCGTGGCGCGTGACATTGTTTTTTTGGCGGCGGCGGGCATTCATCCGGTTGTGGTTCATGGAGGCGGCAAGGCGATCACGCGCGCGATGGAGCAAGCCGGGCTTAAGGCTTCATTCGTCCAGGGCATGCGCGTGACCGATGAAGCCACGGCCGAGGTTGTCGAACGGGTGCTGTCACGGGAGATCAACCCGGAGATAATCGCGACAATCAATCGTCTCGGCGGCAAGGCGAAGGGATTTCCCGGCACGACAGTGTTTAAATCGCGGAAGCTTTGGTTGGAATCGGCGGGCGAAAAATTGGACGCGGGGTTTCTGGGCGAGGTGGCTTCGGTGAACATTGAGGCGATTCACGCATGCCTCAACGCGGGAACCACGCCGGTGTGCAGCCCCACCGCCCTCGGCGATGATGGGCGCATTTATAACTGCAACGCTGACGCCGCCGCCGCACAAATGGCAATTGCGTTGAAAGCAGGCCGGCTGATTTTTATGAGCGATGTCCCGGGGGTGCTGCGCGATCCAAAGGACGCTTCCAGCGTCATCCCTTACCTTCGCGTGGCGGAAGTGGAGCCGTTGAAAAAATCCGGTATCATTGACAAAGGGATGATTCCCAAGGCGGATAGCGCGTTGAAGGCATTGCAAGCCGGCGTGGACAGGGTTTCGTTCGTGGATGGGCGCGTCGCGCATTCGATCCTCCTGGAGGTTTTCACGAAGGAAGGTATTGGCACCGAACTAAGGCCGTGATCGGGTCAGCCGCAGCGCGTTGCCAATCACAATGAGGTCCGACAGACCCATCGCCGCCGCGCACAGGATTGGATTCAAAAAGCCGAGCGCGGCCAGGGGGATAGCGGCGGCATTGTAGAAGAAGGCCCAAAATAAATTCTGCCGGATCGTCCGCAATGTTTTGCGGGCCATGTCCAATGCTTCGGGCACCGCGCCTAAATTGGACTTGAGCAGGATGATGTCGGCCGCTTCACCCGCGATGTCGCTGGCCTGGCTGACGGCGATGCCCAAATCGGCTTGTTCCAGCGCCGGCGCATCGTTGATTCCATCGCCGACGAATGCGACGCGCTCGCCTTTGCTTTGAAATTGCCTGACCAACTCCGCTTTCTGCTCGGGTTTGATTTCTGCAAAAACATTTTCCGCGGCGATCCCCGCCTGGCGCGCAATGGCTTGGGCCGTGGTGCGATTGTCGCCCGTCACCAGGAAGATCTTTAAGCCGCTCCGAGCAAGCTGATCGACCACGTGGGAGGCGTCGGGTTTGATCGCATCCTGGAACGCGAAGAGTGCCTTCAACTCGCGATTGTCCGCAAGTCCAAGAACCGTCGCGCCCTGGGCGGTCCATTTTTCAACGAAGCCGTTCGGGTTTGACATCGCGACTCCGGCTTGTTCAAGCCAGGACAAGGAACCCAGCCGGGCCGGACCGGCCTCAACTCCCGCGCCGCGAATTTCCCGCCAATCTTTCAACGGGATTCGCTCCGTCGTTAAACCGGCCACCGCTCGGCTCAGCGGGTGATTGGATGCGGCGGCCAGCGATGCGGCCAACTTGAAGTCTCCGCCTTCGGTCGCGACGAGAGTGGGTTTGCCGGACGTCAATGTGCCGGTCTTGTCGGCGAGCAATACGGTGATTCGGCCCGCTTTTTCCAGCGCGATCCCGTCTCGAATTAAGATGCCCCGTTTTGCGCCAGCGTTCGTACCGGCCATGATTGCCACGGGCGTTGCCAATCCCATCGCACAGGGGCACGCCACGATCAGGACCGCGACAGCGCTGAGAATGGCGGCCGCCAGGGGCGTCGCCGGCAGGCTCGGGTGCCAGAGATAATGGCCGAGAAAATTGCTGACGTGATTCGCTTTTTGATTTGCCAATCCCCACCAAAGTCCCGCCGCAATCGCCACCACCAAAACGATTGGGACAAACACATTGCTGACGGCGTCCGCAAGGCGCTGGATCTCGGCGCGGCTGTTTTGCGCGCGCTGAACGGCGGCGACGATTCGCGCCATCGCCGTCGCTTCGCCAATGGCGGTGACGTTCATGGCAATATGGCCGTTGAGATTGAGCGTGCCGGCGTAAAGCAGGCTGCCGGGCTGCTTTTCAACCGGGACAGATTCGCCGGTGAGCATCGCTTCATCGACGCTGCACTGGCCTTCGATCACCGTGCCGTCCGTCGCGACGCGATCGCCTGGCCGCAGAACCACACAATCGCCGGGTTTCAAATCTCCGACGGCCACGTCAGTTTCCGCGCCGTCGGCATTGCGGCGGCGCGCCTGGTCGGGGGCCAATTTAAACAGTGCGCGCAAGGATTTTTCGGCGATCGCGGAAGCGCGGCCTTCGAGCCAATGTCCAATGCTGATCAGCGTGATAACCGCCGCCGCCTCCATGAAATAGAGGTGACCGCCGGCGCCGCTGAAAAATGCCCAAGCGCTGTAGCCAAACGCGGCGGTTGAACCGAGGGCCACGAGCGTGTCCATGTTGGATGCGCCGGATTTCAATTGATGCCAGGCGCCGCGATAAAATCGCGCGCCGCACACAACCTGGACAACCGAGGCGAGCGTAAAGGAGAGCCATTGAAACCACGCCGCCATTTCCCAATGAAAAATCCATTCGCCGGCTGCAATCGGAATCGTGCAGGCGAGTCCGACCGCGACGTTGAGGAGCCAGCCCGTTGGTCGCTTTTTTTTTGATTCGGTTGTGACGGGTTTCGCTTCGTATCCGGCGGCGCGGACGGCTGCGGATAAAGCGGCGAGGTTCGGCGTCGCTTGAGAGCGCCAGCGAACTTCGGCGCGCGCGTTGGTCAAAGAGACGTCGGCGCGATCCACGCCTGCGACCCCTTGCAGCGCTTCGGCGACGTGGCGCGCGCAGTTGGCGCAGTTCATTCCGGTGATGACCAGGTCGGTTCGAGGCGCGACTTGAATAGCGGACGCCATACGCTCAAGCTAAAGGGAAAGACGGCGTGAGCAACAAATTTTACCAAGCAGGAGAGCAGCGCGGCGCACGCGTCGCGGACCTCTTTGGCGCCATCGCGCCGCGCTACGATTTGATCAATGACTTGCAAAGCCTCGGGATGCATCGCCGTTGGAAAAAATTGCTGGTGCGAATGGCAGGCGTCCAGCGGGGAGAGAAGGCGCTGGACTTGTGTTGCGGGACCGGCGACATCGCCTTTGCGTTGAACGGCGCAGGCGCGGATGTGGTGGGGTTGGACTTTAGTCCGGCAATGTTGGAGGTGGCGCGGGCGCGCGGGCGGCGCAACGGGTGCGCGGCGCGGTTTATGACAGGGGACGTTTTGCAGATTCCGTTTGAGGAATCGAGGTTTGACATCGTGACGATTGGTTATGGTTTGCGGAACCTTTCGAGTTGGGAGCGGGGACTGGAGGAGATGGCGCGGGTGGCGCGGTCGGGCGGACGGCTTCTGGTCCTTGATTGTGGGAAACCGGAATCGTGGTTGTGGCGCCGGATTTATTTCGCGTATCTCAAAGTGGTTGTGCCG
>DATAXU010000239.1:0-7000 GCA_036272955.1 Verrucomicrobiia bacterium
TCTTCTCATTTTTTCCCGATAAACCGCAAGAACCGCTTGCGGGCCATCAGGCTGGAATTGGCACCTGGCGCGGCCTTGCGGCCGCCGGTTGCCGTGGTTTCATCGGGCCAGTCCCTCCACCACTCTGAATGAGATTCGTTATATCAACGAATACGGATAGATTGATTGATAACTTTTAAAGTGTCAACCGATAATTTTTAGACTATCTTTTAGTTAAATCTTGAATTGCTCGTGCCAACGCATAGTGTTCAGCGCATGGAAAGGTGGTTCGTAACATGCAGGTAAGTGCCCGCAACCGATTGTTCGCCATTGGAGTCTTCATTTTTCTGCTTTTTGTCTGCCAACCCACGCTCCGAGCCAACGTGTATGCCACGGACATCCGCATCAACGGCTCTTTGGTTGGCGGCGTCATCCTGCCGGGCGGACAAGTCACGATCAGCTACATCCTCAATGACAACGCCACTGCCGGAGTTTCCCTCAAGGTCACGTCCAGCACCAATGTCATCTGGACCAACAGTTTTCCGGGCGGAAGCGCGGGGACTCTCGTCGGTTTGAATTCGGTCGTTTGGGACGGGACCAACAATACCGGCACGAATATTTCACCGGGCGGCTATACTGTGAGCATCACGGCGGCTTCGACGGGCTATGACAGTTGGACCAACATCACGGACGATGGGACCAATTTCCGCGACTACAACCCCACCGGAGTCGATATTAACCGCAACACCAACAGCCCTTATTACGGGAGGGTTTTTATAGGTTGCACCGTTGGCGAGTTCACTATTTTTAAATACAATGCCGACGGCAGCCCGGGTGACGAAGGAGCATCCAATCCGGGTGGGAGTTTTCCGACCAACCTAACCTGGGGCGCGGGGACGGGCCTTGCCAACCAAGATTTCAGCCCTTGGAAAATCTCCGTCGCCGCAAACGATAAAGTGTACATCAACGATTTTTCCGGGGATGGCTTCGTGTACGCGCTTGACGAAACCCTGACCAACTACGTGGAAGCGTTGCGGATGGACAATTATCCAACCAACGACCTCAACCCATGGCTCAGCGGCCTTCAAGTAACGGGCACCGGGACGAATGCGTTCATCTGGATGAGCGACGAGCAAGTTTCCATGCCCGCGGGTATTATTCGATGGCAATTGACCGCCGATGGCACAGTGGCAACCAATGACCCTGGTGAGGAGGTCGCTCCCATAGGGACCAATACGGCTTTGACGACCAGGCCGTTCGACATTGCAGTTGACACCAATGGAATCCTTTATGCGATTCAATTCTTTTCGATTCAATTCTTTCAGACAAATCCCCCCCCACTACCTCCGGCGATTCTTTCCTTTGCTCCTTACGAAGGCGCCCCGGAAACCAATGCCTTGTGGGAGGCGGGCGCCGGTGAGACAAACCTGGTGCAGGCCTACGGCATCGCAGTGGACCCCTCGGCCACTTATGTCGCCGTTGCCGTTCAGGGCGGGAACAGTGACCCGGAGGGTGGAATCTCGGGAATGCTGGACCTGTATTACGCAACCAACGGAAATTATTTTACAAATCTCGATCAAACCGGGGGCGACCAATATAGTGACGTTGCGTGGGACAATGTCGGGAACCTTTACGCGCTGGACACGTACTCGTCGAACTTGAACGCGTCAGTTTGGCGAATCTATTCCCCGCCCGGCAGCAACCAGGCCACCACTGTCGCCGTTCCCATTATTCGAGCCTATAATTCTCTCGCACCTGCCCTGTTGACGAACCCTTCCCTCGGGTCTAACGGCATCTGCTTCACTCTCCAGGGTCAACCCGAGGTCACCTACTGGGTCGAACAATCGCCCGATTTGATGAATTGGACGCCCGTCACGACAAATTTTAGCGGCTGCGCCAATCGCCCAATCATGATCCCTTACGCCGACAACCAAGACTTCTACCGGGCCATCGCCACGCCGTGACCTATCACTCCGGGACCGTAAACGCCGCCACCAGCGGGCGGTGATCGGATGCCAATCCCCAATCCGGCGAACTCAAAACATACGTCCCCGCCTTGAGCCAATGTTTTTCCATTGCACGGCTGAGCAGGATGTAATCAATACGGCTGAAGACGTCTTCCTTTGCGTAATAATCCGTCCAAGTGATGTGGCGCGGGTCACGCTCCCCTGCCCCATTGCGCTCGGCGGGCCGGGTATCGAACAACCGCGTTGTCCCACGGCCCACGATCTCATGGATCGGCTTGGAATCCTGAACATCGTTGAAATCTCCCAGGGCCACGAGGTTCAACCCAGGATTTTCAGCCATTCGCGCGTCGATGACTCCGCGCAACGCAACGGCCTCCTGGTAACGCCATTCCTCCTCATCCGCGACTGTGGACGGCAGTCGCGACTTCAGATGCGCGGCAATCAACGTGAAACTAAAGTGCGGGTTGACCTGTATCACCAAATCGGCAAACCCGCGTTTGACTTCGAGTCGGCGGCCATCGAGCAGAAAACTTTCATTGGTATGATCGCGCCGCGCAATGATTGGAAAGCGGCTCAGAACACTCACGTGAATATTGGTATCGTAACCCGCCACCTGGTCCCAAAACGGCATGTCCAACCCGCCCGCTTTGAGCTGCGCCTCCAGGTCGATCAGCGCGTTGGTCGATCCGATTTCCTCCAGCGCCAGAACATCGGGATGAAGAGCCAGGATGCCTTCACAAACCGCGGCTTTCGAGGCGGCGGATTTGGCGTGGCGGGTGGAGGTTGCGACTTCGATATAGTTTTCCACATTGAAGGTCGCGACGCGCACGATTTGCGGGCCGGCCCAGCCGGCGGGCGCGCAATAAAGCCACGCTGCCATGCAAAGGCCATGCAGAACGCAATGTCGGGCGGGCCGTTTCAACTCGTGAGTTTGTGTGCCGTGCCAATTTTGAAATTTGAAAATTCAAATTTCAATTCATTTTTTTCGTGTTAGGTTTTCGCCGAATGATTCTCACTGACGAAGAAGCCAAAAGCATTCTCGAGGCGCGTCATCGCTCTCCTCATCAGTTGTTGGGAATGCACGAACTGGGAGACGGATCAGGGCTGGTGGTGCGGGTGTATTGGCCGGGCGCAAGTGAAATCGAAGTGGCGCCCGTCCACGAGAAAGAGAAGCCCCGGTTCAAACTGCAACAAATTCGTCCCGGCCTCTTTGAAGGAAATACGGGCAAGCCCAAAAAAGTCTATGCCTACGACTTGATCATCACGCGCGAGGACGGCTCCAAATTGCAAACCCGTGACGCCTATTCCTTCCTGCCGACTCTGGGCGAGACCGATCTTTACCTGTTCGGTCGCGGCGATGAACGGCGCATTTACGACAAACTGGGCGCTCATTTGCGCGAGCTTGACGGCGTTGCGGGGACCAGTTTCGCAGTTTGGGCGCCCTCGGCCCAGCGCGTGAGCGTCGTTGGCGACTTCAACAATTGGGATGGCCGGCGCAGCCCGATGCGCACGCTTGGCTCCTCCGGCGTTTGGGAGATTTTTGTTCCGGGCGTCGGCGAAGGCACACATTACAAATACGAGATAAAAGGCGCAAACGGCGCAATGATTCTGAAAACCGACCCGTACGGTTTCTTTTTCGAAAAGCCGCCGAAAACCGCATCCATCGTCTGGGACAATTCCAAATTCAAATGGGAGGACCAGGCATGGTTGGAGAAGCGCGCGGCCCGCGATCCCTTCCGCAGCCCGATGAGCATTTACGAAGTGCATCTCGGCTCGTGGATGAAAAAGAACAAGTTCGAATCCTTAACTTACCGCGAGCTTGCCGAACCCCTGTCCGCATACGTTCAGAATATGGGCTTCACGCATGTCGAGTTCATGCCGGCGGCCGAGCACGCATTTTATCCTTCGTGGGGCTATCAGGTGACCGGATTTTACGCGCCCACAAGCCGATTCGGCACGCCAGACGATTTCCAATATCTCGTCAACCAACTGCACCGCGCCGGCGTGGGCGTGCTGCTGGATTGGGTCCCGGCGCATTTTCCCCGCGACGAATGGGCGCTGGCGCGCTTCGATGGCTCCGCGCTCTACGAGCACGAAGACCCGCGCCGCGGCGCCCACCAGGATTGGGGCACGCTGATTTTTAATTACGGACGCCACGAGGTCCGCAATTTCCTCATTGCCAACGCCCTGTTTTGGTGCCACCGATTTCATATTGACGGCCTCCGCGTCGATGCCGTGGCCTCGATGCTTTACCTCGATTATTCCCGAAAGGCCGGCGAATGGCTTCCCAACCAATTTGGCGGGCGCGAAAACCTGGAGGCCGTCGATTTTCTCAAGCATTTCAATCACGTCGTCCAAACGGAATGTCCCGGCGCGGTGACGATCGCCGAGGAATCGACTGCGTGGCCGCAGGTGACGCGTCCGCCGTATCTCGGCGGGCTTGGCTTCACCTTTAAATGGAACATGGGCTGGATGCACGACACTCTCAGCTATTTTTCCAGGGACACCGTGTTCCGAAAATATCACCAAAACGACCTGACGTTTGCGATGATTTATCATTATCACGAGAATTTCATCCTGCCCCTTTCGCACGATGAAATCGTGCATGGCAAGGGATCGTTGCTGGCGAAAATGCCGGGCGACGAATGGCAGCGTTTCGCCAATTTGCGCTGCCTGCTGGCCTACCAATGGTTTTTCCCGGGCAAACAACTTTTGATGATGGGTTCGGAGATCGGCCAAAGCGCGGAGTGGAGCGTGAACGGCAGCGTCGATTGGTGGCTGCTCGACCAGGGGCCTTATCATCGCGGCGTCCAGCGCATGGTGCGCGACCTGAATCGCTATTATCAGAATGACCCCGCGCTTTGGGATGCGGATTACGATTACAACGGCTTTTTCTGGATCGATTGCGGCGACACCGACAACAGCGTCATTTCGTTCGTCCGTCAAAACAAGGATGGCTCCCGCAAGCTGGCCGTCATCATGAATCTCACGCCGGTTTTGCGGGGAAATTACCGGATCGGCCTGCCGCACGGGGGCTTCTGGCGCGAAGCGATGAACACCGACTCCGGTTTTTATGGCGGCAGCAACCAGGGCAATTTCGGCGGCGTCCATGCCGAAAGTTATAAAACGCACAACCAACCTTTCTCGGCCGTATTCACGCTGCCGCCATTGAGCGTAATTGCTTTCGCTCCGCAGACGGAAAAGAGTGAGGGATGAACCGGAAAACTGAATCGCGGGAAACATTAGAAACCATTCGCGGGATTCAGCGGGGATTAGAAGCACTAAAAGCCGGTCAGGGCCAACCCGCGGAAAAAGTGCTGGAGCGCATCAGAGTCAAGTACAAGATACCTCGCGCGCCGAGATGAGGAAAATCAACTTGAGCCCGCTTCATTGCGCTTTATCAGGACTGGTTTAGGTTGAATCCGGTTATGGACAAACGATTTTACAGCGGCCCTCCCACACCCGAGGAATTTCAACGGCAATTGCAGGAATTCATGCGCCAGCACCTCGCCGGCGCCACGCAACCAAAAACCGCCGCCGCGGAAACGCCCGAAGCCCCCGACGAACAGCCCGCAACCTCCGACTTCCCCTTCGACAAAAAACCGCGCGACATCAAAGCCTATCTGGACCGCTTCGTCATCAAACAGGAGGATGCGAAAAAAGTCCTGAGCGTGGCGCTCTGCGATCACTATCACCACGTGCGACTCGCGTTGGAAGGCAAAGACCAGGCGAATTACGCCAAACAAAATGTCATTTTGCTCGGGCCTACCGGCGTCGGTAAAACGTACCTCATTCGCAATGCCGCTGACCTCATCGGCGTCCCGTTCGTCAAGGCGGACGCCACGAAGTTTTCCGAAACCGGCTACGTCGGCAACGATGCCGAAGACCTTGTCCGCGAATTGCTCCGCCGCGCCGACGGCGACGTCCGCCGCGCGCAATTCGGTATTATTTACATCGATGAAATTGACAAAATCGCCGCCTCCTCCAACGTCTCCGGGCGCGATGTCAGCGGGCGCGGCGTCCAAACCAACCTCCTCAAGCTGATGGAAGAAACCGAAGTGCCCGCCCGCTCGCCCAACGACATCAGCGGCCAAATCCAGGCCATGATGGATTTCACCCAGCGCGGAAAAAAAACGCCCGCCGCCATCAACACCAAACATATTTTGTTCATCGTCAGCGGCGCGTTTCAAGGATTGGAAAACATTGTCAAGAAACGGATGCGCGAAGCCTCCATCGGTTTCGCCGCCCCGGTCGGAAAACCGGTTTCCGACGCATCGCCGCTCGATCAGGCAATGACGCGCGATTTCATCGAGTTCGGTTTCGAGCCGGAGTTCATTGGCCGTCTGCCGGTGCGCGTCGTCTGCCAGCCCTTGAACGTGGACGACCTTTTTACGATCCTGAAAACTTCCGAAGGCAGCATCATCCGTCAATACGAACAAACCTTCGCCGCGTACGGCATCGAAGTGCTTTTTCGCGATGACGGGCTGCGCCGCATTGCCGAACTGGGAGGCGAGGAAACCACCGGGGCGCGCGGCTTGATGACTGTTTGCGAGCGCATTTTCCGCGATTTCAAATTCGAGTTGCCGTCCACGCTCGTCCGGCGGTTCATCGTCACACGCGCGCTGGTGGACAACCCTTCCGCCGAACTTAACAAGTTGATGGCCGAACACGAGCAGGAGGAGCGGACGGTCGCCCGCCAGCTCGTCCATGATTTTGCCGCCCGTTTCCTCGATGCCCACAAATTGGAAATCCGCTTCACCGATGCCGCGGCGGACCGTCTGGTCGCGATGGCCCTGGAGCAATCCGTCCCGATCCGCGATTTGTGCGCCGCGCGTTTCAAGGATTTCCAATTCGGGTTGAAACTGATCTGGCAAAACACCGGCCAGAAGGAATTTGTAATTGACGCCGACGCTGTGGAGTCTCCCGACAAAATCTTGAGCGATTGGGTCGTCAAAAGCTACCGGCCAGTCCAGCCCTGAGTCACAACTGGTTCCAGTTCACCGGCAGCAGCAGCATGGCGCCGCCGACGCGATTGTAGTCGTTCATTTGATTCG
>DATAXU010000240.1:0-8349 GCA_036272955.1 Verrucomicrobiia bacterium
AGCTTCCTTTACAGCGTCGGATCTTACATCCCGATGGCGCTTCACACGGCGCTTTTCTTTTTCCTGTTCGCAAGCGGAGTGCTTCTCGCCCAGTCCGATGCCGGAGTGGTGGCGCTGTTTATGAGCCAGACGCCCGGGGGCGCGATCGCCCGGCGGCTTCTGCCTTTTGCTTTCGCTGTTCCGGTCGGGTTGGGCGCATTGCAGATTTACGGAGAGAAACGGGGCTTCTATCAAAATGAATTCGGCGTGACCCTGATGGCAGTGGGATGTGTGGGGGCGTTCGTTTCGCTGACGTGGCGGACGGCCGTTCTCCTGAACCGTTCCGACGATAAACGGCGGCAGGCGGAAGAAAGTTTGCGGAAAGCGCATGACCAACTCGAAGCGCGAGTGAAGGAACGTACCCTCGAACTATTCCAATCCAACGAAGCGTTGCGCGTGCAGATCTCCGAGCTTCAGAAGGCCGAGGAGCGAATCCGCGAACAGGCCGAATTGCTCGACAAGGCGAAGGACGCAATCATGGTGCTGGATATTGATGGACGGATTTCGTTTTGGAACAAGGGGGCGGAGCTTCTTTATGGATGGCAGCCGAGCGAGACGGTAGGCAGAAATATTCGCGAACTGCTTTTTAAAGTGAAAGAACTTTCCCCGGCGGCCTTCGAGGCGGTGTTGCGCGCCGGGACATGGAATGGGGAGATTGAGCAAATCACCAATGCCGGCAAAAAAGTTTGCGTGGAGAGCCGGTGGACTTTGGTCAACGACGGCGAAGGCCGCCCCAAATCCATTTTGCTCATCGATACGGATATTACCGAGAAGAAACAGTATGAAGCGCAGATGCTGCGCTCGCAGCGGATGGACAGCATTGGGGCGCTCGCCGGAGGCATCGCGCATGATTTAAACAACGCCCTTGCGCCGGTCCTCATGAGTGCCGAGATGCTCAGAGAGAAGATGGAAGCGGCGGACCGGGACAAGTTCCTGGACATCATCACCTCGAGCGCGCAGCGGGGAATTCAAATGGTGAAGCAAATCCTCACCTTCGCCCGCGGCTCGCGCAACGAATGCGGCCCGGTGCCGGTGGGCCATTTGGTGCGGGAGATGGCCAAGATGATTCAGGACACGTTCCCGAAATCCATTTCGATTTGCGTGAAAATCCAGGCGAAGCATCCGTGGAAAATCCGGGGCGATGTGACAGAATTGCACCAAGTGCTGCTGAACCTATGCGTCAATGCCCGCGATGCGATGCCCAACGGCGGACGCCTTACGCTCTCGGTCGAAAACGTCCGGCTTGAAGGCGCAAGAATTCCCGCGCGCGGCACGGCGGGACCGCACGTATTGCTGGCGGTGGCGGATACCGGGACGGGCATTCCGCCGGAAATTCTTCCGCGGATTTTTGAGCCGTTTTTTACGACGAAGTCGCCCGACAAAGGGACAGGACTTGGGCTTTCCACCGTGGCCGGGATTGTCAGCCATCGCGGGGGATTTCTGGACATCAAGACAGAAGCAGGGAAGGGCACGGAGTTTAGAATTTATCTTCCCGCCTCCGAAACATTCGAGGCGGCGGAAGTGAAAGCGGAAGAAACGCCGCTGCCGGTGGGCAACGGCGAACTTATTTTAGTCATGGACGATGAAGAAGCCGTGCGGGAATTGACGAAAACGACGCTGGAAAATTATGGTTACCGCGTGGTGACGGCATTAAATGGCCTGCATGGCGTGGCGCGCTTCGAAGAGCTTAAGGATGAAATCAGGCTGGTGGTCACTGACAGCGATATGCCCTTGCTTGACGGGCTTTCCGCCGTCTGCTCCATGCAACAGTTGAGGCCGAATATCGCGGTGATTATCGCCAGTGCCGCAAAGCACGACCAGAAGTTGGTGGAGGGCCTGAACCCAAACCGCCTTGTTAATCTTGGCAAGCCATTCGGTTTAAAAGACCTTCTTAGTTCGGTGGCGCGGATGGTCGCACTTCATTGAGTTTTATCACCAGGGCAGTCATCGCTCAATTTATCCAGCCCTTCGTGCTCTTTGGTGAACGACACCGTCGGAGTTCCGCCCGCGCGGATGATTTTTATGAGGAAAATGCTGTCGAAATCCTTGCCGGGCCATGCCGGCACCTGCGCGGGGTCCCCGCCATGCGTCTTGACCATGTCTTTCGCAAAATCATCGAGCAAACCATGTTCCCAGGCGACAAAAACGGTGGTGTTTTGGTATTGCGGCTTTTCCAACTCCTTCTCAAGGCCCGCGATTTCGCGGAAACCGAATCGAGTATTTACAGGCAGGCCGCAGCGAATGGCGGTCGGCTCGATGGTCATGAGCGGGCGAATATAATTATAACCGCCCTTGTCCGCGACTTGGGTGGGGTTGGGGGCAAAAACAAATTGGGGCCGCCCGTACCTGGCAAGCAGGACGTTGGGTAACGCCAAAGCCCGATTGAGACCGCGGCAGGTCAGTTGACCAAGGCCGCCGGGCGGTTTTTCACCGTGACGAATGCACACGATTGTTTCGACGGATTGCGCGGGACTGTCGTCGCCACGAACGGAAATCGCCAGGCCGATAACCAGCATGCAATAGAGTATTTTCATAACGTTGGGCCACATTACCGGCTTAAACGTTGGAAGTCGATGCGCGGTTCGTCACGCGCGTTCGGCGCCTGCTCCTACTGCAACTGGAGCGTGAAGAACTCCTCCGGTGTGTTGGTTGCGGTGATGGACAAACTGAAATCGCCGCTTTGATCAAAGCTATTGGTCTCCACGGGCATCCAATCACCAGGCGTCACGGCGAGATTGGTGGTTTCCAGCAGGACGAACGGTTCGTTTGGAACACCATTGGTGCCCTGGATCAAAAGCGTGGTGCCGGACAAACTCACCCCCGTGATCTTCGGCGATTGCGGAACGATCGCGGCGATAATCGAAATCGATCCGTTGAGCGCCAGGCTGTTGGTATTCCATGCCAGGCCAAAAGCGGGATAGTTGGGTCGCGAAGGAACAACGGCGGCAAAAGACCCGCTGATACCCCCTGCGGCATTGAACAACTGGAATGTATCTCCGGGCGCAAGGGTGCCTGACAAATTGGTGAGCGCCAGCGTTCCGCCATAAACGAGACTGCCGGAAACAGAAAGCTGGTCGCTGGTGAGGGCGCCTTTGTTCAGCTTCATCAGGGTGACGCCGTCCAGGAAATTTGTGTCAGCGAAACCGGTCACCGTCAGAACACCCGTGGCGGACGGTGTGCCTGGCGCGAGAGTCGAGCCGGCGACGGTTTCCACCAGGCCCGTCACGACGCCAAAGCCGCTTAATGTTTGTCCCGGGAAGAGCGCCAGAACCGGGTTGTTGTTGGCGTTGACGTATGTGCTGGTGGTCAAATCCAGGGCGGAATTGGTGGCCGCAAGCTCGATGACAGCCTGATTGGAAATGGAGCCGACGCCCACCAAAGCCAGGGTCCCGCCGTTGATGATCGTGTTGCCGGTGTAAATGTTATTGCTCGATAAATTCAGGGTGCCTTGTCCGTTTTTCACGAGCGTTCCCGCTCCGGCTATGGGGCCTTCAAAATTAAGAATTCCGCCCGAGGCCGCGATGTCAAATTGGCAATTGGTGCCGGTGAGTTGGGCCATGTAGCCCGAAATGAGGTTCAATGTGGAGGAACCGGCGGCGCTATTGCGCAATGTCCCTCCGGCGCTAATGAAAAGTTTGTCGAAGTTTTCATTGAAGCCATTCAAGTCCAGCGCGCCGCCGGACAACGTGACGGGCGTGGGCGTGGAGACGGTGTCGGAGTGAACTTGGAAGGAGGCAAGGTCGAGCACAAGAGCACCGGTTTGCACCGTCAAGCCGCTGCTGCCGGTGCCAATGGACTGGCCTCCGGACCTATCCATGTCCACTTCGCCGGCGTTGACCACCAGTTGGAGTTGGTTGGCGGAAGTTGCACTGCCGTCGAATACCCACTTGCCATTGCCGGTCTTGGTGATGACGTTGTTGCCCGAAGTAATATTTCCCCCGGTGTAAAGGGTGTTGCTGACGACATTGACCGTCACGGGGCCGGAGGAGTCAATGACAGTGCCGCTTCCGAGGTCCATGTTCGTTGTCCCCAGGAAGCTGAAGCTGCCAGACCAAACATAGGAAATGCCCAACTCCAACGACGAGCCGCTGATATTATCGATGGCGCCGCCTTCGATGGTAAGGACGCCGGAAGTGATGGCGTTGGGATCGCCGAGGTTCAACAGGCCGGAGACCAGCGTGAAGCCGCCGGTAAAAGCGTTGGCAACCGGCAGCGTCAACGCGCCGCCGCCGGTTTTGGTTATTTGGTAGTTGGCGCCATTGTCAGTAATCGGACCGCCAATGGTAAGGTCATGGGAATTAACGGCGACGGAAATGCTCCCGTTCATCGTCGCGACGCCGATGCCCGTGTTGAAGTCATTGGAGGAGCCGACATAGGTGAAATTTCCGTTCCATGTTTCGGGAATCGCGGCCTGCAACGTGACGTTCGAACCGCTGGTGTTGTCGATTGCCGCGCCGCTGTTCAAAGTCAACGTTCCCGTTCCGATGGCGGTGGCGGTGGCGTTAGTATCGCCGCCGTTGTTGATGTTCAACTGGCCGTCGGTGATCACCGTGCCGCCGCTGTAGGTGTTGGTTTCCGTGAGCGTCACGGATCCGCCCCCCAGCAAATCCATGGCCCCGGCGCCGGCGATGCTGCCGGTTCCCGTGATAATATATTGTTTCGCGCTGTTATTGGCGGTGATGGCAAGCGGAGTGACGACGCTGTTTAATGTCACCGTAATGGGCGAAGACCCGCTCGCGGTGTCGTCGAACAGAACGGGGTCGCCGTTCGAATAATTAGTGGGCGTGCCAAACTGCTTCCAATTATATGTGACGGTGTCCCAGACTCCGTTGCCGACCCCCCAGGTGAAGGAGGGGGTGAAGGTGGAATTTGTGATGACCAATGCGATCGTATTGGCGGTATTGGTTATGTAGCCCGAGGCATATGCCGGGAGGGTCGCGCTTGTGGGAGCAACGCCCGATATCGTGCCGGTATATTGAATGAGCGGGTAAGTTCCCGCTGCCAGGGCGGTGCCTTCAACAGTGACGCTGGGCGTGGTTCCGAAAGCAACGTTGCCGTTGACCTGCATTGCGGCGGTCGTGGTGCTTGGAGTCAGGGAGCCATATTGAAAATCCGCCGTCGTCGGGCTGTTGGTGAAGGTGAGGGTGCCCATCGACCAAAATTGCCCGCGATTCGAAATGCGGGCAGAAATGACGGGCGATCCCTCCGAGCCATCGGCCGTCACGGGACCGTTGGTGGGGGAAACGCTGGTGACAACGGCCAGGGTGCCGTTGCTGACCACGGTGCTTCCCGTGTAATTATTGGTCCCGCTCAACGTCAATGTGCCGCCGCCCGCCACGTTAAGTCCGCCGCTGCCCGTCAAAGGGCCGGAAAGCGAAATATTGTAGTTATTGAAGTCATTGTCCGCACATTGGAAGGTGATATTGCCGGCGGCGGTGTCCAGAGTCATCGGCAGTGACGAGGACCAATTCGCGAGGGCGCCGACGGTCCCGCCGGAAAGCGACACGCTTATGGAAGGTGGAAAAGCCGCGGCGTGGTTGATCCCATTCGCGCCGAGGAAAAGGAATCCGCCCAAATTGGTCAAAGCGGCGGAACCTCCCGTGAAGGTGCCGCTGGCCAGTCCAAATTGAATTCCGCCCCACGCAAAGACGACGCCGTTGGTTTGGAGCATCATTGCGGTGGCGCCCGCGGAACCGCCGACTGTGTCGAAGAAGTCAATTGCGCTTGTTGTCCCCGTGAGACTGTCGCTTCCCACAGTCAATGTTCCGCCATAGACGTTGAGCGTCCCATGCGAATTGGCGGAGCCCTCGTAGTTGATTGCCAGTGGATGCGCCGCCGTAACGCCGACGTTGACGAAGCCGTCGTCGAGCGTCAAAGTGCCGCTTCCACCGCTGCGGCCAATGATAACCACATTGCCACTGGACGTGAGGGTCGCGTTGCTCACCGTCAGCACTCCCGTGCCGTAGGAGACCGAATTGATTATCTGCGCGTAGCCGATGTAGAGGGTGCTATTGATCGTCGTAAATCCGTTGGTCATGAAGACCGGGGCGAGAATGTACTCAATCCCAGGCGTGCTGGAGCCGCCGATGTTATACGCGCTGTCGGCTGGACCAAAGAAACGGACCTGGGTCGTGGCAGGGCCAACGCCGCCATCGACGTTGAGGACTGAACCGCTGCCAATCGGCCAATATTGGGCGCCGCTCCCGGTTCCTGTCACAGAGCAGTTCAAAGTCGCGGTCTTGCCGGGGGCGAGCGTCAAATAATCGCTGGTGGTAAGAAAGATGGGGGCGGGACCGGCAATTGTATAACCGGAGTTGTTGAAAGTGAGATTGGTGACGGCAACCTGGCTGGCGTTGGTAATCGAGTAGTTGCCGTCCGCGCCGCCGAATACGGCGCCATTGAGAGCGGAGGTGCCGGATGTCTGGGTCCAGACCACATCCGTGGCGCCGTTGTTCCAATTCGGCGTTGAGAGGTCCCAATTGCCGCTGCCGGGGATAACCGTGGGGCCGTTGTTCGTACCGTTGCTGCCGGGGTCCCAGGTCAATTGGGCGGCTGAAGCGCAGAGGGTGCAATAAAGAGCAATAATGTGCAATGAAAGTTGAATCGGGGTTTTGAGAGAGGAGCCAGGTTTTTGCGTCAGAGATTCCATGTTCATAGGTAGTTAGCGTTGCTGGGTTACGGAGAGGCTCTCAGAAAGCGGAATGGGGTTCAAGGCTTTTTATTTGATTTCGAATCATTGGCTTTTTTGACGAAGTATTCGAGCCACTGCGATGTCAGGGGACTGGCGCTCTCGCCCCAGTAGAAACCAATCCACCCGCAGGCAAGTTTTCGTGAGCCGTCAATGAATTGGCTCAATTCGGGCATTGAACAGTTCAACGGGAACATTTCTTCGATCACAATGGGTTTGCCGACGTTGTAAACGGCCAGCGCCTTTAACGCTTTGTCCACTTCGCCTGTTTTGGGATAGAAGTGGAGGCTGATAAAATCCAGGTTTTTGCCCACCTCCCGCGAGTAGAAAAGCGGCTTTGCGGTGGGCCAGGTCAGCGCCCACGGGATCGCGCCGACTGTGAGCAGGTGGGTTTTGTCGTGTTTGCGGATCGCCCCCGCCATTTTATCGACCCACGCTTTGGCGACTTGCTTATCGGTGCGACCGGCCAAATCGAGGGTGAGGCGTTGCACATAGCATTTGCCCGCGAACTCGCCGGGCGTCCAATCCTTGTCGGCGGCGGCGCCGCCCGCCAGCGGCTCATTCATCAAATCATAACAGAAGATAGTGGGACTGTGAGCGCAAGTCTCTGATACCGCCTCCCAGAAACGGCTTTGCACATCCCAGCGCTGTTTTTCTCCCAGCGCATTGAACCATGCGGGGACGTCCTTGCGATTGTAACAGCCAAGGCCGGTCAAATCGAGATACAGGCCATTGTCCTGGGCCAACCGCAGCAGACGCGCCAATTGGTCCAGGGATTGCCGATCCGGCTTGCGCGCCGTTTGCATGAATTTGCCCAATTGAAGATGAATGCGCACGACGTTTGCACCGAGGGCCTTCATCGCGGTGAAATCTTTTTCCACGACGGGCCATTGCGCCTGCCAATAATCTTCCAGCAGGCGACCCGAGGTGTCGCGGTCATAATTGAAACCCCACGGCTGGAACGGCAAGCCCGAGCCGGCCAGCGCAAAGTGCCTTCCATCCGGGCTGATGACGATTGGCTCAAGTGCCGGGGAGGCCGTCGCAAAAGTCGCCCCGAAGACGAAAGCCAGAACAAACAGCCGCATCGCTTTGGCAATCCGCTTCATTGCGAGGCGGAATACGGCAAGTCATCATCGTGGACGGTCCGCATGTTCGCGAAAGGCCCCATGTCAACGTGCAGTTCGCCTCCTTTAAGCAGGTCGTCGTGGGCGATCCAGGTGCGGGAATCCTCCGTGCCATTTAATTGGCGCTTTTGAACATAGACATTTTGTCCCCGGTTGGACGAAGCGGTGATAACAAACGTCCGGTCCTGGGCGAGGTGCAATGTGATTTTTGGAAACAGCGGGCTTGTGAACATATATTGCGTCGTGCCGGGACAAAGCGGATAAATTCCGATGGAACTCAGCAAAAACCAACTGGCCATTGAACCGTTGTCTTCGTCGCCGGGGAAACCCGTTACGCTGGAATTGAACAATTCGGCGCAGACGCGCCGTGTCCAGTATTCCGTTTTCCACGGCTGGCCAATCGCCGCATACAGGTAAAGCTCGTCAAAGCCCGGCTGGTTGCCTTGGTCATATTGTCCGAAATTGGCAATGCCCATCTCGCGCATCTCGTGGATGACG
>DATAXU010000241.1:0-10060 GCA_036272955.1 Verrucomicrobiia bacterium
CGGCTGAAAATCTCCGGAGCCTGGTGGTTGGAAACCACGGTGCAATGGATGTTGCAGTTGCGAGTCAAACGCGCCAACCAAGATTGGGAGACCTACTGGTCTCAAATCGCGAAAAATTGACCGACACTTTTAATCACACCCATAAGAGGGGTGGCATCACTGGATGCAAGCGTGGCCACAAAGCCATCTGCGATCGACATAGTTGTTTGGATTGCCCAGCATGGCCGGTTCCAAGTTGGCGATGTCGAGGCCGGGCGTATTGGGAATTATGGTGGCGGGGTTAAGCCATTTATGAATCTCCGAATGGCCGTCGCTAAATGAAAAGCCGCCTGCTCCATTATGGTATGAAGCCGGAACATCTGAACCTACCCATGAGGTTGGGGAGCTTGGGCTGCCCTGGTCGCCGGTGTCGAAATATCCGTCATTGATGCTGTCGGGGTGCTCATCCAGGAAAACATATATGTTCGCCGGTTGGGGAATGAGGGACACCTTCAGGTATTGCGGCCAGGAAGTATTGAACTGGTTTCTTCCCTGATAAGTGTAATCAACCGACCCGCTTTGGGGACCGCCGTCGCCGCCGTTCGGACCGTCAGAAAAAAGGCCCAGGAAATAATTCATGGAATAGCTTCGAACGCGCGCCTGGTACCCGGCGGTTTCCTGCGCGGAACTCAGAAATTTATCGGCGGGACATTTATAAGCACCCACTGAGCCTCCCATATAAGATCCCAACTGACCCTGGCGCAGAAGAGTGGTGTTGGTATCTTGCGAGGGAGCGACGGCAAACCAATCCATAACATCGACACACCATGTATCGTACTTTCCGAGTGGAACATCGTAATCAGTTTGAGCGACACCGTAGTTATTGCAGCATCTGTCGGCGTTGTCTCCAGCGTACATTGTCCAGGCTTTGACCATTTGGCTGCCATTGTTCATGCACTGGATGCCCTGGGCCTGGATTTTGGCTTTGGCAAGAGCGGGCAAGAGCATGGCCGCTAAAATGGCGATAATGGCAATGACAACAAGGAGTTCAATCAAGGTAAATCCCGCGTTGGGGATGGCCAGGGGTTTCATGGCCCGGACTATGACAATTTTTTCGACACGTGTCACGGTTTTATAAAATTGCTCATCCCGCCTAAGGCTTTGGCATGGCAAGTTCGGCTGAGAGCATGGGTTTGCTGAGGGTCGTTTGTTCCAACTCGTAGGGACCTTTCCAGCGAATATCGCGCGACGAACCACCGACCAGGATTTCAAACCCTCCCTTTTCCGCCAGCCAGCCACCCTTGTCGGGATCGTAATACGAAAAGGCGCTGACATCCAACGGAACGGAAACGGTCTGACGCTGACCGGCCAAGAGGAAGACTTTGGCAAAACCTTTCAATTCCTTGGTTGGACGCGGCAGTCCTGGCTGGAGTTGATGGACATACACCTGCGCTATCTCGGCGCCCGCGCGGGCGCCGGTGTTTGCAATATCGAACTTGACCGTCACGACAGGCCCCTCGGACGAAGTGTTTTTAACCAAACTGAAGTTGGAATACTCGAAATGGGTGTACGACAGGCCGTAACCGAACGGAAATAACGGTTCTATGTTCCTGGTGTCGAAATAGCGATAGCCGACGAGAAGACCTTCCTTGTATTGAACTGTCCCGTCCTTGCCGGGATACGCATTGAGCGCATGGGCCGGCGAATCCTCCAGGCGTTTGGGAAAGGTGCAGGGCAGTTTGCCGCTGGGATTGACGTCGCCAAAAAGAACGCGGGCAATTGCGTTGCCGCCCTCCATCCCCGAATACCACGAGAGGACGACGCCTGGAACTCTAGCGAGCCAAGGGTCCATTTCCACCGGCGAACCGGCAACCAGCACGACAATCGTGCGGGGGTTGATCTCGCGGACTTTGGCGATCAAATTGTCCTGGTCGTACGGCAGCTTTAAATCCTTGCGGTCGGCCCCCTCGGTGTCCCCTACGAAGTGCTCGTGACTGAGGCCGGCGACGACGATGGCGATATCCGCCGCACGCGCCGCGCGGACGGCCTGTTCGACTGCCTCCTCACCGCATCCCGCGCCGTAGCCTTTTGAGTAAGTCACATTGACGTGGTCGCCGACGCGTTTGAGGATGCCCTGCAACGGGGTAATTTCGTAAAGGGCCTTGATCGCGGAGCTGTCACCGCCGTGGGCCTGGAGAGCGACAGCGTTCTCGCCGATCACGGCAACCGATTTGATGGAGGAGGCCTCGATCGGGAGAATGCCGCCGTCGTTTTTTAAAAGAACGATGGCTTCTTCAGCGACGTGACGCGAAATGGTTTGATGTTCGAGGGTGTTGATCGAACCGGGGGGGCCTTTATCGAACATATGAGTGGCGAACATGACCCGCAGATTGCGCCGCACTTTGTCGTCGAGGCCGGAAATGGGATATTCGCCTTTGCGCAAGCCCTCCAGGTAAGGCGTGGCGAGGTAAAAGTTGTCGTAATTCGTTTGCGTGCCCATTTCGAGATCCAAGCCGTTGAGCGCGGCTTCGAGGGTGTCGTGAGTCGCGGCCCAATCCGAAACGACCAGCCCCTGAAAGCCCCACTCGCCCTTGAGAACCTTGTTCAGGAGATAATCGTTCTCGGCGCAGTGCTGGCCGCGAAGTTTATTGTACGCACCCATTACGGAAAGAACGCCCGCTTCCTGAACCGACGCCCGGAATGCCGGCAGATAGATTTCCCGCAAGGTGCGTTCGTCCAGTTCGACGTTGACGGTAAATCGATCCAGCTCCTGATTGTTGGCGGCAAAATGTTTTGCGCAGGAAGAGACGCCCTGGGATTGAACCCCGCGAATGTAGCCGACGGCCATGCGGGACGTGAGAAAAGGGTCTTCGCCCATGTACTCGAAATTGCGCCCGCACAGGGGTGTTCGCATAATGTTCAAGCTGGGACCGAGCATGATCTGTTTGCCGCGCTTACGGGCTTCCTGTCCGATGGCTTCGCCTTCCTGTTGGGCGATGGAGGGGTTCCAGGTGGCGGCGAGGGCAATCCCCGCGGGCATGCAAGTGGAAAAATCATCCGTGTGGCCGGCGGGCCGCCAGCTATCCGGGCCGATGTCCTCCCGGACGCCATGCGGGCCGTCGGAAAGCCAGCGGCGCGGAATGCCGAGGCGCGGAATGGCGGCGGTTGTAAAATAGGAGTCGGCATGCACGATGGAGACCTTTTCCTCGAGAGTCAGGCGGCTGAGCAAATCGTCCACACGCGCTTCGCGCGGCTGGCTGGGGTCGAGGTAAAGGGGGCGATCCTGCGCCAGGAGGTGGGGCGCGATTCCAGCACAGACAAAAAGGGTGAGGAGCGTTGCAAGAGGCTTCATAGAGGTTGAAATTTTATTCCAGATGGATAATGCCGCGCTGCAAAGCCGTCGTGGTGGCCTGGGTGCGATCATTTACGCCGAGCTTGGTAAGAATGTGGCCGACATGGAGTTTGACCGTGACTTCAGCGATGGATAAATCGGAGGCGATCTCTTTGTTGCTTTTGCCCTTGACGATCAATTCCAAGACTCCAATTTCCCGCGCCGTAAGGTCGGGATGTGTCATCCGTTCTGCAAGCCGCGCGCCCACCGCAGGTGAAATGGAGCGCTCGCCCGAATGGACGGCGCGAATGGTGTCAATCAATTCGTTGCGGGCGGCGGTTTTGAGGAGGTACGTGCGCGCTCCGGCTTGCAGCGAGCGGTAAATATCCTCCTCACCGTCATGGGTCGAAAGCATAATGATCGCTGCGCCGGGGAATTCCTTGCAGATGGCCTTGGTGGCATCAACGCCGCTGATGCCGGGCAACTTCAAATCCATCAACACGATGTCCGGACGGTCTTTTCGGTAGGTGACTACCGCTTGTTCGCCGGTCGAAGCCTCGGAAGCGACCATCATGTCCGGCTCGACATTGATGGAGCCGCTCAAGCCCATGCGGACAACAAAATGATCGTCCACAACCATGACGCGGATTCTCTTTTTGGCGGAGACAGTCATGCGATTTCGGTTTTGCGCGCCGCGGGGAAATCGACCTCGCGCAGGGAATCGGTTTCACCCGGCAGGGAGTCGTCCTTTTCCATGTATTCGATGATGATCTCGGTTCCTTGCCGCGGAATGCTGACGACGGAGAAAGTGCCACCCATTTTTTCTGTGCGCTCGCTCATATCCAGCAAGCCAAAATGGCCGGCATACATGAGAGTGCTGTTATTGGTGTCGAAACCGATGCCGTCGTCCTGGATGCGCAGGCAGACTTTGCCGGGATCGTAGGAGAGGTTCACGTTGATTTCGGTCGCACGGGCGTGCTTGAGGGCATTGGCGAGGGCCTCCTGCGTAATGCGGAGGAGGTTGTTCTCCACTTGGGCCGGCAACTTGTGCAGCGAACCGGAAGTGCCCACGGAAATCGGCACTCGCGAACTGGCGGACATTAACTTCGCCACTTCCTGCACGGCGTTGACCAGGGTGCTGTTTTCAAGCAGGTGCGAACGCAAATCCCACACGGAGCGGCGCGCCTCGAACAAGCTGCGCCGGGTCATGTTTCGCGCCAGGTCGAGCATTTGCCGGGCAACTTGCGGGGCCTCCTCGAATTGATCGGCGACGGTTTCCAATTGAATGGTAATGGCGACGAGTTCCTGCTCGAGGGTATCGTGAAATTCGCGGGCGATGCGGGTGCGCTCCTCAAGGACGGCTTCGCGCTGGAGTTTCTGCTGGATGATGGCTGTTTGCTGGCGCACGCGGCGGTCCAGGACGAACACCCACGCAAAGCCCGCCAGCAAGACGACGGACATCGTCGCGAGCATGAAGAGCAAGCGCGACAGCGTCCACCACGGAGGGTTGCGAATCACGGTGACGTCGTTGGAGGAGCGGAGCAGTAATTGAAACGATTCCGGTTTGGTCTGCACGGACGGGTTCCAGTTCTCCGTGGGCTGAGTCATACAAACTCCCGTGACATCCAACTCGCTGCCGATTTGCAAATCACCGAAGTTGGGGGCCGCTCGCACGGAATCGACCCGCGCACTCAAGATCATGTTTTCCGCCTCCAACACCAGCACCTGTTCGTCGCCGCGCTGGACGTGGTTCACCAAACGGGCACGCAACCGGACCAATTCGCCGTCGTAATCCTCGGACAGCAAGTCGTCGGGCCTGACATTGACGGGGGCGGGAGGCGCGCCTCGAAGCACCTGGCGCACGACGGAATCTTCCAGCACGGGCGAGTAATGGCCGACGGCGGGAAAACCGACCACGGACACAATGTCGCCCGGAACAAAGACATTGGTCTGATGGGTTTTGACCGAAAGGCCTTCGCCCTGGTCCTGGATAAATATGGAGCCGCCCTTTTGCTCCGTCACCACTCCCTCCACTTGGACGCGGTGACCGTAGTAGCTGCCGGAGTTGAATCGGAACAGTTGCGCCAATGGGACTTTGATGACATCCCGCGGCGCCGGCTTCTCGACGGTGATGTTGTCCGAACTGGTGACGCTGAGAAACGGGGCGCGGATCTGGCGGCGATTGTTGAAGCGAGTGCGGCAGACGCCTCGCACGCTCGCCACCGAGCCGATCAGCTTGCCGCCATCCGCGAGGTCGAAATGAGTCACCAACGCGCTGAGGCGCTGGCCGTCCACGAGGAATTCGACAAGCGTGTGGCCTTGAACGGCCGGCACGACGGCGCGCACCGTTCCCCGCAGCTCCACCCATTGGCCGTCCTGGACGCCGGTGGCCAATTGATCGTAAGTGATGCGGTCCGGCGCGGGCAACGTAGCGTGGTCGAAGACGTTGACGCGTTCGGCAATGATGATCGGGACGAAATCGCCGGCGCCGCTGCGGCCGATGACTTCGACTTCATCGCCGGCGGCGAAGTTGTTGGTTCCCTCGCCGAGTTTTACGTAAATGCCGCCGGTGGCGTCTTTGATGAACATTCCGACATCGACCCGGGCGTCGCAAAAAGTGATGACGCCGCGGAGGCGAACAGGGAACTGTTTGGCGGCTTGATCGGGGGCGACTTCGCGGAGCTGCCGGACTGACATCAGAGGGGGCGGCGAGGGCAGGTTTTGCGAGGCGGCATTTTGCGCGCTGATGGAAAAAGCAAGGGCGGGCAGCAGAAGGGCGAGGTGGAGTGAGTTCACGGTGGCATCATGCCAGATTACCCTCGAAACATCAATGCGACGATGCGGGAGGAATCGGGATGAATCGACGGCTGCCATTGTTGTCGAGTCTGAATGAAATCGCGATTGGGTCAACCCGGCAGAAAGGTTAAGAAAGGACTATACTTTGGTATGGGAGCGGAATGAAAGAAGTGAGAAGAAGTGAGAAGAAGTGAGAAGAAGTGATAAATTCAGCAATGCCTGCCAGGGACTATACTTTGGTATTATAAGAGCCTGCGCCCATTTCCGTAGTGACAATGAGGGGGTTATGCGCAATAATCGCGAGAACTAGCTGAATAACGTGAAACGCAACATCGGAAAATTGTCGTCACACAGACACATTGCAGTTGAAGATAATTACAGATTCGCACTATGAAAATCCAACAACTCATCAAATACGCGGCGGCAACCCTCGCCGGTCTGGCACTGGCCTGTTCGGCTGTGCATACCCAGGCAGGGGTGCTCACCTCTTTTAGCGACGCATTCCCCAACAATGGCCACACCGGGCTTTATCAAGCACCTTCGTTTACCTATTGGTACAGCGTTTACCAGGATCCGCCGTTTAGCTTAGGATATAACCTTCTGGGCACCAATGACGCGGCGGTGGATGAAACGGGTGACACGAACGATTCGGGATCCATGTTTGTGTACGCTCCTTTCAGCAGCACCGCCGACCAAAACGTATTTTACATTACATTCAACGACGATGGCCAGTATGACACTTCGGGCACGGTACAAATGATTATCATCACAAACATATCGTGGGACATTCGGGTTGCCACAAACAGCCCGACAGACGGAAACGGAAACTTTGGGACGCTTTCAGGGGGTCTGATCGCAGTGAACGGTACTAGCTATGACCGCTACGATATGACCTATCTAACCATTCCGGGGAGCGCGAGCAACGGGTGGGTGCATATGTCGGAAACGAATGTTGCGAATTTCATCAGCGCCGCCAATGCCCAAGATCCCAATGAGCCGAACGGCTCCTATGCTTTTGGCGTGTGTTTTGACCAAAACAGTTATGGAGGTTTTCCGAAAAGCCCGATGACTTTTTGGATTGATAATGTGACATTGCAGACGGCCACGGCTCCCCCGCCCCCGCCCCCGCCCCCCACGATGAGCATCTCGCCAGCGGTCCAGGGACTAAACCTATTCACCGGTCAGTCCACGTCTATCAATGATCGGGAAGATCTTGAAACCACTCAGGGGAACTACAGTTGGGTTGGAGCGTCCGGTCCCGTGACATACTCGTTTACAATCACCAACTATAACCTTGGTTCTCAGGACGAATTTCAGACCCAGATCTTTCTGATTCCAAATCCGGGCACAGAATCAGCGCCGGATTACTCGGAGGCAAATTGCATCTTTATGGATATGGAGAGCACGACCAACGGGCGCGCCGTGGCGACTTTCCGTTACAAGACCAACAACCCGAATGGGAACCAGATGATTTATGGCACGAACATTTTTGGGATGCAGGGCGATTTGGGCACGGTAACCAATCTCAACGGGGGAGTCGGAACATGGAGTCTTACGTTTAACAATAATACCAATGTGACCATGAGCAGTCCGACCCAAAGCACGAATTTCAACATCCCGGACGGGCAGTTTGTTGTTCCCGCCGGCGGTCAGACGAATGTCCCCGCCGGAACGATCATTCCGGCTGGAAGCACCAGCGCGTTGTTTGCCAGCGGCGTGGAAGTTTATTTTGGCGTGCAAGGGAACAATACGGCAGCCATTGCGGATCATATCGTGGCGTCGGGTTTCAGCGTCTCCGGATTGGGTTCCGCCGATTTCACCGATAACTTTGTTACCGATGCCGCGACTAATACCTATGTCAACGGCGCAATTTGGATGACAAACGCCGCCTACCCCGCATGCGTGACGCTAATCGGGCCTGGCAATCCTTACTGGGTCGATTGGACAACGCCGGCTCCTGGCTTTTCATTGGAATCAAGCCCATCCTTGTCAAATCCTGTATGGACCCCGGCAGCGGCGAACACTCCGTTTCTCGCCGGCGCAACCGAAACACAATTGATTAACACCAACGATCTGCCTTCGGGAAAAGACGGTTTCTTCGCACTAGTTCAGCGGACGTTCACCCAGTTGTTGGTGCTGCTCCCTGGCGAAACGAATGCGCCGGGAACCTCCACGGGCAAAGTTGGAACGCCAACGCCCGTGAGCCTGGAGGCGACTGCAGGGCAGGATGACATCACGGTGATGGCGGTTGACTCCCATTTCTTTCCCGTCGCGGGCATTAGCGATATAATTCAGGTCACATCGTCCACGGACCCGGGGAAATCGCTGCCGTCCACCGGCAAGGCCATGGCGGGCGGCGTTGCATTGTTTGACAACAGCGACCCGTTCTATTTCGGCACGGCGGGGACCTGGACGGTGACGGTGACCGATACAACGAGCACAAATATTGCGACGGCAACGAGTTCTCAGGTTACAGTAACACAATGAGGTTGGCTTTACACACGGCTGGTGCGGACAAAAGTCCGCGCCAGCTTGATCGACGCGGCGGTTTTACGTTGATTGAACTGCTGGTGGTCATAGCGATCATTGCCATTCTGGCTGGCCTCCTACTTCCAGCGCTCTCGAGCGCGAAGTCCCAGGCGCAATCGGTCAAGTGCATGAGCAATTGCAGGCAAATCATGATCGGATGGCGGATGTACGCCGACGACAATCAAGATTTGCTGGCGCCCAATGATTTTCCATACGAGACGGCTTTTTTTCCGGCTTACTTTTCCGGCAACGCCACGACAAAAATGCCGTTTAAGAATTGGGTTGCGGGAACGATGGAGCAGTCCAAAGACGCCGATACAATCGGCGAGCTTACCGATCCTATTGGAACGGCGCTGTCGCCCTACGAAGCCAATGCGCAGATATACAAGTGCCCGGCGGATAATTGGATAGACCCGCAAAACAATCAGACGCATGTCCGGAGTATTTCGATGAATTCAGCGGTTGGAACGTGTTGGAACAGCAGCACGATCTATGGCGGCACGCAGGCGATTGGCTCGCCTGTTGGCGGTGGGTGGCTTAACGGGGCCAGCTACAATGGCCAACAGACTGAATACTTAACTTACGGGAAAACGTCGATGTTCACGAAGCCCGGGCCGGCCAATACGTGGGTCATCATGGATGAGAATCCCATTTCCATCAATGATGCCTCGCTGGCCATTTCCGCGGCGGGGTCAACCGCTGAGACGTACGTCATTGATTGGCCATCCGGCAACCACAACCAGGCCGGAGGGATAGCCTTTGCCGACGGTCATGCCATTATTCAAAAATGGAGGGACCCGCGAACATACACCCCGCCCGCAGTCATGGCGGCAACTCCAGGCCAGGGCGGCACTGGGAATGACACCCAAACCCCCTACGATCCCGATCTGCTTCTGCTCGCGGCATGGACATCGGCGTTGCGTTGACCTGGCGTTGAGTTTCCCGGAGACTCGGTTACGGTAAAGTTATGAGGTCCCTTGTCGCCGCCGCTTTTTCAATGTCACTGTGTCTGATGGGGGGCAGCGCATTGGCGGAAGGGCCTTTGCCGCTGTACACCACCCATCTCGTCAATGGTTTTCAAAATTGGAGTTGGGCGGCGAATAATTTCGGCGACAGCTTCCAAGGCAGCAATTGCATCAGCGTCGATGCCACGAATTGGCAGGCCATTTCCCTGCAACATACGGATTTTGACACGATTTATTACACCAATCTCAGCTTCTGGGTGAACGGCGGCGCGCTAGGCGGGCAGGTCGTGCAACTGGTGGGGACGCTCGATAACAACGGGGCGCAGGCTTATGTATTGCCGACCATGGCGGCGAACACTTGGACCGAATATACGCTGCCGCTGTCGAGTTTGGGCATCCAGGGGGTGTCGAATTGTTCGGGGTTGTTTTTCCAACTCACGCCGTACGGGACCTCAAATAC
>DATAXU010000242.1:0-57311 GCA_036272955.1 Verrucomicrobiia bacterium
GCTCCAACGGTGAATGTCGCGGTTTGACCCTGGGGAACTGTTTGAGGCTCCAAGCCGGACGAAATGGCAGGCGGACTTCCTTGCGGAGTGAATTGGACGCCGCGGAAAATCTCGTTCGTGGCTGCGGTTGCCAGGACGGTCGCGACCGCGCTGGAACCGGTATCGGTAATTGCAATCAAGCGGTTCGACGTTGTCTCCGCGGTGGTGGCGTAAATGACGGGGGGTGTTGCGAAACTAACCGTCACGCCGCGCGCGCCGACTGTGGAACCCACGCCCGTGCCCAAGGTATAAGCAAGTCCCCACGACCCGTTATTGGTATATTTCAAAATGCCGCCGCCGGAACCAATCGCGCGATCATCCGCGACGTAAGCGACCGTATTGTCGGGACTGATTGCAAAGCCATACAGACTGGAGGAGGAGCCGGTTGAGAAAACGAGATTGGTCGCGGCGGCGGATACGGGCAGACCGGCAAACTGGTAAACGCCAACCGGGGTTGCCTTTTGTGAGGACAAATAAAGGTTGCCGTTGAAAATGTTAATGACTTCGCTGTTCGCCAATGTGCTTTCGACGGTTGCTTGCGGAGAAGCCACGCCCATATAAATCGTCCCGCTCGTGGCGCCAACGGCCCAAAAGTTGTTGGACCCGTCGGATGCGCCGCTGCGAATGTTATTTCCGGTGAAGAGCGTTTTGGTGTTGGTGATAAAAGTATAAGTCCCGTTGAAATCAATCGTCGCGATGCCACGCGGCACGGCGGCTGAGGAAGAATTGGCGAGCGAACTGGTGTAGGGATAATTGGTGTTGTAGCCGACCATGACGATGAAATTTCCGTTGGCCGAGCGGCTGATGGCGCCTTCCGAGGTGGCTGAACCAATGACCAGTGCCGTCGCGCCGGAGTCTGGAACCGTCACGGAATTGGTGAAAACACCGTTTGTGGTGTATTCGTCCAGGTAAACGGGGTCGCCTGAAGAGGCTGGAGCGGTGTTGGTATTGCCCACGCGCAAAACAATGAGGTTCCCTGGCTGGAATCCTGGAGTTATTTGGGCACGGCCCGTTAGAGCAGAGAGGCAGAAGAGCAAGGCTACGAGTATCTTTGTTTTCATTGGTTTTATCCCTTTCCTTGGCGCCCATCCTAACGGGACTTCCAGGCCGATTGCAAGTTTGAAACAATTTCCCCACCCCCGAAGTCTCAAGAAAGGAACAGAGACATCAAAAGCAAACGGATAACTTTATGGAATTAATACCAGTCATAGTTTTTTTCATCCCCATTCTTGCCATCTTCATGACCTTCGGCACGGCCATGCTCGGCATTTATTTATCCTACCGCAAACGCAGGGAAATGTTCACCCTCTACCATCAGGAACGCATGGCTGCCATCGAGAAAGGCGTCGATCTGCCCCCGCTGCCCGACCACTTTTTCGGCGATGACTCCCGCCCTGGCCGCCGATCCTCGCACGGATCGCTTCTAACCGGCTTGATCATGCTGTTCGTTGGCGCGACCCTGTATGTCTCCCTTCATTTCGCAATCCCGCGCAACGACCAGGTCGGCGACGTGGCCCTGTTTGCCTTGATTCCCACCGGCATTGGCGTCGCATTCCTGCTTTACTACGCCGCGGTTGGCCGAAAACTGGCTCTCGAGCTCGAACAGGAGCGCAAAGCCGCCCGGCAATCGCCACCCCCCGTGGCATAAGAAAGATCTTGAATGTTACACCATTATATGGGACTACATATATATGTATAGAATAGTGGGTTTGACAATGATAAAGGCCGGGTACCCGGAACTCGCCCCGCTTCCCGTCAAACCCAATCAAGGCAGTCAAATTGGGTCAAACCACTCCCGTTTTTGTTCCCTAACCTCCCAAAAAAACTCGCAAATACATTATGTTCAAGCTCTTATGTAAATACTGGGTGTCAAACCCTCTGCTGTCATCGCTCCGCCAGTCAAGGTCGCTAAAGGCTAATCAAGGTTCGCCATATTGACCAGCCCACACCGATGGACGATCACGATATCCTGGCGCTGCTGAATGCCCGGCAATTCGGCGAAGCTTTCGCGCCGCTGGTGGAACGCTATAAGGACAAGGTGTTCCGGCTGGCCTACAGCATCATGCACAACGAAACTCAAGCGGAGGACGTCACCCAGGATGCACTGGTGAAAATCTGGAAAGGGCTGCCCGGGTATCATGGCGGCGCTTCCCTCTCGACCTGGATTTATGTCATCACGCGCAATACGTGTTTAACGGAACTTAAACGCCGGGACCGGCACCCGACCGTTTCCCTGCAAGAACCGGAAATGGAGGGGGCGTGGATCCCGGAATTGCAGACTTCGGACAGCGAACGCGGATCGGCCATGGACGTGGAAACTTTGCTGGCCAAATTGCCGGAGAATTACCGGCAGGTCATCACCCTGTTTTACCTGGAACAGAAGGCCTACGAGGAGACTGCGGCGATGCTGGGCATTCCGCTGGGCACGGTGAAGACGCTCCTGTTTCGCGCCAGGAAAGAGCTGCTGCGAATCCATGCACAACCGATTTTGCCCCGACCCAACTTGCCCAAAACATCCGTCAATAGTACCGTGTTATGAAATCTATGGCCTGCGAAGCAATCGAAATCCGAATCCTGGATTACCTGGAAAACCAATTGTCCGTGGCGGACCGCCAGGAGGTGGAAACGCACCTGGCCGGTTGCGCGGATTGCCGCACATTCGCCCGCCAACTTCAACTGCTGGACACGGCGCTGTCGGTCTGCGTCAAAGCCCCGGCGTTATCGGCCGATTTCGAGCAACGGCTCGAAAAGCGAATTCGCGGCGTTTCGGGGTTTTTATCGGAAACGGAGCGGGCGGAGCGCAAGCGGGCGTTGGAAGCGGAATTTGAAGCGGGGCAGGCGCGAATTGGCCGGGGGACCTTTGGGTTCGAAGCATTGCTGAGGCGCCTGACGTGGCCGGTGCTGGCGGCGGTTTCGGGCTGGCTGGCGTGGCGGATTACTTTGGCGTTGACCGCGCACGTGACTGCTCAAACCCTCGACGGGCTTGACCCGCATTTGCTGCCATGGCTGGTCGCGGGCATCGTCTGCCTGGCGGTTGGACTCGCGGAACTTTTGCCGCGCGTCGAGGCGTAAATTGCAGCGTGCAAAGGCGGGTGCGTCAAGCATTGCAAAATGCACGACGCGGGGTCTCCATTCTTTAGGAAATCACCGGGTATCATACTTGCTAATCGGCAGCGCCCGTTACTTTGACAACAGAAGGACGTTTCGCATATGAGCCAAGGCGAGGAGGAATCCGAAAATAAAAAAGATTCGGAAAAGGAGAAAAGGCCGGACCAAAAAAAATCCGACGAAAAGAAAGGCGAGTCGGACGACAAGGAGAAAAAGGAAGAGGACAAAAAACCAAAAAAACCGCCAATTTACAAAAAGCCGGCGTTTATCATTACCGTTTCAATCGTCGCGGTCGTCCTGATCGTGGGCGTCATCATTTTGTGGCTCATCCTGCGGCAATATGTTTCCACCGACGACGCCTATATCGACGGCCACGTTTCCCAGGTAAGCCCGCGCGTATCGGCGCTCGTCATCGCCCTGCACATCGACGACAACCAGTTCGTCCACCAGGGCGATTTGCTGGTTGAACTGGACCCGACGGATTATCAAATCGCGCTGGAACAGGCTCAAGCGGAAGATGCTTCGTCGAAAGGGCAACTGGCGCAGGCCCAGGCGCAAATTGAAACAGCCAAGGCATCCGTCGTGCAGACAAAGGCGGAGGTGGATGCGGCGGAAGTGCTGCACGAAAACACGGTGCGCGATTTGGAACGCTACCGGGACGTGGACGCGCGCGCGCGCACCAAACAGCAGTTGGACAACGCCGCGACGGCGGAAAAAAACACGGCGGCCCAATTGGAGCAGGCGAAGGCGCGCGAAAATTCCGCCGACGCGAGCGTGAAGAGCGCGGAGGCTTCGGTGAAGGCGGCGGAAGGCAATTTGCAAATGGCGGAGGCTAACGAAAAACGGGCCGCGACGAATTTATCCTACTGCAAAATTTTTGCGCCCTGCGACGGCCGTGTGACGCAACGAACGGTGGAGCGCGGAAATTATGTGTCGCCCGGCCAGGCCCTGCTGATGCTCGTGGACCCGAATGTGTGGGTCACGGCGAATTTCAAGGAGACACAACTCACGCTGATGCGCCCCGGCCAGCCGGTGACGATCGAGGTGGATGCGTTTCCAAAAAACAAATGGCACGGCCATGTGGATTCAATCCAGGCCGGGTCCGGCGCGCGATTTGAAATATTGCCGGCGGAAAATGCGACGGGAAATTTTGTGAAAGTGGTGCAACGGGTCCCGGTAAAAATCGTGTTCGACCACGGAGCGAACACGAATGACGCGCCCATGCTTTCGCCGGGACTTTCCGTGGACCCGCGTGTGAAAGTGCGTTGAGGTTATGCCGGCGACAAAAGTCAATCCGTGGTGGATCGCCCTGACGGTTTCCATGGCGACGTTCATGGAAGTGATGGACACCTCCATCGCAAACGTGGCGTTGCGGCACATCGCGGGCAGCGTGGCCGCGGACCAAAGCGAGGCGACATGGGTGTTGACGAGCTACCTGGTAAGCAACGCGATCGTCGTGCCGATCAGCGGATGGCTGGCCTCGGCCATGGGGCGGAAGCGATTTTACATGAGCTGCGTGGCGCTCTTCACGGTGAGCTCATTCCTGTGCGGGATCGCGCCGAACCTGGGATTCCTTTTGACGTGCCGCGTCGTGCAAGGGATCGGCGGAGGCGGGCTTGCGCCGTCCGAACAGGCGATTCTGACGGACACTTTTCCGGCGGAAAAACGCGGGATGGCATTCGCGCTGTATGGGGTTGCGGTGGTGGTGGCGCCCGCGCTGGGGCCGGGGCTTGGGGGATGGATCACGGACACGTATTCGTGGCGATGGATTTTTTTCATCAACATCCCGGTGGGAATCCTCTCATTGATCCTGACTTCGATGCTCGTGGAAGATTCGGCCCAGGCGAAAAAGGAACACGAAGAGACGACGCGCGGAGGCATCAAGTTCGACACGCCGGGCTTCGTGTTTGTGGCGCTGGGTCTGGGGTGTTTGCAAGTCGTGCTGGACAAGGGGCAGCAGGATGACTGGTTTGGAAGTCCATTCATCGTGACCTTCATGATATTGAGCGCGCTCGGAATACTCGGGACGATCATTTGGGAACTTCGGGGGACCGACGATCCGATTGTGGATTTGCCGCTGTTTCGCGACACCGGCTTTTTCTTCATCAACATCATGATGTTCTCGACGTTGTTCGTGCTGATGTCCACGACACAAATTTTGCCGCAATTTGTGCAGCAAATTCTCCCGTACAACGCGACCAAGGCGGGCTTGATCCTCATGCCGGGCGGCTTGTTGATGATGGCGCTGATGCCCGGGGTGGGATTTCTCGTGCGCAAAGTCCAACCCAAATACCTCATCTGCGCCGGATTTATTATTTCGGCGCTGGCGCTGTACCATCTTTGCGGGCTTGAATCCGTCGTGTCATTCAGGGTGTTGGCGGTGGCGCGAATATTTCAAGGAGCGGGCTTTGCGCTTTTGTTTGTGCCGATCCAGACGCTGGCTTACGCCGACCTGCCCGAAGGGAAATCGAACCGGGCCTCCGCATTGATCAACCTGATGAGAAACCTCGGCGGGAGCGTCGGAATATCCGTGGTGCAAACGTTGCTGGCGCGGCGGAGCCAGGTCCACCAATGGCGCCTGGCGGCGCATATGACGCCGACCGCCCTGCTCTTCAACCAACGATTACACGCGTTGAGCGCGCGGCTCGTTGCGGCGGGCGTTGATTCGGTCGATGCCGCGAAACGGGCGCTTGCGATGATTTCAGGACAAATGCTCGCGCAGGCCGCGATGCTTTCGTATCTGGACATTTTCATGGTTTTGATGGAGGCGAGCCTTTTCGCCGCGTGTTTAACGATCTTCCTCAAAAAAATGGATTTAACCAAGGAATCGCCGGGAGGCCACTGAACCATGCGGGCGAACATTCTCATCGCGATGCGCAAAATTCAAACTGCCGCGTGCGGCCAATGCGGGAATGTTCGACTGCCACGTCGAAACGGCGCAGCCAGGCTAAGGGGCCTTTGGCTCTACTGTCCCAGAAACCCGGAATGGTTTGCCGTTCTGGTAGAGTATTATTTCTGATTGGAGCGCGGCGCCGAGGTTGCTGTTGGACTCCTCCCGAGCCACGCTCAACGCCCCTTGTGCGGTTTCAACCGCATCGGAATACCGCCCCGCCTCGGCGAGCGCGGCGGCTAGAGTGCGAAGGATCAGCGGGTCCTTGCCGCCGGACGCCTGATTGGCCCGCTCCGCCAAATCCACAGCCCGCAGCCCGTTGCGCACAGAGGCATCCGGCCACGTCGCCAGTATCCATGCCAGATTATTTTGGAAGGCGGGATTGGCCGTCTCGATTTGCAACGCAGCATCAAACTGCGCGATAGCTTCGGACGCATTTCCCTTCTTGAGAAGGGCATTGCCAAGATTGTTATGGGCCTTGGCGGAACCGGGATCGATTTGCAGGGCCGTCTGAAAATGTGCGATCGCTTCATCCACTTTCCCCTGCTGCAAAAGCGCGTTGGCAAGATTGTTATGGGCGTCCGCACTGGTGGGGTTGAGTTGAATAGCCTTCTGATAATGGGCGATCGCGCCGTCCACATTTCCAACTTGCCGCAGAGCAACGGCGAGGTTGTATTCGGCCCCGGCATTGTGCGGATCGAATTTCAAGGCGCTTTGAAACTGGGCAATCGCGCCCTTAATATTTCCTTCCTGGCGCAGAGCCAACGCCAGGTTGTAGTGGGCGTCGGCGTCATCGGGCATGATTTGAATTGCGGCCTTGAACTGCACGATCGCCTGTTTGACCCGGCCGCTTTGCAGAAGGGCCGTCCCAAGGCTGTAGTGAGCATCCGCGTCGCCGGGTTTGATCTCCATCGCGGCGGCAAATTGCTGGATCGCCTGCTCCACTTTCCCCTCATTGAGAAAAGCAGTGCCCAGGTTATTATGCGCCATGTCGTTTCCGGTAGTGCATGCAAGCGTGTGGGTCCACAAGGTTTCGCTGTCGTGCCAATACGCGGTCTGCCGAAAAGCGCAAACCATCAGGATAGCAATGAGAACCGCCATGAGACTTCCGACAAGCTCACGCCTCATATGCCATTGGGCCACCAGCCATGTCAGCCCAATGTAAATGCCAATCTGCGGCAAGTAAGTGTAGCGGTCCGCGTGGGCCTGCATGCCCACTTGAACTATTCCGGCAACGGGAAGCAGCATCGTCAAATACCAAAGCCATCCCACCACAATCCACGGTTGTTTCCGACGCAACAGCCACGCGACAAATGAAATCCCGCCAATCAACACGCCCGCCAGCACCACTTCCAGTGCGGGCAGATGGCTCGGATACGGATAGAACACAGCCAACCCCGCGGGATACGCCATCTGACGCAGGTAAACCATGCAACTGACCAATGCGTTTTCGAAGCGCAATGGCAGCGAAAACGAATCGGTCGATTGGATCGCGCCGCGTTGCGCCAGGAGCGTCACACCGCACGAAGCGGCGGAGAGCGCGAGCAACGGCAATTTCTCCAGCACTAATTTTCCCAAAGATTCCGTGCGTTGCAGAGGCCAATAATCCAGCAGCAGCAGTAGCAAGGGAAGAGTTACCAGCATCGGCTTTGACATCAAACCCAATGCAAAGAGCAGCATCAGCACGGCGTAACCCACGAGAGACCGCGGACGGCGCGCATAGCGAACATACGCCCAAATGCTGAGCACGAAGAAGAGTCCGCTTAGGACATCCTTTCGCTCGGAAATCCAAGCCACCGATTCCACCCGCAACGGATGAATGGCAAAGATAGCCGCGACAAACGCGCTGCGCCAAAGGAAACCAGTCATCTCGCGGAGAACCAGAAAAAGCGCAATGACCGTCCCGACATGCAGGAGGAGATTGGTGAGATGATGCCCAGCGGGATGTAGCGCGTAGAGCTGGCAATCCAGCATGTGAGAAAGCCAGGTCACGGGGTGCCAGTTGTTGGCGCGAACACTCGTGAAGGCCCATTTTAAACCCTTGAGGGTCAGCCCGCGGGCGACGATTGGGTTGTCATATACGTACTCGTTGTCATCGTAATTGACGAAGCCGCAACCCAGTGTAGATGCGAACACCGCGAAACTCATCGCCGCCAGCGCAATACAAATCGCCGGGGCCCGCCAGCTTGGATCGCGGCGGTCCGCGCGGGCCGCAGACGGGTCACCCATGCCGGCGGATGTATCACACGGCGCCCGGCAAGGCAAACGCGAACAAATTGAGCTTTTATTTGCGGGATGACCAAGCCCGGTTTACTTTGGCGGCGCAAATCACATTCATGAAACAAAGGATGGTCTTCATTTTAGTGTTATTGCCATTAGCGGCCAGCGTTCGCGCGGCCAACCCTGCCCTGCCGGTCATCCCGTCCCGCACTTTCAATGTCACCAACTACGGCGCGATGGGCAATGCGGCGAAGGACAACACGACGAACATTCAAAACGCCATCAGCGCGGCAGTGACGGCGGGCGGCGGCACGGTGGAAATTCCGGCGGGCACGTTTCTTAGCTCGTCGTTTACTTTGTATAGCAACATCCGTTTGCAAGTAGATGCAGGCGCGCTGCTGCAAATGCTCCCCTACGGGACCTATTACGGCAGCACTTCGGAGTTCATCTATTGCAATAACGTTCACGACCTGGAAATCAGCGGCGGAGGAACAATCGACGGCCAGGGAACGGCGTGGTGGACCGCCTACAACAGCAACAATTCCCTGGCCCGCCCGTTGTTACTCCAACTCTATTCGTGTGACCGCCTGTTCATTCACGACGTTACATTCCAGAATCCGCCCTACCACACCTGCGGACTGCGCGACAACGGCGGCAACATCACGATCAGCAACTTAACCGTCAACACACCTTCTCCATCTCCCAACACCGACGGACTTAATTTCGTCGGCACAAATTGCATCATTGAAAACTGCCACATCAGCGATGGCGACGACAACATCGCGCTCGGATCGACCGGGCCCATCCAGGACTTGCTAATCACCAACTGCGCGTTTGGAAACGGACACGGCGTATCGATCGGCAGCGGGATCAGCAGCGGCATAACGAATTTGACCGTCATCAATTGCAGCTTCAACGGGACAGTCAATGGCATCCGCATGAAATGCGACCAGGGCGACAGCGAGCCTGTAGCGAACCTGAATTATTTGAACCTTGCAATGACCAACGTGAGCCTGCCGATTGTCATTTACACCTATTACAACGTCACCGGGACGCCCGATGGCATTACGCCCGCCGAAGTGCTTGCTCCATCCAACACAGCGCCCGTGACCGCCACCACCCCGCGCTGGAGCAACATCACGATCAGCAACCTGTTCGTCAGCTCCGCCGGGGGCGACATCGGCGGAATCATTTGGGGACCGACGGAGATGCCCATATCCAATTTCACGCTCGTTTGCATCACCAACACGGCGCCCAAGACGTTTGATATTTACAACGCGCGGGGAGTCAAGATCATCAATTCGCAATTTAACTTTGCCAGCGGCAACACGTTCACCCTGTGCAACGCCGACGTGACGCTGAGCAACACCGTCGCCGGCAATCGTGCGGTGACAATCGGCGGCGCGACGAGCAGCAATTCGCTGGCGCTTTACAACTCCCCTGCCCTGATGAGCAGCACAAATCTGTTCGCGGCGAATCCCCTCACCCTCAGTGGCAGCGCGCTGACAAATAGCTCGAGCCTGACGCTGACCGCTTCGACGACGCAGAACTTTTTCCTCGGCACAAATAGTAGCACCGTGACGGTCCTGGGCAATCTGACGCTGAACAGCACGCTCAATATCGCCAGCGCCGACGGTTTCACCGTCACGAATTATGTTCTGTTCGGCTACACCGGCAGTTTGATCGGCCAGCCCACGCTTGGCGGGACACCGGCGGGCTATGAGGGTTACAGCTATGCGTTAAACACCAATACCTCCAAGGAAGTCCTGCTCGTGGTTTCACCGCCATCGCCGCCGAACTTCAGCAACGTCGGCATCGTGAGCAGCAACGGCAATTTGACAGTGAGCGGAACAGGCGGCGTGACTAACGGCTCCTACTATGTGGTGGTCTCAACGAATATTGCGCTGCCGCTGAATCAATGGACACGCATCGCCACCAACCAATTCGACGCCGGCGGCAATTTCACGTTCACCAACGGCGTTGACACGAACGCCGGACAGCAATTCTACTTCTTGCAGGTGCCGTAATCAGGGTGCTCAAAATTCAAGCATTCTTGCACCAAACTGGACTGTCCATCGAAGGGAAAGTTGTTAGGATCGTCGTAATCTGCTTTATATGCCTATGACGAAACCGGTTTCGGCAATCGTCGTCCGCGCCCGGCGTGGCGACAAGGGATTGTGTGGGCGGGGGCGGATTCATGTCTCGAATCATCATACAAACCTATGATTACTAACAAGAAACAAGCCCAAAGCGGACGCTCAAGCCGTCGTATATTATTTTTGCTGGCAGCCAGCGCCATCGGATTACTGGGGGCCGTTAGCGCACAGGCGCAACAGGTCGTTTATCCGCTTCCATTTTACGAGCCGTTTCCCAGTTCGCTTGCCGCAACAAACTACAACGGCTTCGCTTATGAGAACGGCGAGGAGCTAGGCCAGTACGAGCCGCAGCAAGCCAACGGCGGGGTTTGCTCGTCGAATGTGTGGAGTTTCGGCAACAGCATCAGCAGTTCGTGCATCCATGTCTATACCACCAACGGGCAATCAGGACTGGAATATCCCGGGCTGACGAACGTGGACGCGACGTACCAGACTGGCCTCGCATCCACCTACATCAAGGACACCAGTTCCACCAAGAATCGCGGTGTCCCGCTTGCCATACCGACGAACAATCCAAGCGCGCCGCTGTCAGTCTATGCGTCCTGCCTGGTCAACATTCAGACGAATACGTTCAGCAGCACCACATCGCCTTCGCCATTTTTCGGGCTGACCCAAAACACCGGCGCGGCCGCTTCCGTAAACCAGAGCGGGGCGGTTATTTACATCGATCCAAGCTTGCAATTGCATTTGTCGAAGAATTCGAGCACGGCGGCTGCCAGCGCGACTGCCCCGCTGAGCTCCAACAACACGTACCTGCTGGTTCTTCGTTACAAATATAATCCCACCGGGCCGGGGACCAACGCGGATTCCGTTGATTTGTGGGTATCGCCGACGGCCCTGGGCGGCTCAACTCCTCCCACGACGCCGACGCTGACCATCACGAATAATAATAATGTAGCTTCCAATTACTTTGGCGGCGTTGCGCTTTTTGAATATGCAAACCCGTGTTTTCTATACATCGACGAGATACGGGTAGGCACAAATTGGGCGCAGGTGACGCCTACCAATACGCCGCCCGGCGCTCAATACTCCGTGACGGGCGGGGGCGCGTGCGGGGACACCAGCTTCCCGGTTGGCTTGAGCGGCTCTGACACAAACGTGGTTTACTTCCTTTACACTAACAGCTTGGCTACAACCAACAGCGTGACCGGAACGGGTTCCGCCATCAGTTTTGGGGCGGTGTCCAACACGGCGGTTTACACCGTACTCGCCAGCAACATGACGACCGGCATTCTAGGTTGGATGAACGGCAGCGCGGCGGTGACAGTTTTATCAATTCCCAGCATTACCACGGAGCCGATGCCGGTGACGGTGTCGTCGGGTGAGCTGGGCGCATTCGCCATAGGGGTGAGTGGGGGCGCGGCGAGCTTCCAGTGGTATCGAGGGGGAGTGGCGCTGACCAACGGCGGAGAGTTTTCGGGCGTCCAAACCTCCAACCTGATCATTTTCCCTGCAACGGCGACGGATGAGGCCACGACTGCCAACGGTTATTACGTCCTGGTCGGCAACTCCTGCGGGACCTCGGTGAGTTCGATCACCAACAGCCTCTCGCTTGGCAGCCCCGCCAACTTGCTCTGGTTCGGCGGGCAGGACACCAACTACTGGGATGTGGGCATCACAGAGAATTGGAATACGGACACAGCTTTCTTCAATTACGGCGATAATGTGACGTTTGACGATACCGCGGCCACCGAGACGGTGACGCTGAACAATCCTAATCTCAGCCCGTCAAAGATAACGATCAACGGCGCGGGCGCCTATGTCTTTAACGGCCCCGGCGGACTGGCCGGCAACGGAAGCATCGTGATGAACAGTTCCGGAAGCGTGACGTTGGGCCTGGGACTCGTGAACACGGAATCGGGCGGAATCATCATCGGCAATTCCAACGTCACCGCCGACACTACGATATTCAACTTCGATCAGGCGGGCAACCTCGGCACAGGCGTCGTCACGCTGGCCGGCGGGGAATTGGCGGCGGGGAACGTCGGGCAGGTTTTGGTGGATAACGAGATCGATGTGACCTCCACCAACAGCGCCATTGGCGTCAACAGCACCGGTGGACAGAATTTAATATTGACGAACATCATCAAAGGTCTGGCCGGGAACCTGACCATCTACAACAACACCGACAAGGCCGCGACGCCGTCGGTGGAATTCCAATATCCGAGTTTCACGTTCAGTCTGCCAATAGACCTGAATGTCGGCGGCAACGGCGGAGGGTTGTACCTGGAGGATGTGAACGCCAGCGGCGTCCATGTTTGGTCGGGCATCATTTCCGACGCGGGCGGGGTCTGGAGAAACGCCAGCGGGGGCGAAACGCTGCTGACGGCCACCAACACCTTCACCGGAGGCACGTTGCTGACTTTGGGGCCGTTGGGAGTGGCGACCAACTCGGTGATCGCGTCGGGTGCGGTGGTGGCAGGACCCCTGGGTGTTGGAACTTTGACCGTGGACACGCGCAGCGGCAGTCCAGATATCTTCGCTTCCGGCGGACCGATTAGCGTCGGCAATGCCATCACCTGGTATAGCAATAATGTCGTTGGGCCGGCATTTGTCATCTCCGGCAGCAATGAACTCAGCTTCTCAGGCGATGTTGACATGAACCAAACCAACCGGAGCATCGAAGTATCCAATACGGCAAGCGCGGTGTTTTCGGGAACCATTACCGATGACGGGCTGGGCGTGGGAATCAGCATAGCCGGAACCGGGGAGCTTTACCTGGACGGCACAAATATTTATACGGGCGGCACGACCAACAGCGCGAATCTGCTGGCGGGAACGGGAATTGTTTTGGGACCGGTGGTAGTGCAGAGCGGCGGAGCCATTGGCGGCGGAGACCCGGCGGGCATCGGCACGTTCACAATCGACAACTTCCTCGATCTGAGCGGCAACGTCTTCGTTCGCGTGAACCGAAGCCTGGCGCAGAAGGGCGATCAGATCGTTGCGACGGGCGGCGCGACCAACCTGGGTTCAGGCACGGTCACGGTTGACAATATCGGCGCTGCTTTGGAGCTTGGCGACCGGTTCGTCATCTTTGGCGGGGCGCTTGTCAATGGCGGCGCGCTCACGGTGACTGGCGCTGGAGTGCAATGGACGAACAACCTCGCTGTGGACGGCAGCATTTCGGTCTTGAGTTTGACGCCACCACCGCCACCACCCACACCGACGATCAGCGGCGCAAGCGAGGTCGGAGGCAACATTGTGTTCAGCGGCACAAACGGCGCCAGTGGCGGGACTTTCTACGTATTGGAAACGACGAACATTGCGTTGCCGCTGGCGGATTGGACCGTTGTGTCAACAAACACGTATGGCCCCGGAGGTATTTTCTCCGTCACCAATTCAATCACGCCAGTGCCAGGGAAGTACTTTATTCTCGAAGACGCGCCTTAACTTAATTTGCGGGGCGGACGACGCTGTTTCGATAGCGGCTGAGGCTCATGCCGGTCACGTTTTTAAACGCGACCGAAAAAGTGTTGGCGCTCTGATAGCCGCACATGTTGGCGAGGACTTCGATCTTTTGGTCGGAGTCCGCCAGGAGGCGCTTGGCTTTTTCCATGCGCAATCGCTGCAATTCCTGGCCGGGGGTGCGGCCGATGTTTTCCATGAATGCCTTGTGAAGCCCGCGGCGGGACATGCCCGCGACATTCAGGAGGTCCTTGACGCGGATCGGCTCATGGAAATGTTCCCAAATGAAACGCATACTGTTGGCCACTCCCTTATGCTTGACGGCAAGGAGATCGCTGCTTTTTCGGGTAATCACCCCAATGGCGGGGACGCGGATGATCCGAACGGGCTTCTTTTTTCCGTTCATCAGGTCTTCCAGAAGCGCGGCGCCGGTGTAGCCGAGGGTTTCCAAATTCGTATCGACACTGGAAATGGGCGTGCCCATGACATCGGGGGCGAGCAGGTAATTTTCGGCCCCGACAATGGCGACTTGCTCCGGGACTGGAAGGCGCGCCATTTCGCAGGCGTCCAGCACTTCCAGCGCGTGCTGATCGTTGGCGGCGAAAACGGCGAGCGCCTTGGGGGCCTGTTTCAGCCGGGCCGCAAGCCAGCTTCTCTTGCGGGTCCATTGCTCGCGGCCGGTATTGTGTTCAGAGGCGTGGTTCCAGCGAAGCCATTCGCAATCGTGCCCCGCGCGGCGGAGGGCGGCGACGAACCCTTCCCCACGCTCCATGTAGGACCAATTGTCCTCATCACTGTAGAACATAAAATGGGTGAAACCGCGCGAGAGAAAATGTTCGGCGACCAACTGCGCGGCATGAGCGTGATCTTCAAGCACGCGGGCAAAACGCAGGTGCGGCCGGCGAAAGCTGAAGTCCACCGTCGGCTTGGCCGTGACGGACACAAACTCGGCCAGGTCATCGCCCGCCCCGAGCCAGGCGAGAATGCCGTCGCCATCCCAACCCCACGGGATGACCTTTTCGCGGGCGAAGTTGCTGGAGAGATGCCAGTGGTGTTCCTGCGCGAACTTTTCAATTCCGCGATGCAGCCGGTAATCATACCAGCCGAGTGCCACCAGCACGCGCTTCTGGCGTTTTTGGGTCATGTTCCCTTCATCGCAGGTCCCTTGATCATATCAACGGCTCAAGTTCGTTTGCACCAGCGGAGTATCCGCGGAAAGCGTCCGGCTGCGCAAGCGTGTGGTATCGGTCTCGGAAGCGTCGCGCAAAATCATCGCGGGGCCGTTGGAGGGATTGATTTCGACATCGTAAAAACCAACATGCCGGGCGTCGGTGCAGGTGAAACCTTTCCCCGCTGAAATGCGGACGTTGCTGAACGCGATGTCCTCGACGGGCAATTCACGCAATCCAGTGATGCTCCCGGCATCCAAAGCGCCGCGGGCTTCGATATTGCTGAAAAGAAAATCGCGGAAGCGCGGTGTTCCCTCGCCCACCGTGAAGTGATCTTCCGGCCGGTCTTTGCCCATGTAAAAAGTAGTGATGACAAATGGGTGCGGCACATTTTCCATCGTGATATTGTCCACCGTCACGCCCTCGACAACCCCGCCGCGACCACGCTGCGATTTCACGCGGATGCCGATGTCCGTGCCCTGAAACACGCAATTGGCCACGGTGACATTGCGGACTCCGCCGGACATCTCGCTGCCGATGGTCACGCCACCATGACCGCGAAGCATGACGCAATTGGCGATGGTGATGTTTTCGTCGGGCATTCCAACACGGCGTCCCACGGCGTCCATGCCGGATTTGAGGGTGACGCAATCGTCGCCGACATCGATGCGGCAGTTAATGATCTGGACGTTGCGACAGCTCTCGGGATTGATCCCATCGGTGTTCGGGGACGGGACGGGATTGAGAACCGTGACGCCATCGACGCGAACGAATCCGCAGAACAGCGGGTTGACGGTCCACATGCCGGAGTTTTTCAAAGTCAATTTCTCGATGACGACGTCCTGACAGTGAACCAGGCGAATCAACCGGGGCCGGCCATTATCGATCTTTTTCGCTTCGGCCTCGTCCTCGGGCGATGTCGCTTCGGGCATTCCGCGTTTTGGGTGCGCCAGCCACTGCCGTTTCCACCAGACCTGCCCCTGCCCGTCAATCGTGCCGCGGCCCGTCAAGGTGATGTTTGTGGCATGATCGGCATAAATCAACGGGGCAATTGTTTTGGTCGTGTCGTCCCAGGGATCATCAATCAGCAGGTAGTCCTTCGGGTCTTCGCTTCCCAATAGAACAGCGCCGGCGTCGAGCTGCAAACTCACGTGGTTTTTCAGGACCACCGTTCCCGTCAAATATTTTCCGGGCGGCAAATAGACCGTCCCTCCGCCCGCGGCGGCGCAGGCGTCGATGGCCGCGTTGATGGAGGAGGTTTCCATCCGCGCGCCGTCGCCGGTTGCGCCATAATCCTTCACACTAAAAAGGCTTGTGACGGAGGCGGCCTCGATCGACGAGGCGAGCGCCAACCACGACACGAGGGCAAGGAGATGTGAGGCATTGGAACGCATTGTAGTTCGAGCGGAGGCTATCGGGGATGGCGGGGGAAGTCATGTTTGTTCTCGTGAAAAGAACCGTGAAAAAAGAGAACAAGGCCCGCGGGAAGACAAAAGAAGTGAAAAATTCGACAGTATTCGACAACGGCGAAAATTCGGGCGGCCTTTCGACCGCCCGAATCTTACTATCCTAAGTGACTACCCTGCTCTTACTGGAGGAGTTTGAGCACGGACTGAGGATTTTGATTGGCCTGAGCCAGCATCGACGTGCCGGACTGCACGAGTATCTGGTATTCGGCGTACTTGGTGCTTTCCGTAGCCACATCGACGTCTGTGAGGTCGCTGTTGGCGGCGGTCAGGTTGTCTGACAGAACACCGAGTTCGTCACCCGAATAGGTCAAACGCTCTTCGTTGGCGCCGACGTTTGCACGGTCGGTGGCGAGTTGCGTGATGGCCGCTGTCACTGATGTCAACGCCGCGGCCGCGCCGGTCGTAATGCTGGCGCTGGTGGCGCTGGTGTAGGCAGTGGCACTGAGGCTGACCGCAGTCATCGAGAACAGGGTTCCATTACCATCGGTGGTGATGGAGAGGCCGGTGCCCGAGAACAAGCTGACGCCATTGAAGGTCGCGCCAGCGGTATTGGTGATATAATTGGCGAGGGCGGTGAATTCGGATTGATAATCCGAGATTTCAGAGCTGCTCTTGGTGGGGTCCTGCGCTTCGACTGCCAGGGTGCTCATCTGGTCCAACGCTGAACCGACTTGTTGGAGATAGCCGTCCTGGGTCTGGCTAAAGGACATTGCGTTGCTGACGTTGTTGTTGGCGGCCTGTGTCTGGCCGATTTGTGCGTTCAACGCGATAGACTCAGCCAAACCAGCCGGATCATCAGCAGGAGTGACAATTTTGGAACCAGAGGACAATTGCGCCAAGGCATTGTTCAGCTCGTTCGTGGAGTTATCGAGGTTGTTGGCGGACGTGATGGCCGCCATGTTTGTATTTATAACCATAACTACTCTTTCCTTGAGTTTCCCTTGTTAGGGAGTTTTTGCTTCACGGCATCCCTGCCGTATCAGGCGAATTTTGGCATGGGCATTCGCCGGTTTCCCAGCCGACTGTTTGTGGCCGTCAGCCGCCATTATCTTTCGATAGCTAGGTATCGCCGGATTCCGCCGAAACTTTAGAACCCATTGATGACTAGGAGGGTCGGAAGGGAATTTTATCATTTATGAGAATGTCGCTTCAGGGTGCGAAGGCTGGAATGTTTGCGGGTTGTGGTGTCCTCGCAATGGAACACCCCCGTTCGGCGGAACAGAATGAATCGCAGTTTCATGGCTGATTTCTCCTAATCGAGAAACCAGTCCGGTTTCAGCCGCGTTCAAGAACGCGAGTTTCGGCGAAACTCCTGCGCCACAAGCCAATAAGAGTTGGCTCCAAAGGTAGGACTCGAACCTACAACCACACGGTTAACAGCCGCGTGCTCTACCATTGAGCTACTTTGGATGCCTCAAAGAACCGCAAATTTACAAACTCCCACCCCACCACGTCAATTGGTTTTCCTCAACCTTCCTCAATCATCGTTGCGGGAATATTTGATACAGGATCAAATATACCATCACACCGGTCACGGAGACATACATCCATAACGGCCACGTCCATCGCGCAATCGCCCGATGCCGCTCAAATAATCCCCGGCTCGCACGGCTCAACGTGATCAATATTAATGGGACGATCACGAAGGCTAAAATGACGTGCGGTATCAATATGGACAGATAAATCGGACGAAACCAAAGAGGGTTCCGGAAAACTGTCACCGTATGCACAAATATGTGGTAGGTCAGATAACAGCAAAGAAACAACACCGACGTCGTGAACGCGGTGATCATGCACACCTTGTGCGCTGCGACGTTTTTTTTGCGGATGAATCTGTAGCCGGCCCCAAGGAAAATCGCGCTTATCCCGTTGAGGGTCGCGTTCACAGCAGGCAAATCGCGCAGTGTCATTGGTTTATTCGCGCGACAACATTTTCGCGTCGCCGATGACTTGGGCCACGGCATCCTGCGTTTCGCCGTCGAAATACCCGCGAATCCGCCCTTCCTTGTCAATCAACACAAGTTTTGTGCTGTGTATGAAAAGGTCGTCGGGGGTGTCTTGCTCACCCGGGGGTTTGTCAACCACGCTCAACTTCAGGCCATCGACCGTCGCATGGCGAAGCGCCGCTTTATCTCCTGTCAGGAATAACCACCGCCCGTCCTGGGCATCGTAACGCGCCCCGTATTTTTTGAGGACCGGCGGGGTGTCGAATGCCGCATCGGTGGTGAACGAAACCAGTTTGACGGGCAGCGACGCCGGAAGCGCGGCCTGGATGTCTTTCATCGTGGCGGACATGATCAGGCATTGGCCGGCGCACCGGGTAAAAATAACGTCGGCAATGCAGACGTTTCCACGCAAGTTCGCAAGGGTGGTTTTCTGGTTGTTTTGGTCCACGAGCGAAAAATCGGGCACGTTGCCGTAAATGGGCAGCGATTGCCCGCGAACGCGGAGGAGGGCGAAGCTTGCGAAAATGGCGCAGATCGTCACGGCCAACCCGCTCCAAACCAGCCATTCAAGTTTGCGTCCGGACAATAGTCGCTCCTACTCGTAACCGCCGCCTGCGCTGGCGCCCGCCTTGGATTTGGCGGCGACCCATTTATCGTAGTCCGTCTGCGAGACGACCTTTAAGGTGCCCCTCATTTGGTAATGGCCGTTGCCGCACAATTGCGCACAGTTTATTTGGTAGGTTCCGATTTTTATGGGGGTAAAATGCGCGGGAATGACCATCCCCGGAATGGCGTCCTGCGTCACCCGCATCGGCTTGCAGGCAAAACAATGAATCACGTCCAGCGAGCTGATGTAAGCGATGACCGGTTTGTTCACCGGCACGACGAAATCCTTGGCGACGAAAAAATTCTCCTTGTAATGCGGGTCGTTTTTATCGAGGCCGAATGTGTTGTCGCCCGTAACAAATTTTCGGTCCTGGGCGGCGAAGACGCCATGGGGGCCGGGATACCAGCCGTTCCATTGAAATTGCTGCGCGATGACCTTGATGACCGTCGAATCTTTATCGCTGGGAAATTTGTCCACCGCGCGCGACCAAACCGGAATGGCGAATCCAATGAGCAGCACGAATTCAAAAATGGCGACAATCCCCTCGACGTAGTTCGACGCGTGATTTTTGACCCCGGTATAATCGGCCTTGGGATTGCTTTTCTTGTTGAATCGCAGCAGGACGTAGAAAAAGTAGCCCAGCCATCCCACGAACAGCGCCGCCATCAAAATATGGACGTATATGATCAACTGGTCAACGCCGGCGCCCTGCCCGGAGTCGTTCTCGGGCATATGGGCGGGCGAAATCCAATAAAAGCCGTACCACGTTGGAAGGATCAGGATTAAACCGGACAGCAGGAACAACTTCCAGTTTATCCCATTTTTAGGCGAGTCTTGCATGTTTTAGGTCTGGAGTTCTGAGGACGAGGTTGTCTTTTGCTCGTTTTGCGAATATGTGGCGGCCCTCTTTGCCAGAAAAACGAAGAATGAAGCGGCCCCCGCCAGCACCACGCCCACCACTCCCATCAATGTGAAGATGCTGGCGTTAAGGCTGCGGGCCATGTTGGAATCCGATTTGCCGAAGCACGCCGCACAGGCCAGAAGCGCCGGGCTGGATGCCAATAAAAGCGATGCCGTCATGATTAACTTTTTCATAAATAGCTGATGTGTTTGAGCTTGCGCAATACGGACCTGCCGTACCAAACCAATCCCGCGCCCCCAAGAATCGACGCGACACCGACGATCAATTCCGCAAGGTCGCGGGTGCCCACATATTCGTGCAGCAACCAGGCGCCGCATCCGAAAGCCATCAGGATGGATAACGCAATAAAAACGATATGGAATGCTTTCAGCGACATATCACCGAATATGTATAATGCTATCCCGAGCCATTGACCATAGTGTAAGATAGAGCAAAGCGGCGAAAAAGAAAACGGTTGTTGCGAGCACGGAATAAATCATCTTTTTCTCGGAAAGCAGGTGCATGAAAAACCCCACCACCAGGAAACCCTTCGCGCTGGCGATGACCAACGCCACCACAATGTTGATCTCGATGCTGCCGAAATTGATGAGCGACGCCCAAACAGTCAGGATCGTGCCAAATATCAGCGCGACGCCGATGATCAAGTATTGGCGGATGTGCTTCCTGACTGCCTCGATTGAGTGGTCGTCGGCGTGGGCAACTTGGACTGATTCTTGAGTTTGGTTCATGGCATTTATAACAGGTACAGCACCGGGAATAGGAATATCCACACAAGGTCAACGAAGTGCCAGAACAGGCCGGAGACTTCGACGCGGTTGGTGTACCGCTCGGGATCTTGCTCCCAAACTTTGGCCAGCGGCCCCCAAATGGCGAAGATCACGATCGCCCCCGCGATCACATGCAACGCATGGAGTCCTGTCAACGTGAAATAAATCGCCGTGTAGGTCGTGTGCCACGGCCCGTAATTCTCCATGAACTTGATTTTGTTCGCGGGAATTTCGATCTTTTTATCCTCGTGGTTCAGCGGCGGATTCCACACCTCGCCTTCGTTGGGCGGGTACCACCCATCCAGCGTCACCATATCGGTGTCCTTTGCGCCCCTCGGCAATTTCCCGTCCACAATAACGGGCTGCTCATGCCACGACACCGGCATCGTCGTTTCCTTTTGCAAATGGCCATCTATCATGGTTCCGTCCTTTAGGATGACCTGGTAGTGGATGAATTTGTCGTGGTACTCAAAGGATTTGATCCCCAAAAAGACCAGGGCGCAAATAATCGTGATCGCCTGGTAAAACCGGTAACGGTTAAACCGCCCCATCTTCAGTTCCGACCACGAAAGCACTACTGTAACGCTGGAAAGAATGAGCACGATGGTGTTGGTCATGCCCAGCCAGATATTCAGCCAGTGATGCGGCCAGTCCGTGGCGTTGACGCGAAGGAGGATGTAGGAGCAAAAAAGCGCTCCGAACAGCATCACTTCGGATGCCAGGAACAACCAAATGCCAACTTTGGCGTTGTAAAGGCCGGTATCCGGCCGGGGTTTAACTGCGTACGGGATTTCCATGTGTTAACGGTTCAGGTTTCTCTGGCTCATTCTGCGGTGTAAAATCCGTCGAATGTCCGGGGACGCTATATTCGTAAGGCCCGCGGAAAACTTCCAATTGTTTGACGAAATTGCCATGCGGCGGCGGCGTCGGGGTCTGCCATTCCAAAGTTGTTGCGTCCCAGGGATTGTCCGAGGTGACTTTCTTCCCGCGATTGACGCTCCAGAAAAAGTTGATGATGAACGGTATTTGCGACAGCCCCAAAGCCCATACGGCGTGTGAAATGGGGACATTCAACCCAATCACGTATTTGCTTAATCCCACAACCCCGCCCGCCGCCTCGTAGGTGGCCCCGCCGTCATACATGCGCCGCGAAAGCCCTTCCATACCCTGGTAGAACATCGGCATGAAGATCAGGTTCATGAACAGGAACGAAAGCCCAAAATGGACCCTCCCCCAGAATTCATTCATGAACCGCCCCGTCGCCTTGGGATACCAATAGTAAATTCCCGCGAACAACGCGAAAATCGTCCCCGGCGCCACGATGTAATGAAAATGCGCAATGACATAATAAGTGTCGTGCAAATGAATATCGCTCGCGTTGAACCCAAGCGGCAGTCCCGTCAACCCTCCAATGCCGAACATTGGCAGGAACGCCAGCGCAAAAAGCATCGGCGTGTTAAATCGTATTGACGCCCCCCATAGTGAAATAAACAGCGCTGTCAATATGACGACCGACGGTATCGAAATCATCATCGTCGTCGTTTGGAAAAACGTCGCGATCCTCGTCCCCATCCCCGTGAGATACATGTGGTGCGCCCAGACGATGAACGAGAGAAACCCGATCACCAGGACGGCATAGACCATCGAGCGATACCCCCAGATCGGTTTGCGGGTGTTGCAGGCGAGGATCTCCGTCACAATTCCCATGCCGGGAAGTATCAACACATACACTTCAGGATGCCCCAAAAACCAAAACAAATGCTGCCACAACAACGGACTTCCCCCGCCGCTGATGTGCAATGCCTGCCCGGAAACCACCAACCCCGTCGGCAGGAAAAAGCTCGTGTGCAAAAGATTGTCCATCAGTTGCAGCACGCTCGCCGCTTCCAGTGGCGGAAACGCCAAAAGCAACAGGAACGCCGTGACGAATTGCGCCCAGACGAAAAACGGCAGGCGCATCCAGCTCAGCCCTTTGGCGCGCAACTGAATGATCGTGGTGATGAAATTGACCGCGCCCAGAAGGGACGACGAAATCAGGCACACCATTCCCATGATCCAAAACGTCTGCCCGTTGGGATGCTGGCCCATGTCCGAAACCGTCGCCAGCGGGGAATAGGAGGTCCAGCCGGATTTCGCCGCGCCGCCCGGAATGAAAAAGCTCGAAAGCATCAGCACGCCGCCAAAGAAATAAAACTGGTAACTGACCATGTTCACGCGGGGGAATGTCATGTCCGGCGCGCCGATTTGCAGGGGCGTGACGAAATTGCCGAACGCGCCGAACGCCAAAGGCACAATCGCAAGGAAGACCATGATCGTCCCGTGCATGGCGCCGAAGGAATTGTAGAGGTCCGGCATGATCACGCCCACGTTTCCGGCGGCGTCTTTGCCGACCATGTCTTCGCCGAGCACGTGGTAGAGCAGCTTGCCGATGACGGGCACCGCGTGGTTGGGGTAGGCCAGTTGCCACCTCATGATCATCATCAGGCAGAAACCAAGAAAGAGGAACATCAGGGCGGTGACGCCGTACTGGATGCCGATGATCTTATGATCGGTGGAAAAAATGTATTTCTGCCAAAACCCGGGTTCCTCGTGATTCGAGGTGTGCGCGTGAGTATCTGCGTGTGTTGTGGGCTGCATGACGATTATAGCGTTTGCCAAACCAACTTCGGTTTAAAGACTAATTTCATTAGATATCGGCTGTCAACGGGAATCATATACTCTAATCAACTCCGAACCTTATCAATTACCATCAATGAAAGTAATAATGGAAGATAAATTATCGACGCAAAAAACAAAATCCGCGCTCGCTGCAACGTGAGCTTGCGCGAAAATTGAAATGCGCACCAGACGAATGACACCCCCAAAATAAACGCCCCCACGAGGTAGATCGGCCCCACCATGTGGAAAATAAATGGGCACAAGCTGATCGGCAGCAATCCCAGCGTGTGACACAGCGCCTGCCGGCCCGTCCGCTCTCCGTTCTGGTCCACCACGGGCAGCATCACAAATCCCGCCTTGGCGTATTCGTCCTTGTACATCCATGCGATGGCGAGGAAATGCGGCAATTGCCAGAAACAGAGAATGGCGAACAGCGACCAGCCATCGCCCGAGATTTCTCCGCGCGCCGCCGTCCATCCCATCAGCGGCGGCAGCCCGCCGGGAATCGCTCCAATGACCGTGTTCAACGTCGTCACGCGCTTGAGTGGAGTATAAATAAAAACGTAGCTCGCAAGAGTCGCCGCGCCCAGCGCCGCCGTGACCAGATTGACCATCATGGCGAGGTAAACCATGCCGATGACTCCACAGGCCCCTCCAATAATCAACACGCTTTCAGGCGTCAGGCGGCCGGAAGGCAGCGGACGGTCCTGCGTGCGGCGCATTTTGGCGTCGTGTTCCCGTTCGATCAATTGGTTCAAGGCCGCCGCTCCGCTGGCCAGCAGCGCTGTGCCGAACATCGTGTGGAACATCAACGCCCACGAAATCGGCCCCCGCGAACCGAGATAAAAACCGACCAGAGTTGTCAATAATACCAACACCGTCAGCCGCATTTTGAACAGCTCGCTCAAAATCACCGGCAACGTCTTTTCCGTTGCGGGCGCTTTGGCAAGCGTCGGTGCGGCATCCAATGTTTGCGCGGTGGCTTTCATTATTTACTTCACACTGATGCTGGAGGAGGGCAGCAAGGTTGCAAGTTCATTTTTCAAAACGTCCTGCCTTTGTGGCGCCGGCACGGCGAGCATCCGGCACGCGATCAGCGAAAGAATGCCGCCCGTGACAAGGCAAACGGCGCCGCAAGCCACGTGCGCCGTGGCGATGTCCGCGGATTTATCCGTCCAGATCGTCGCCGCGCCCAAAAACCCCTGCACCAATACCAGCCCGAACCAAAACACTGACAGTCGCGTCAGCCAATGCCCGGAACCGAGGTAACGCCAGGCGCGCCAGGCGCAAATGCCGACCATCGTGAAAATGACCAGCGCCATCAATCGATGTACCATTTGAAGCACAACCTGAAACGCGGTGATGGGATTGTAGCCGATGACCTCCATCCGGTGTTGATTGTAGCTCAGAATGGATTGCGGATCCGTGGCCGGCCAGATTTTGCCATACGCCAGCGGAAAATCCGGAATGGAAAGCCCCGCGTGCTGGTGCCGCATCGTCGCCCCGAGCATCAACTGGCACAGCACCAATGCGGTCGTCAAGATAAACAAAGGCCGGAACCGGTGCGTATCGTTTTCACCATGGATCGGCAAGTTCCGCCAGAAATCGGTTTGAAACAACGCAATGGCGCACATGAGCAGCAAAAAAAGTTGCGCAAAAGTGGCGTGGGGGACGCCAAGGTAATCCTTCTTCAAAACCACCCGCAAGCCGCCCAGTACCCCCTGCCCCACCACTCCAAAAAAGGCGATAACTCCCAGGACGCGAAGCCATTTCGGGGAGGAGCGGCTTCTTAACAGCCAAAGCGCAAGGATTGTCGTCAGAAAGCCGACGCCGGAAGCCAGTAACCGGTGCAGATGCTCGAAGAAGATCCCCCCGATCCATTTGGAAATCGGAAAGAAGAACATATTGTAGCCGCAACTGGTCGGCCAGTCCGGCACAGACATTCCGGCTTCGTGACTGGTCACCAATCCCCCGATGCAAACCAGGACAAACGTGGACAGCGCGGTGAAAACCGCGTAACGCTTCAACCAAATGTTCTGAACTGAAGTCAATTTGCTCGGGAATCCCTTCGGGATCCGCTCGTCAATGGGGGACTTCGACCGTGAAATTGGCCGTAACGGGGCTGTCGCCCACCGTAATCTCCTGCGTTTCGCCAGGGCTGGAGCCGTGCGCCTTCAAATGATAGGCCGTCAAGGTGTATTTGCCCGGCGGAACGCCTGTAATCTTGAAGTTGCCGTCTTTATCGGTGACCGCGAAAAACGGGTTATCCTCGACCCCAATGTAAGAGAACATCCACGGGTGAACGTCGCATTTCATCTTCACCAGGACCTCCGGGACCTTGATGCTCGCGGTCCACTTGGTGTCATTGACATCGCCCTGGCTGGGCTGCGCGAAATTGAATTCCGTATTGCCATCATTTTTGGGCAGCGCGTGAATATTGTGCATGACCGGATCGGAGTTTTTGATCGCCACCGGTTGCCCAACCATGACCCCGCTGACGTAAGGGTGATAATTGCACCCCTGTTGGTTCAATTCTATGGATTGGGTGGGCGGGGTATATTTTTGCCCCGAAAGCCCTTTGGAAATATAGACAAACACGTCCGCCAGCCCATTGTCCTGTCCGACGACGTACCAACGGGTTGTCGTGACGGTGGGATGCAGTTTGCTGCATGTGTCATCGAACGCGATTTCTTTCTCCGGTGGAGGCGTCCCTTTCAGAGTGACTTTGCCCGTAATATCGCCTGCGGAAGCGATTTGAAACGAGCCTGTGAGAGCGACAACAGCCAATGACAACGCAAATTTCTTCATATTCATTTTCAAAAATCGGACCTGCCCGAATGGAGAAAAAATAATCAGGGCGGAAAAGGAGCGCAAGTCATTTGTGAAAGATTTCACAATCCCACATCGGATTATTCTCAACACCTTTATTATCAATTACTTCCACAAAATCGCCCTTTCAATATTTTGCGAATTTATACGTATTTCTCACTTCGGCTCTTCAACCCAAAGACCCAATCGGAGGCAATTTTTGCCTCAATTTCAAAACCGGCGCAAAAAGATCGCCATCTTTCTCCACGCGCTTCAGAACTTCTCCCGCCTCGAATGCGAGCGGCTTCGACGTTTTTTTCCTGGACGCCCCTTCCACCTCCTCCCAGGTGACGGGCGTCGAAACCGTCGGGTGTTCTTTCGCCCGTAACGAATAGACCGTGACCGTGGTCTTGTGATCGTTATTCTGGCTCCAATCCACCAGGACTTTTCCCCCGCGTAAATTTTTTTGCATCTTGGAAACGACGGTCTCAGGATATTTCTTTTCCAGAAGCTCCGCGACAGCATGTGCAAACGCGTTGGTCTTCTCGTACGTCACTGCCGTATTCAACGGCACGAAGACCTGCAACCCTTTCGAGCCGGAAGTTTTCGCAAAACTTTTGAGGCCAAGCGCCTCAAACATCTCCCTGAGCCAAAGCCCGACTTTGCAGCAGAGAACGATATCCGCCGGCGGTCCCGGATCGAGATCGAAGGCGAGCCAATCCGGCCGGTCGATCTTCGGCGCTCGATGCAGAAAAGTATGAAGTTCCAGGTCCGCAAGATTCGCGGCCCAAACCAGCGCGGGCAAGTCATTCATCACGCAATAATGAATGTCCCCCCCTTTGCTTCTGGGAACGTTCGCCGTCTCGATCCATTTTGGCCGGTGCGCCGGGCATTCCTTTTCGTAAAAGAAAAATCCTTCCACCCCCTCCGGGTAGCGTTTCAATGTGACTGGCCGGTCTTTGAGGTAGGGCAATAAAACCGGGGAAATCCGCACGTAATAATCTATGACCTCGCCCTTGGTGAATCCGGTTTTCGGATAGAAAACTTTGTCCAGGTTCGAGACTTCGATTGTGGAACCGTTGATGACCAGTTGCGATTTTTTGCTCATGCGTGCGTGGCCCTTTCGCGAACAACTTCTCCGGCATCCTTGTCCTCGCGAAGGCCCAGGTAAACAGGCTGCCGAAGTTTCCCGTCCTGCGTCCATTCGGAATATTTAACCTGGCAAACCAACTCCGGCTTGACCCAATGGCATCGCTTCATTTCCCCGGCGGTAATGTTCCAGCCGTAACGTCCGCTCTTGGCTTCAGGCAAATTATCAAACGGACATTTGTCCACGGCAATGCGTTTCAACTGCGAATGAACCGAGGCCAGAATCGCCTCCGTGAATCCGGTGCCGACCTTCCCGGCGAATTTCAGTTTTTTCCCCTCGTAAAAACCAATCAGCAGGGACCCGAAATGCGTCCGGGACCCTTCCGGATCGGTGTAGCCGCCAATGACCATTTCCTGTTCCTGGTGCAGCTTCAGTTTTATCCATGCGCCGCTCCGCCGTCCCGGTTCATAAGGCGAATCCGCCCGTTTGCCAATCAATCCCTCAAGGTCAAGCTTTCGAATTTTCGGAAGCAGCGCCGCCGCATTTTTTCCCAGCGAAGAGGAGTAGCGGATCCCCTCCGGCGCATTCTTGAGGATTTCTTCCAATTGCGACTTCCGCCGCAACAGCGGCTCGCGGGTGATGTCCTTTCCATCCACGCGCAGAAGATCGAATGCATAAAAAAACACCGGCGGCCGGACTTCGCCCATTTCATACTGTTGCAACAATTGAAACGAGGAACGCCCCTTGTCATCGAGCGCGACAATTTCTCCGTCGATCACAGCGTCCTCAATGTCGAGCCGGCCAACGGCCTCGCTGATTTCGCTGAATTTCCCTCCGAAATCTTTCTCGTTCCGCGATAACAGGCGGACTTCCTGATTATTCTTAAAAGCCAGCGCCCGAAATCCGTCGAATTTTATTTCATAAATCCAATCGCCCTTGGGCGGGCTTTCCACCAATCGCGCTTTCATCGGCTCGATGAATTTGACAGGTTTTGATTTGGGCGGCGGGGACGATTTACGATTGGATTGCCAGACATCGCCGCTGCCCGCGAGTTGCTTCATCGATTTGCCCGAGAGAGCGGAAGTGTCGTCCATTTTTTTGGAAATGGGACGCATATCCTCACCGCCCCGGATCAACAGCCATTGATCGCCGCCGCGCATCCGCACCAGGCGCCATTCGCCCTTGAGTTTTTTCCCCTTAAGAACGAAATGCAGTTTGCCGGACTCGACGTCAGTCGGCCCCAACGGCTCAAACGTCCCGATGTCCCAAACCATCACGGTGCCGCCCCCGTACTGCCCCTTCGGAATAACGCCCTCAAAATCCATGTAGGAAACAGGGTGGTCCTCGACATGGACCGCCAGCCGCTTTTCACCCCGCGAGAAAGGAATTCCTTTCGGCACCGCCCACGACTTGAGGGTGCCGTCAATCTCCAGCCGGAAATCATAATGCAAACGAGACGCGTCGTGCTTTTGAATTACGAAATGATGCTCTTTTCCATTCGACGCAACTTTCGGCGGCGGCTCGCGGGTTTTGTCGAAGTCGCGCTTTTTCTTATATTCCTTGAGCGACATGCGAACAGCGTTCTAAGCCGCCTTCTTGCGGGCCTTGTGGCTGGCACCGTGTGATTTCCCCTGTGCGTCGTCGATGCTTTGTTGAAGGACGGAAACCAGGTCGATGACATTCGTCTTTTGTTTTCTCCGCGCCGGCTTCGGCAACTCGCGGTCGCCGTGCTCAATTTTTTCCTCAACGACCTTCTTAAGCATTTCGTGATAATCGTCTTTGTAACTCGACGGGTCCCACTTTGTCGTCATGCTGTCGATTAACTTTTTGGCCATCGCCATTTCCGGCTTGGCAATGCTCGTTGAGCCGGGCGTTTTAAAATCGGAGAGGTCCAAAAGCTCCTCCGGGAATCGCATCAATTCCAGCATCAGCCCCGACTTTTGCGGTTTGATCGCCGCAAGATGACGCCGCGTCTTGATAACGACCCGTGCGATGGCGATCTTTCCCGCCTGCTCAAGCGCCTCCCGCAATAGCACGTACGCCTTGTCCCCGCCCTTTTCCGGCTGCATGTAATACGGCTTGTAAAAAAACAGCGGGTTCACCTCGGACAATTCGACAAATCCGCTGATTTCCACCGTTTGAGTCGCTTCCACGTCGATCCGTGCGAAATCCTCGTCCTTGATGATGACAAACTTTCCCTTTTCGTACTCATAGCCTTTGACGATTTGGTTCCAGGGCACTTCCTTGCCGTCGGCTTCGGCAACGCGTTTGTAATTCACAGGACTCTGGTCCGAGGCGCGCAACAGCCGGAACTTCAATTCTTCGCGACGCGTGGCGGGGTACAGGGAAATCGGTATCGTGACCAACCCAAAGCTGATGCTCCCTTTCCAAATCGCTCGCATAGCCTGTTAAGCCGAGGGGGCCTTGACATGCACCAAGCGCGGTTTGACAACCCGCCGCCGGTAAATGTTTTGCCGCAAACTTGGCCGCTTCTGGCGCGTCAATTCCTTCAACCGCACCGGCCGTCCAGCCCTGGCGGATTCGTAGAGCGAACGAATAATATGCACGTCCAGCAAACCTTCGATTCCCGACGGTTCAGGTTCCTTGTTGCGCAAAACGCAGTCCGAAAAATAAATTATTTCCGGAGCGAACTGGTCCCGAACTTCGTAGGTCTTTTTTCCCGTGCGCCCGTCCACCGTGATTTCCAATGTAACGGCCTGCGTATATTCGTAACCGTGAATGGCTCGCAACCGCCCGCGAGTGCCAACCACCTCGAAATCCGCCGTGTCCCACGCCCCGAAACTGCACGTAAAGCTGGCCAGGCGCTCGCCGGGAAACCGCAGCATCGCCGCATCCATTTCCTCAACGTCGCGAAATCGCGGGTCCTTCCCGCTGGCGCTAAAACACATGACCTCCGTCGGCTCCTCGCGAAACAAATAGCGCGCGGCGTTGATGCAATAAACGCCCACGTCGTACAGCGGCCCCTGGTCGTATCGGCCCTTGACCCTGGTGTTTCCAGGCTGCACCTGCTGCGAGAAAACGGAATTAAAAATCCGCGGCTCGCCGATTTTGCCGGATTTTACAATTTCAATCGCTTCGAGGTTGCCGCGTTCAAAGTGAAGCCGGTACGCCGCCATTAGACTGACGCCGTTTTCGGCGCACGCCCGGATCATTTCCTGGCAATCGTCTTCCGTCGGTGCCAGCGGTTTTTCGCAAAGAACATGGATGCCTGCTCTCGCGGCGCGAACACAATATTCGCGATGTAAATTATTCGGGAGCGCGATGTAAACAGCGTCTATCTCGCCGCTTCGAAGGCAGACATCATAATCGTCATAAGAGAATAAATTTTCCACGCCGTAACTCCGCGACATCTCACGAAGCTTCGTCGGGTCATCGGAGATGAGAGCGGTCAGCGCGGAATTCTTTCCCGCGTGGGCAAAGGCCGGGAGTATCGCGTTCTGCGCGATGTGACCAAGGCCCACGACGGCGTAGCGGATTTTACCAGCGTGATGGTGAGGGCTGCGATTTTTCATAAATTCTAGACACAATCAAGCACTGACAATGCCATCCGGCTCCCAAGGCCAGGGAAGTGAAATAACGTGCAAAAAAGTGCAATTTGCACGAAGTTGCGTGCAAATCATCCGGCGGCGTTTCGTTCTTTAAGGCGCACAACGGGCGGGATTAGGGTTGGCATTCTTAAGGCTGTAAAGGAGTTGGGGCTATGAGCGAAACTTGTGGTGATTTTCTAATCGAACGGCTGTTCCAATGGGGCGTGCGGCGAATCTACGGTTACCCCGGCGACGGCATCAACGGAATTCTCGGGGCATTGGAACGCGCGCAGCATAAAATCGAATTTATCCGCGCCGCCCACGAGGAAATGGCGGCGTTCATGGCGTGCGGACACGCCAAATTCACCGGCGAAGTCGGCGTTTGCATGGCGACTTCCGGCCCGGGCGCCATCCACCTTTTGAACGGTCTGTACGACGCCAAGATGGACCACATGCCCGTCGTCGCCATTGTCGGCCAGACCTCCCGGGAAGCGCTCGGTGGGAGCTATCAACAAGAGGTCGATTTAAACTCGTTATTCAAGGATGTCAGCGCGGAATACGTCCAGACGGCCTCGCATCCCGCCCAAATCCGGCATCTTGTTGATCGCGCCATGCGAATTGCAAAGGCCGAGCGAACAGTGACATGCCTGATTATTCCCGGCGACTTGCAGGAAGTAAAAGCCGTAAAAAAACCCGAACATTTGCATTCCACCATTCATTCCGGCCTCGGCCACGTCACGCCGCGAGTCATCCCGGCCGAGAAGGACCTGCGCCGCGCCGCCGAAATATTAAATGCGGGAAAAAAAGTAGCCATGCTGATCGGCGCGGGAACACTTCACGCACCGGCGGAGGTCATTGAGACCGCGGAACTCCTGGGCGCCGGCGTGGCAAAAGCGCTTCTGGGAAAAGCCGCCCTGCCGGATGATCTTCCCTTCGTCACAGGCGCCATTGGCCTACTGGGAACCAAACCAAGTTGGGACCTGATGATGAATTGCGACACGCTCTTCATGATCGGCACCAGCTTCCCCTATTCAGAATTTCTCCCGGAGGAGGGCACGGTCCCTTGCGTGCAGATCGATATCGACCCGCGCATGTTGAGCCTTCGGTATCCCGCCGACGTTTGCCTGGCCGGCGACAGCGCGGAAACCCTGCGCGCCTTGAATCCACTGCTGAAACGCAAGGAAGATCGTTCGTGGCGCGACAAAATAGAAAAAGGAATTCTGGATTGGTGGAAGGTCCTGGAAGGCCGTGCCATGAACGAGGCTAATCCAATCAATCCGCAACGCATCTTTTGGGAGCTTTCCCCTCGCCTGCCGCATGGTTGCATCCTCTGTTCCGATTCCGGTTCGGCCGCCACTTGGTTTGCCCGCGATTTAAAAATCCGCACCGGCATGATGGCTTCGCTCTCCGGCAATCTCGCGACGATGGGCCCCGGCGTTCCCTATGCCATCGCCGCCAAATTTGCCTTTTCCGACCGGCCTGTGATCGCCCTTGTCGGCGACGGCGCGATGCAAATGAACGGCAACAACGAACTGCTCACCGTCGCAAAATATTGGAAGCATTGGAAAGACCCCCGCTGGATCGTGCTGGTCCTCAACAATCGGGATTTGAACATGGTCACTTGGGAGGAGCGCGTTCTCGCGGGCAATCCAAAATTCAAGAGTTCGCAGGAATTGCTCGATTTCCCGTTTGCCCGCTACGCCGACATGCTCGGCTTAAAGGGAATTCGACTGGACCGGGCGGACAACATCGTAAGCGCATTGGAAGAGGCCTTGCACGCGGACCGTCCGGTGGTGATCGATGCCTATACCGACCCGGAAGTCCCGCCGTTGCCGCCTCACATCACCCTCACCCAGGCCCGCAAATTCGCCGGGTCAATGCTGGATGGCGATCCCAATGCCGCGCACGCAATGCGCCAGTCATTCAAGGACTGGGTCCAGAAATTTTTGCACTAATCCCCGGACTGTGGGCTTAAACGAATCCATTGAACGCTTAGACGTAAACGCCTTCAAGATACCGACTGATTTTCCAGAATCCGACGGCACGCTTGAATGGGATTCCACGACAATCATCATCGTCGAGTTGGGCGCGGGAAGGTTTACCGGGATTGGTTACACCTATTCCCACGAGACGTGCGCCGGTCTCATTAGTGAAAAGCTTTTTCCTCTCGTCCGTGGAAAAGATCCGATGATGAGCGGGGAAATCTGGAACGCCATGAACGTCGCCGTCCGCAATTTGGGGAGAGGCGGAATTCCCTCCGCGGGCATCGCGGCGGTGGACATCGCCCTCTGGGATTTAAAAGCGCGGATGCTCCGAACTTCCTTCATCAACCTAGTCGGCGCCGCTCGCAGGGACATCCCTGCTTACGGCAGCGGCGGTTTTACCTCCTACTCCAAGGATCAGTTGAAGAAACAGTTGGGCGAATGGGCGGCGCAAGGCCTGTCGATGGTCAAAATGAAAGTTGGCCGCGATCCGCAGGCCGACCCCACCCGCGTCCTCTGGGCGCGCGACGCCATCGGCGCGGAGGTGCGCCTGTTTGTCGATGCCAATGGCGCCTACAAACGCAAACAGGCGATGGAAAAGGCGACGCAATTCGCCAAGCTCAATGTGAGCTGGTTCGAGGAACCCGTCAGTTCCGATGATTTGGAAGGCCTTCGTTTGTTGCGCGACCATGCGCCAGAGCAAATCAAAATCGCCGCCGGCGAGTATAATTACGATTCCACCCAGGCCCGCCGCATGTTGGAAAGCGGCGCCGTGGACGTGCTCCAGTCGGACGCGACGCGTTGCGGCGGAATCACGGGATTTCTGCGGGCCGCGGCGTTGGCGGAGGCGTTTCAAATTCCCCTGTCCGCCCACACCGCTCCCTCCCTGCACACGCATCTCTGCTGCGCGGCGCAGGCGGCCGTTCACATTGAGTATTTCCACGATCATGCACGGATCGAGCAGATGTTTTTTGACGGCGCGAGCAAACCCTGTGGCGGAAAATGCGCTCCCGACCCTGACCGCCCGGGTTTGGGATTGGATTTCAAACCTCTGGAGGCCTCGCGATTCAAGATTTGAAAATCAAAATGATGAAACCCACCTACAACCGCCACGAACCTGGAAACGTCTGGAACGGCGATGTGAAAGGCCTCGAACGCCGCCTGCAAAAAGCCATTCGCGGCGAGGTCCGATTTGACAACGGTTCGCGCGCTCTCTATGCCACCGATTCCTCCAACTACCGCCAGATCCCCATCGGCCTGGTGGTCCCGCGCAGCATCGCCGACATCGTGGAGACGGTTGCGGCCTGCCGCGAATTCGGCGCCCCCGTGCTCTCTCGCGGCGGCGGCACGAGCCTCGCCGGCCAAACCTGCAATGTCGCCGTCGTGATGGACATGTCCAAATACCTCAACAAAATTCTCGAACTCAACCCCGGCGGAAAATTCGCGCGCGTGGAGCCGGGAACAGTTCTGGACGATTTGCGCGCTGCCGCCGAAATCCATCACCTGACATTTGCCCCGGACCCGTCCACTCACAATCACTGCACGCTCGGCGGAATGATCGGTAACAACTCGTGCGGCGTGCATTCCGTCATGGGCGGGAAAACCGTCGATAATATCGAGGAAATGGAAGTGCTCACCTACGACGGCCTGCGAATGCGCGTCGGAAAAACCAGCGATGAGGATTTGGCCGCCATCATCAAAGAAGGCGGGCGCCGCGGCGAAATCTACAAAAAGCTCAGCGAGTTACGGGACAAATATGCGTCCCTAATCCGCAGCCGCTATCCCAAAATTCCCCGGCGCGTCTCCGGCTACAATCTGGACCAGCTTTTGCCCGAGGCCGGATTTGACGTTGCGCGCGCGCTCGTCGGAACGGAAGGGACATGCGTCACCGTGCTCGAAGCAAAGACGCGTTTGATTTACAGCCCGCCAAGCCGGGTAATCGTCGCGCTCGGCTACCCGAGTATTTACGAAGCCGGCGATCACACGATGGAAGTTCTCGCGCACAAGCCCGTGGGCCTGGAGGGCATCGACGATGTCATTGCCAAAAACATGAAGCTGCTCCACGCCCACCCGGAGGAATTGAGTCTGATGCCCGAGGGCAAAAGCTGGCTGATCGCCGAGTTCGGCGGAGAAACCCGCCAGGAAGCAAATGCCAAAGCCCGCGCGATGGTGGAGGACCTCAAGAAGCGCCCCGGAATCATGGGCATCAAGCTCTATGACGATCCGCGGGAGGAAAAATTAATTTGGGAAGTTCGCGAAGCCGGCCTCGGCGTCACAGCCCGTGTGCCGGAGCAACCCGTCACCTGGGAAGGATGGGAAGACAGCGCGGTGCCCCCCGCAAAAATCGGCGGTTACTTGCGCGACCTCCGCAATCTTCTCCAGGAATTTGGATACACCTGTTCCCTCTACGGCCACTTTGGCGATGGCTGTATTCACACGCGCATCGAGTTTGGCCTCACCACAAAAGAGGGCATCGAAAAGTACCGCAAATTCGTTGCGTCAGCCGCGGAATTGGTCACCAATTACGGCGGCTCCATTTCCGGCGAGCATGGCGACGGGCAATCCAAGGCGGACCTCTTGCCAATCATGTTTGGCGAGGAATTGGTCCAGGCATTCCGCGAATTCAAAGCCATTTGGGACCCGGCGAATAAAATGAACCCCGGCAAAGTCGTCAACGCCTTCCACAACAACGAAAACCTCCGCCTCGGCGTGGATTACAATCCATGGCAACCCAAAACAAATTTTTATTACGGCGAAGACCAGGGAGGCTTTTCCGAAAGCGCGCTGAGGTGCGTCGGCGTCGGCGCCTGCCGTCGCGGAGATACCGGCACGATGTGCCCCAGCTACATGGTCACCCGTGAAGAAAAGCATTCCACTCGTGGCCGCGCCCATTTGCTTTTCGAAATGCTCCAGGGCGAAATCATTCGCGACGGCTGGCGCAGTGAGGAGGTCAAGGAAGGGTTGGACCTATGTCTTGCGTGCAAGGGCTGCAAGCACGACTGCCCGCTCCACGTGGACATGGCGACTTACAAATCCGAGTTTCTCTCGCATTATTACGAAGGCAGATTGCGTCCCCGCCATGCGTACGCGATGGGCCTGATTCATCGCTGGGCGCGCGTGGCTTCGCTGATGCCGGGTGTGGTGAATTTTTTTGGGAAAGCGCCGGTTCTGGGAAACATCGTCCGCTGGCTCGGCGGCATCTCACAAAAACGCGCGATGCCCCAATTCGCCCCCAAAACATTTCGCGCCTGGTGGGACGAACGCAAACCGGTCAACGAAGGCTGTCCGCCCGCAATGCTTTGGGTGGATACCTTCAACAATCATTTTCATCCCCAGGTTCTCCAGGCCGCCGTGGAGGTGATCGAAGCCACCGGCTTCAAGGTGGTCCTTCCAAAAGCGAATCTCTGTTGCGGGCGTCCGCTCTATGATTTTGGAATGCTGGCCCAGGCGCGCAAGCTCCTCGAGGAAATCCTCGTTCACACGCGCGACGCCGTCCGCGCCGACGTTCCGGTTGTCGCCCTGGAGCCGAGTTGCCTCGCCGTTTTTCGCGATGAATTAAAGCGCCTTTTCCCCCACGACGAAGACGCCAACCGGCTGGAAAGACTCTCCATGACCCTGAGCGATTTTCTGGTAAAACGCGCGAGTTTCCAGTTCCCCAGGCTTTCGCGCAAGGCAATCATCCACGGCCACTGCCATCAGCATGCGCTCTTGAAGATGAAAACTGAGTCGCAACTCTACAAGCTCCTCGGTTTGGAATTTCAAATATTGGACACCGGCTGCTGCGGCATGGCCGGTTCCTTCGGGTTCGAAGCCGACCACTACGAGGTCTCTGTCAAATGCGCCGAACGCGCTTTGCTGCCCGCCGTGCATCACGCTGGGGAAAATGTTCTCGTGATTGCCGACGGCTTCAGTTGCCATGAGCAAATTCTCCAGCTTTCGGGCCGCAGCGCGTTGCACACCGCCGAAGTCGCCGCCATGGCGTTGCGCGAGGGCAACCACACAAATCCCCTTGGAAAGGAAAACACGCCCCAGCACACTGTGCCGGAAATGCAGGAGCAATCCGCGCTCAAGGCCCGGAAAAAGGCGGAGGTCATGGAGTAATGAATTATCAACCGATCGAGAATTACGGCGTCATTGGCGACCTGAGCACAGCCGCCCTCGTGAGCATGGAGGGTTCGATCGATTTCATGTGCTTCCCCCGCTTCGATTCCCCGACCATCTTCGCGGCCTTGCTCGACCACAAACGCGGCGGCCATTTCTCCATCGCGCCGATGACAGACGAATTCAAATCTCGCCAAAGGTATTTTCCCGACACCAACATCCTGTTGACAAGATTCATGGGAGAAGCCGGTGTCGCGGAGGTTTCCGATTTCATGGCGATGGAACATTTGGGCCACCATCACGACTTGGTGCGCCGGGTCAAGGTGGTTCGCGGCGAAATCCGGTTCCGAATGATTTGCGCGCCCAAATTCGATTATGGCCGCGCGGGTCATCGCATCGAAACGAAGTCGCACGAAACGCTGTTCATTCCAGATCACAAAAGCCTTCCCGCATTGCGGCTTCGGGCCGAAACGCCGTTGCGCCACGAAAACGGGCAAGTCACCGCTCAATTCAAATTGCGCGCGGGCGAAACCGCGTCGTTCATTCTCGAAGAGGCGCGTCAAGACGAAGAATCGCCCTCCCAAAACCCGGATTACGTCTCCGACTCGTTCAAGGAGACGCAGAACTTCTGGCTCGCGTGGATCAGCCGCTCGAAATACCGCGGACGCTGGCGTGAAATGGTCAACCGCTCGGCCCTGGCGCTCAAGCTCCTGACTTCCCGGCCCAACGGCTCGATCGTCGCGGCCCCGACGTTCGGGCTGCCCGAACAGATCGGGGGCGGTCGCAATTGGGATTACCGTTTCACCTGGGTGCGCGACGCTTCGTTTACCTTGTATGCGCTCATGCGCCTTGGCTACACGGACGAGGCGCGGGACTTTATGGGGTGGATGGAAAAGCGATGCCGCGAAATGAAACCGGGCCGTCCGTTGCAGGTCATGTACCGCGTCGATGGCACCAGCGAATTGCCCGAGAAAATCCTGCGTCAGTTTGAGGGCTACAAACAATCCGCGCCCGTGCGCATCGGCAACGCCGCCGCCGCGCAGCTTCAATTGGACATCTACGGCGAACTGATGGACTCGGTCCTTCTATATGACAAGCATGGCGAGCCGATTTCCTACGATTTCTGGACGTATCTCAGCAAGCTCGTCGATTGGGTTTGCGCGAATTGGCAAAAACACGACGAAGGTATTTGGGAAGTCCGGGGCGGCCCGCGCTCATTCCTGTACTCGCGCGCCCTGTGTTGGGTCGCAATCGACCGCGCCATGGAAATCGCGCGGCGTCGATCGTTTCCCGCGCCGCTGGTCCGCTGGCACAGCGTTCGCGACAAAATCTACAAAGACATTTACGAGAAATTCTGGAACCCGCGCCTCAAAGCGTTCGTTCAATACCGCGGGGCAAAGACCGTCGATGCGTCTTCCCTGTTATTGCCGCTGATCAAATTCATCAGCCCGACCGATCCCCGATGGCGCTCGACTCTGGAAGCGATCAAAAACAATTTGGTCGAGGATTCGCTCGTGTACCGGTACGTGCCATCGAAAGCCGCCCCGGACGGCATGCACGGGCAGGAAGGAACATTTTCGATGTGTTCGTTCTGGTACGTCGAATGCCTGGCGCGCGCCAACGATTTGAAACAAGCGCGATTCATTTTTGAAAAAGCGCTCGGCTACGGAAACCATCTTGGTCTTTACGCCGAACAATTAGGCCCCTGCGGAGAGCACCTCGGCAATTTCCCCCAGGCGCTGACGCACATCGCCCTCATCAGCGCCGCCTGGACGCTGGACGAACGCCTTTCCCACGCCACGTAACAGAAAATTCGCGCTATCGGAACTCGGGCCACCCACCCACGTCCTTGACCCATTTGATGATGTGTCCGGTCCCATCCCGCACCTCCCGCACAACGCGTTCGTCCACAACGTCACGCCGGGGAAGAATAGCGCCCGCCCCTGTCAATACATGGTCGTAGGCGGCCTGCGCCGATTCGGTTGTCACCCGCGGCGCCGGGAACGGCTCTGCCGCCTCAAGGGTGTCGCGGTCAAAATAGTAATAGCCCATGCCGCGCCAATTGTTTTGGTTCGCCTTCGCGTCGCCCGCCAGAATATTGCCCGCCACAAATAAGGATTCCGGCGCCACCACTGCCTTGCCGTCGTGGAAGAGCCGCCGACTCTGTGTTGTCGATGGCCCAGCCTTAAGATAATTCCCGACATAATTCAGCCGATCGAATTCTCCGTACGCCGCCGTATCGCCCCAATCGTAAATGACGTTATTACGGAAGTCGGCATCGACCATCCCTTGAAAGCGGACGTTACGGCTTTGATTGTGTGCGAAGAGATTGTGATGCCACGTCACGCGATTCCCCCCGGCAATGGACGCATAACCATGTCCCGCGAAATTGAGGCTTTCACTCAAAATACACCATTGGATCGTGATGAGATCGGCGCCCTTGGTGGTCGAGAGCATTTTCGAAGTGGACCAACTCAGCGACAAATGATCCGCGATGCAATGGGTCGCCCCACCAATGAAATAAAGCGCGTAATCGCCCTCCCCGCCTTGATAATAACTCAACGGCTTCGCCGCCGTCCGCACATCATCGTCACCGACGCGAATGCGAAGATACCGCAAGACAACATCGTGCGTGCTGACTTGAATGCCATGGTTGCGGAGCATGATTCCATCTCCCGGCGCATTCTGCCCATCAATGGTCAGGAACGGCTCATTGATAGTGAGAATGGATTTCAGAAAAATCACCCCACCGACGCGAAATAGAATCGTCCGCGGCCCGGAAGTTTCAATTGCCGCCCGCAAGCTGCCCGGGCCGGAGTCATTAAGATTATCCACATAAAGAATTTTCCCGCCACGCCCACCCGAAGTGAACGCCCCAAATCCTTCCGCCCCCGCGAATGCAGGTTCACCTTTCGGCGCGAACCTCGAAAAGAGCCGATGTTCAGTCCAAAGCGGTTTTGGAATTTTCGGCAAGGCTCGCGTGTGGGTGACAGGCACATCAACGGGATAAACGCTGCGGTTTTTCAGGACAAGATCATCGCCGCTGGCTCCGCCGTGATAGGTTAGCACCCAACGATAAGTATGGTTCTCATACTGCGCCGTGATTTCGCTGGCTTCGGGCAAGTTATCGAACGCACCCCTCGTCGGCACATGCGCCGAAACCAGCGTGATGTCATCGTGCGGCGGAACACCGCTCAAGCGAATCTCCAACCGACACTGACTGGTTGCGTCTTTGATAATGCGCAACCCGTCCGCGCGCGATTGGATGGTAATGGGAGTCACGCCATGTTCATCGAGAGTAAACGAGAGCGTGGATTTGCCAGGCTTGCCTTCCGAACTGGCCAACCCTTCGATATAAGCGTAATCGAGCACATGAACCGCCGAGGCTCGCGAACCTTCTACCGACAAAATCGATTCCGCCCCAAGCCCAGCCCCCACCGTAAGCGTCCGCCCCAAAAAACTTCCCCCCCGAATGCGAAGCGTCGCTTTCGTGGCGCGCCCAGGAACCGAACTTGCCCCGCCAACAAAAACATCCATAACGCAATGCATGGCCCCGTCCATAAGATCGAATTCCCCCACCCCGCCGGAATATTCCCCAACCCGCAACGAATCCCGCATCAGGATAAGTTGTCCCCCATCCACTTCGACGCGCCCCTCGTCGCCGGAATTAAACCCAATCTCCAAATCCGCCGCCAAATAAGTACCTGGCGGAACAATCACCGTGCTATTCCCGTGAACTTCCACCCGCTTAAAGGGCGTCGGCAACCCCTGAGACCACCGCCCCATTTCAGTCCACGTCCCCGAACCCGACACCCACTTCGTGCGGTCCGGTGACGCGTTAGTCATTTCCGTACCCGCGCCATTCGCGTCCGTGACGCAGATGAACAAAGTTCCCAGGAGAAAAGCGGTAAATAAGTTAACGACTTTCATTCTTCCACGAGTTAGTCCCCAAGAATTCTGCTCTGACACCGCCGACTTGCAAAATGGAAAGTATTTCGCCCCAGGTTGAACACTTTTCATTTTCCATTAGTCAGTTGTTCCTTTTCCTTACTCTTCGTGTCCTCGTGGTGACCTTCCCGATCGTTACCGGAAAAACCATGTTCTATAAAATAAACGGGATAAGCCGATGACGCGTCCGCTGGCAATATTCAGCATAACCGGGCAGGTCGCGGCGCAGAATTATTTCCTCGTGAAGCAGACGCAACATTATAATCACGAGGATGAGCACAGCCACCGGCAACGCGAGAAACGAACCCAGTGCCAGCGGAGTAAACAGGGTCATGACCGCGAATGCCAAGTACATCGGATGGCGAACCAACCGATAGGGCCCCGCCGTGATGACCGTCTGGCAAGCTTCCACCCGAATCACGCTCGCCGCAAAACTGTTCGCTTTCATAACATAAAAAAACAAGACATGACCCGCAACAATAGCCGACAAAGAGAGTAACTCGAGCCACACCGGCACCGACGCCAGGGCCATACGTGACCAGCCCACGCGATGATCGTAGCCGGCCAGAAGAAAGGATGTCGCGCCCAACGCTTTCCACAGCACCATGAATAGTTTTTGCGCACCCATGTTTTCCTTTCTCAACATACGACGTTCCAGGAGTTGCGGATCGTGCTTGTAGAAATAGATGCAGCCAAAAGTTGTCGCGACCGCGCTGACCCCCAAGAAAGCCCAACCCTGCCAGAACCTGACCGACCCGGCGGATCCAAATAACAACGCGGCGAGGATAAGCTGGCCAAAAACCCCGCGCCAAAACACTCGCGTGACGAGACTCCTTTTACCAGGCGGTGCAATCAGGTTCAATTAGGATCGCAGGCTACCCCAGCCGAAACCTGAAAACCAGCGCAGTTCGGCAATTCTCGCCCCGAACGGAATCGGGCATCCCATCACAGAGTATTTTTCCCGCCTTCATTGGTGTAAACTTCCACCTTCAATATTTGGCCGGCTCAACACCGCTGTCCAAATCGCAAAAATAATCCAAAAAACTCTTGTGTTTCCCATTAAACAGTGTTAAATACATCGGTTATGGGACATGCATATCAGTCACAAAGGAGCACAACTGGAAATCATTCTTATGCAAGCCGTCACAACCTCTCTGCGCCGCGGCAAGATCGCCCGGCTCCCCAGCAACATCCGCGAAGAACTCAACATCCGTCTCGATGACGGCCAGGAAGCCGGCGAAATCCTCGCCTGGCTCAACGCCCTCCCGCAAGTCCGCGAGATCCTTGCCAATCACTTCGAAGGTTCACCCGTCTCCCCCCAAAACCTGAGCGCCTGGCGCCACGGCGGATTCCAGGAATGGCTCTTCCAGACTCAATTCATCGAAAGCTCCCTCCAAATGCGCGAAACCATCGATGATTTCCAGCGCGACATCGATCCTCCCAAACCCGGTAAAATCCCCCGCACCATGGCCGACTACCTGGTCAGCCATCTCTCCATGCGTTTCGCCTCGTTTATGGGCACATGGAACGGCGTTCCCAGTCCCGAGCACAAAGCTCTTCTCAAAACCGCCACGATAATACTGCGACTGCAAGCCGCCGTGCGCCAAATCGAACCCGCGGCAGCGGTACAACCCCAGCCCCAGCCGCAATCGAACGCTGAATCCAGCCTAATCAAGGTTGCTAAAGGTTCGCCCGCGTCTTCCGTCATGCACGACGTCGATTTCGGCCGCCCCAATCAAAAGACACAAACTCCCCCGGCTCTCGCCCACGCCCTTTGACATTCCGCGCCCCCACGAGTTATCCTGACGGCGTGACGGACGACGTCTCCGCTGCTCCTTTGCCGCCCACTGCCCGCCACAGACGGGGGTTGGTGAACGCTGAGTCCATCGTGCAATATCTGACGGCGCTGGGAGTCGTGGCGTTGGTGACGTTTGCGGCGCTTCTGTCCAAACCCCTGATTCCGCCGGAGGCAGCGGCACTGGTATTCCTTCTGAGCGTTGTCCTCCTCGGTTTGTTTGTGCGGAGGGGTCCGACTCTTTTTGCGGCGGCGATAAGCGCGCTCTTGTGGGACTTTTTTTTCCTCCCGCCGATTTACGCTTTTCGCATCAGACGATTTGAGGACGCCATGTTGTTTGGGATCTATTTTGTTATAGCGCTGGTTTTGGGACACCTCACGGCGCGGCTGCGTGCCCAACAGGACGCCGAGCGCCAGCAACATCGGCTGGAAATGCTGACGGCCTCCGAGCGCCTGAGCAAAACATTGATGGACTCGATGTCGCACGAGATGCGGACGCCTATCGCCGTGATCCAAAGCGCGACGAGCCAGCTTGCAAGACTCGTGGACCAGGGTTCGCCGGAATCAACGAAAGCCATGATCGCGGAGATCGAAGAGGCGACCGGGCGGTTGAATCGCTTGGTAAGCAATGTGTTGGATATGACTCGGCTGACGTCGGGGGCCGTAAGGCCGCGATTGAACGAATGCGATGTCGCGGAAGTTGTCCATCTCACCGTGGCGGAAAACGAGGGGGAAATGGCGGGCCATCCGGTGACGGTGGAGATTTCCCCCGGGTTGCCGATAATCCAGATGGATTTCGTTTTGATGCAACAGGCGCTGGGCAATCTCCTTTCCAACGCGAGCCGCCATACACCGCCGGGAACGCCGATCCAAATCGCGGCGTGCGTCGAGCATGGGGAGATGGTGCTCAGGGTGGTTGACCACGGGCCGGGGGTGTCAGCGGAGTTGCTGCCCCGGATTTTTGATAAATTTTTCCGCGCCCCGAACGCCCCGACCGGCGGCACCGGGCTGGGACTTTCACTTGTCAAAGGTTTTGTCGAGGCGCAAGGTGGGCGGGTCACGGCCGAAAATGGCGCGGGCGGCGGGATGATATTCAGCATCCGCATGCCGTTGCCTAAGCCGCAACCGACATTATGAGTGAGATTGCGACTAAAAAAACCACGATACTGGTCATCGATGACGAGGTACAAATTCGCCGCCTTCTGCGCACCTGCCTGGAGATAAGCGGATATGCTGTGGCCGAAGCCGACTCCGGCCAAGCCGGCATCGAGGAAGCCGTCCGTTGCCCGCCCGACGTTGTGCTTTTGGACATGGGGCTTCCCGACATGAATGGGCTGTCCGTCATCAAACGATTGCGGGAATGGAGCCAGACTCCCATTTTGATTGTGTCGGTGCGCAGGGATGAGGAGAACAAAATCGCCGCGCTGGACAACGGCGCCAATGATTACGTTACGAAGCCCTTTGGCACAGGAGAGTTGCTGGCGCGGATTCGCGTGCTGATGCGCGCGGCGCATCCGCGCCCGACAATGGAAGTCTTCCATTCAGGCCCACTTTCCGTCGATCCCGTGGGCCGCAACGTGAAGGTCAACGGCCGGGCCGTCCGGCTGACGGCGACGGAGTATTCGCTGCTGTTGCTTTTTGTGCAACATGCGGGTAAGGTGTTGACCCACGGGCAGTTACTGCGAGAGATCTGGGGCGTCACGGAAGCGGATAAAACCGGGCCGCTTCGCGTTTACATCGGATACCTCCGGGAAAAGATCGAGCCGGACCCGGCCAAACCGGAATTGCTCATCACCGAACCGGGTGTCGGCTACCGGCTTGTGGTGAACGAGTGAGGAAATTGCCGTATTTTGCTGATTATTTCACATATAATTCTCCATTGCCTGCCCAACCTTAAGAAATTATAATACCCAACGGATGAAACATCAGCTTGATTTCGAACGTCCAATTCTTGAGTTGCAACGCAAACTGGACGATCTGAAAAAACACCCGGAAACCCATTCGATGGGCATCAGCTTTGAGGAAGAAGTCTCCCTCATCGAAAAGAAACTCCAGGAAACCAAGCGGCAGATCTTTGCCCGCCTCAGTCCCTGGGACCGGGTCAAAATCGTCCGCCACCCCAAACGCCCCTACCCGCTCGATTATTTCACGACGCTCTTCACGGATTTCAGCGAACTGCACGGCGACCGCCTCTTCGCCGACGATCACGCGATTGTCGCGGGGTTCGCCAAATTGGGCGATCAAAAGCTGGTGGTCATCGGCACCCAGAAAGGCCGCGACACCAAGGAGAACATCAAACGCAATTTCGGCTCCGCCCATCCCGAAGGTTACCGCAAGGCGCTCCGCCTCATGAAGCTGGCGGACAAATTCGGATTGCCCATTATTACGCTGATCGACACCGCGGGCGCGTTCCCGGGAATTGGCGCGGAAGAGCGGCACGTCGCCGAGTCCATCGCCGTCAATTTGCGCGAGATGATGTTGATGGAGGTGCCGATCATCGCCGTGATTATCGGCGAAGGTTGTTCCGGCGGCGCGCTCGGAATCGGCGTGGCGGACCGGGTCCTCATTTTGGAAAACGCCTACTACTCGCCCATCAGCCCGGAAGGTTGCGCGGCCATCCTTTGGAAAGACCGCTCGGCGGCTCCAAAAGCCGCGGAAGCCCTGCGCATTACCGCCAGGGACTTGGACGCGTTGGGCCTGGTCGATGAAATCGTGCCGGAACCTCTCGGCGGGGCGCACGCGAATTGGGAGGAAATGTCCCAAATTCTCAAGGCCTCGCTGGAAAACAATTTGTCGGCGCTTAAAAAAATTCCCGTCAGCGAGCGTCTGAAAATGCGCTACCAGAAATACCGCGCTTATGGACGGTTCACCGAAAAACTGCCCAAGCCCGCCGGCGCCGAAAACGGCGAATCGAGTTCGAACGGCGGACACACGTCGTGAAGCTGTACCCGCTCGTTTTCGAGCCTATTTTCAAGGAACGCATCTGGGGCGGACGCAACCTGGAGACGCTTTACGGCAAGCATTTGCCCGCCACCTTGCCAATCGGCGAATCCTGGGAGATCAGCGACCGCCCCGGCGACGAAAGCGTGATCGCGCGCGGGCCGTTGAAGGGAAAGACGCTGCACTGGCTCATGGAGCAATGTCCCGAATCACTGCTCGGGCCGCGCCACCGAGTGCCTTCGCGCTTCCCGCTGCTGATCAAAATCCTCGACGCGCAACAAACATTATCACTGCAGGTCCACCCGCCGGCCAGTCGTGCCGCGAAAATGGGCGGAGAACCCAAGACCGAAATGTGGTACGTGGCGCAGGCCGGGTCGAAGGCGGAGTTGTTTGTCGGATTAAAGCGCGGTGTCAGCCGGGGGGACTTTGAGCAAAAGCTGGCCGGCCAAAATGTTGCGGAGTGCTTTCATAGAATCCCCGTCAAAGCCGGGGACGCCATGTTTTTGCCCAGCGGTCGTGTTCATGCGCTTGGCGCCGAGACGGTAATTTTTGAAATCCAGCAAAATTCCGACACCACCTACCGGGTGTTTGATTGGAATCGGTTGGACCGCGACGGGAAGGCGCGCGAATTGCATGTGCCGCAATCGCTGGCCAGCATTGATTTCGACGACTTCGAGCCAGGACTTTTGCCGGAGGCAACCGTCCCCGCCACGCCCGGCACGAGACGGCCGCTGGTGCGCGATGAATTGTTCGAAGTGTCGGTGCGGAGAGCGCCCGCGGGAGCGCTTTTGAATTTGTCGAACGGGCGAATGCAGATTATAGGTATGTTGGGCGGGACGATGCGGATCGAGGCGCCGACGGGGACAATCGAATTGAACGCGGGCGGATTCTGTCTTTTGCCGGCGCAATGTGAGGAAGCGGCGAGTACGATCGGGAACGGCGAGGCTTCATGGCTGGAAATCTATTGATGTTCGGTGGATACCCCATTGACTTTTTAAATCCCGTTTGACGCGCCAAAAAAAAGTGGTATGTTCACCTACTTATGAGCGCGAGAAAAATCGTAAACGACCCCCTTGGTTCCTCCCCAATCCAAACGCGATGCCTTACGTTGCGGACGGATTCGGTTCGTATCCGAAAGAACGGCATCGAATTCCACAACGAGCACCCGCTTTCGCCCTGGACGGAAATGACCGTGACCCTGCAAGGTCCGGGCACCGCCAAAAAAGTTAATTTCACGGGCGTGATTGTGGAATGCGCCGGCAATCGCGAAGACGGCTACGAGATTTGCATGTTGTTCACGCATGTGTCTCGGCTTTCGCAGGCCCGCTTGCTCAGTTATTCCTGACTGGATTTTTTTTTCGCTGATGCGGTAAAGTATCGGCGATGGAAACATTTCGCCGCATTTTAACCGCCGCCGTCGAAGGCGGAGCGTCCGACGTTCATCTCAAGCTCGATTCGGACATCATATTTCGGATTAACCGCAAGCTGGTCGTCGTTGACGGCCCCAAGCCCACCGAGGAATGGATGAACACGGTGGTGGAGAACATCCTGCCCAAGCATTTGAAAAAGACGCTCGAGAACGACCATGAGTGCGATTTTTCATATTACCTGCCGAACGTCGGCCGGTTCCGCACCAATTGCTTTTATCAACGCGGGACGCCCTGTTTGGCGATGCGGTTTGTCAAGACACTTGTGCCAAGCTTCGAGGAATTGGGGCTTCTCCCGGTTTTGCGACAGATCGCCGAATCGCAACGCGGCATCGTGCTTCTTGCCGGCTCAACGGGCTGCGGCAAATCCACGACGCTTGCCGCAATGATCGAGCACATCAATGCCAACAGCCGCAAGCATATCATCACCCTCGAAGACCCGATTGAATTTGTTTTTGAGGACAATCAATCCGTGATTGAACAACGCGAAGTCGGCCTGGACACACGATCCTTCAGCGACGGCCTGAAATACGTGCTGCGACAGGACCCGGACGTCATCATGATCGGAGAAATGCGCGACGGCGTCAGCTTCACAGCGGCCATGAGCGCGGCGGACACGGGCCATTTGGTCCTGTCCACGCTGCACACCACCAATGCGGCGCAATCCGTCGGGCGCATTTTGGATTTCTTCAAACCGGACGAACGGGACCAGGTCCGGCGGCAATTAGGGGCGACATTGCAAGCGGTGATTTGCCAGCGCATGGTTCCGACGATCGGCGGATCAATGATCCCGGCGCTGGAAATCATGGTCAACAGCGGCACGGTGCGAAAATTGATCGAAGAGAATCGCTTGGAAAGATTGCCGGCGGCGATCGAGACCGGCGGTGAAGAAGGAATGTTGAATTTCAACCAATCCCTTTTCCAATTGGTCAAAGACGGCAAAGTATCGCAGAAAGAAGCGCTCGCCAAAGCAACCAACCCACAGGCCCTGGAAATGAACTTTCAAGGGATCTTTCTTACCGAGGGAAAACGGATCCTGGGCTAAAGAGTTTTCAGAATCCGCCGATGACAGGCTGGACACGCCATCCCCAACGGGCCGCGTGTTGTTACAGACTGTGCGACTCAGTCACTTAAATGAAACAAAGATTTGCCTTGTCGGAGGCAGGTTTCTTTGACACAAGTCTGGATGTAAGCATGCCGACGAAACAAAATGCAATTAATGTAAAATGAATTATTCCGCCGCAACCGCCAGTTTACTCGCAGTTTCAACTATCGTCGCGCTGACGCCCGGTTCCGCATTGGGCCTGGGAATCTCCCTGCCGGACCAGGACGCTTTTGCCACCGCGCGAGGCAATGCTTTCGTCGCCACAGCCGATGATCCCGCCGCGGTCTATTACAATCCAGCGGGCATTTCGCAATTGGAGGACATGAACCTTTCCCTGGGCGCTTACGGGATTGTGTATGGTTCGACTTACAAAAACGACGGAATGAAGATCGACAGCAAGAGCGAGTGGGAAGTTCTCCCGCAGGTTTTCAGCACGATCAGCATTCCGAAATACCACCTGACGCTCGGGCTGGGAACCTATTCGCCTTACGGGCTTCGATTTGAATGGCCGTCCACCGCGCCGTTTGCCGGGGCCGGTGATACCGGACAAGTTTCCTATTACACCGTGAACCCGGTTGTCGCCTACCAGATTTGCCCGACCCTGTCGATTGCGGCAGGCCCGACGCTTAATTATTCGGAAGTCGATCTCAAGGAATTCCCGTACGGCTTGTTTGTCAATCATTTTCGCGGGCGGGACATTGATGTTGGCTACAACGCCGGCATCCTGTGGCATCCGCTGGCCCAACATTCCTTCGGCATCACCTATCGCAGTTCCACGGACATGAATTATGAAGGGCATGCCACCACGTTGACTCCATTTGGGCCGACGGGAGGGAACGGCAGCGCGCAAGCCAATTTTCATTTTCCGCGCACGGTGGATTTCGGGTATTCCTTCCGCCCGACGGACCAATGGAATTTTGAAGCCGACGCCGTGTGGACCGATTGGAGCCAGTTGAACACTGTCAACGTGAACCCGTACGCGCCATACGGAGACGCATTGGCTTTTGACTGGAACCCCAGTTGGATGTTAGATTTCGGGGCAACCCGCTACTTTGGGGACGGCTGGCGGGCGAGCGCGGGTTACATGTACAGCATGAATAGCGTGCCGACAGCGACATTTAATGCGCTGGTTCCGGATTCGGACCGGCATATTTTCAGTGTTGGTGTTGGAAAAAAATACAAACAATTCAGTTGGGACGCAGCGTATCAGCTTGCGTGGGGGCCGTCTCGCACAGTGAGCGGGGATAATTATCCACCCGCTGACGGCAGTTACCAATTCTTGAGCCATGCTCTCACTATTAACTTCGGATACCGCTTCTGAGGTTGGAAGCGGTTCGGGGGAAAAAGGGCGCCGAACTTTACTCATCGTCGATGACGAAGAGGGGCCAAGGCAGTCGTTACGCGTTGTGTTCAAGGACGATTACGATCTGCTGTTGGCCTCCAACGGCCAGGACGCGCTTGAACTTGCCAAGAAAAACAAGATCAACGCCGCGGTGCTGGATATCCGGATGACGGGCATGAACGGGACTGAAGTCCTGGAAAAGCTCAAGGTCATCCAACCCTCCATCGAAGTTATCATGCTGACGGCTTATGAGACGGTGGATACCGTACGCCAGGCTTTGCGACTGGGAGCGTGCGATTACCTGAACAAGCCCTTTGATATCACGACCATCCGCAAAGCCGTGGCGACCGCGATGGAGCGGCAATCGTTCGGCGACGAAATCCGGTCCAACAATGAAAAACTAGCCTCGCTCCAGACCGAATTGCACGACCAGAGGCTCCAGGAGGAAATCACGCGCAAGCGCGGCGAAATCTACGCGAGCATCATTCACGACATCAACGGCCCGCTGACGATCATCTCCGGCTTCATCCAGATCATCAACCAGCGGATGGGCGATTCCAAACGGCTGGAGGGCGACGACATGGAGATGGTCAAGGACCGGCTCAAGCGCATCACGCGGCAGGTGAGCAACTGCATCGACATTTCGCACCGCTATTTGAGTTTCATGCGCCAGCAGCCGTCGAACCCGACGCGCGTGAGCGTCAATCAGATTCTCGACGACCTGCGCGAATTGCTCAACGTCCATCCCAGCAAAGCCGCCAACACCCTGAAGGTGCATGTCCTGGCGCAAGACATCGAATTACAAATCAACGGCACCGACCTGATCCAGATTCTTCTCAATCTCGCCATCAATGGATTGCAGTGCTCAAGCGAACCGCACCTGGTGGATATTTCCGGAAAAGTGCTCGTAAGCGGCGTCGATTTTTCCAACCTGCAGGACGGGCCGACCGACCGGATTCTTTACGGGCAGGGATTTGCGAACTCGCCGCCGATGTTGCTGATTTCCGTTCGCGACGACGGCCCTGGAATTCCCGCCGACGTGCTGCCCAAAGTTTTTCAACCCTACTTCACCACCAAGGCGCCCGGCAAGGGGACGGGACTTGGGCTGGCAATCGTGCATCGCCTGCTCAAAGAGGCGCAGGGATGTCTCCACGTCTATTCCAAAGGCGGCGAAGGCACGACGTTCAACATCTACCTGCCGGCGATCATCAAGAATTAGCCCTACTCGCTCCGCGGCACTTGCAGTTTCCGAAGGTCCTCGCTGGGCGCGCGACTGTACGCAGGGATGCGGGCGGCCAACGCATCGAAACCGAGATAGTATCCCTTGGATTGCGCCGATTTTCCATCTCCCTCAAATCGCAACGTGTGCGGACCGGCTGCAAGCACCTGCCGGCCGAGTTTTTCCGCGACCGGCGTGACGGCGGCGGCGTAAAGATCCAATCGCGCGATTTGGCGCCCGTCCAGTTTTACGTTATAGATGCCGTAGTCCCAGGAATGAACCACCTTCGCGAAAAGCTCGGCGGTTTCCGGTTTATCGAGTTCAAAAGGAATTTCGATCCAGTCATTCGCCGTCTGGGGACGAAACCAAAGTTGCACGCCATCCGTCACGCCGCCGATGGATTGTTTTTCAACCGGCGCATCGGAATGCCGCGCGGTCGCAACGGAATCGTGCCCCTTAAGAAAAACTTCGTCGTGAAACGGCAGCCGTTGCGGACCGGGCGGCAACGGAGGCCACGCCTTGTGCGGCTCAAGTTGATACCAGTAGGCGACGCTCGACATCAGGTCATCGCGCTCGATAAAACCACTGCTCTTTCCATCGGGAAAGACTTGCGAACCTTTGTGCTCGATTTCAACGCGGAGCGATTTGGTGAACGGGATGGGATCGGGAACGTGAAACCGATACGCGCTGCCGCGATCGCCAGTGTCGTAGCCTTCCCATAACGGCGTGCCGTAAAAAGGGCCGGACTGCTCGCGAAAACCCCAGCCGTCGCAAAAGTAATCCTCGGTGCCGGTGCCGCGCAGGCTCGGCTCTTTTTCACCGTCAATAAAAAAGAAGTCATCGCCTTCGCCGTACCATCCCGGCGAAACCAAATAGACGCTCTGCACGGTGCCGACGTAATGGCCGCGCCCCTCAAGATCCGCGATCATGTAGTTGCGGCCCATGACGCAGGGAAATTCCTGGCGGTACATCGCGTGGAAATACGCCGTGTCCGCCGGCATGGAATCGCGCTTCTGCCAGTCAATATAATAGTAAAAGGCGTCGCAACGTTTGTCGCTATCATTGCTGACGGTGATCAGCGCCGATTTGCGAAACGGCATCGGCCAATAACAATTGCGGCCGCGTCCATCGGAAGTCACGCGGATCGGCAACGAAGTGAAAGGTTTGTCGATGCCGTGGCCCATGCCGAAAAAATCGCCGATGGGACATTCCACGCTGGGATTTTTCTCACCGTCCCAATACATGCGCAACGTCATCAGGCGGGAATAATACGGATCGCGGTGCGCAATGGTACACCAGAAATGGACGACTGTTCCAGGGCCGCTGAGATTAGCCAGCGTAAGCGTGCCGCCCGGGGCAATGGGACGGGAATCCGCGTTGCCGTTCCGCCAATTGGGATCGGACGACGAGGCGCGCCGGGCTTGAAAGTCCTTGAGCGTTTCGAGGCCGGCAAGCGGGTTCCCGGTTTTCGATTGAGCAACGGCGCACAAGCCACTCAGGGCGGCAAACGCAACGGCCAGACAAAACGATTTCATTCAGAGGTTCCTATGGAAAAAATATGGCCGTCGCCATCGCCACTGCAAGTCATGACGTAGAGTTCACCGTCGCCGTCCTCGGCAAAGCTGGTGATATTTTTGGGTTGTTCGAGCAACGTGCCATTCTCGGCGACATGGCCATCCTTGTAGCGAAAACCCCAGATTGTTCCGAGGCTGTTGTCCGCATAAAGATAGACGCCTTGCAACGACGAGTATTTCTGGCCGCGATACACGTAGCCGCCGATGACACACATCCCGATTGAGTGATCGGGAAACAGGGATTTTTTGAGCAGATCCTGCCTGTGCGGATATTCCATGACGGGGTCGATGTATCGGGCACCGGGCGGTCCGGGCTTGAAATGATGCGCGCCCTCCCGAACGCACCACCCGTAATTGCCGCCTCTTGTGACAAGGTCGATTTCCTCCCACAAATCCTGCCCGACATCTCCGACCCAAAGGTCGCCAGTCTGCCTGTCAAAACTATAACGCCACGGGTTGCGCAGCCCGAGCGCGAAAATCTCACGGCGCGCGCCGAGGCCGTTCATGTACGGTTCTTTGACAAACGGGTTGTCGGCGGGAATGCCGTAAGGGACCGTCTCCTTGTAAGTGCCCTCGCCCACGCTGCCTTCATTGTTGACGTCGATGCGGAGCATTTTCGCCAGGAATGTCGCGGTGTTCTGGCCATTGTTGAACGGGTCGTCCCCCTGCCCTCCGTCGCCGAGGCCGAGATAAAGATAGCCGTCCGGCCCGAAGGCGAGTTCGCCGCCCTTGTGATTGAAAAAGGGCTGGGGCACTTGCAGGAGAATTCGCTCGGAATTCGTGTCGGCCATATTGGCGTTGGTGGCGGAAACTTTCATTTCGCTGACGACGCTACGACGCGGATAGAGCGAGCGGCGGGCCGCATTTTCCTGGTTGTAATAAATATAAAAAAGGCCGTTGGTTTTAAAGCCAGGATGAAAAGCAATACTCATCAGGCCCTCTTCATTGCTGATGTACGGATGGCGGTTGGTAATGTTGAGAAACTCGTTGTGGGAACTGCCGTCCGTCCCTTTTTGTGTTTCGAGAATAATGCCCCACTGTTCAACAATGAAAACGCGGCCCGAACCGTCCGGGGCTTCGGACATCCAGACGGGCCGATCCAACGGGAGCGCGGGAAAGGCCTTGGTCAGTTGGACTTTCGGGAGCGGCTGCGCTGAGACACCGAAGGTTGCGAGCGCGAGCGCTAACGCAACGAGAGAGAAAGATTTCAAAATCATATTTCCGATTTTTTCCGTTTTCAGACGATTGGCCGCAATCGTTTATTCGACAATCATTTTTTGCAGTTCGCGATGGTTGACTTTGCCCGTGCCCAATTTGGGAATGTCACGAAGGTATTTGACTTCGCGCGGGACGTAAAGGTTCCCGAGGCCCTTGGCTTTGATGGCGGCGCGAATTTCGTCGAGGGTCAATTTGGATTCGTTGGAGACGGCGACCAGCGCTTCGCCGCGATCCGAATCGGGCCGGGCAAGGACCGCAATTTGAAAACGCACGCCGTATTGCGGAAAGGCTCCGGCAAGGGCTTCCTCGGCGGCGGTCAGGCTGACCATTTCGCCGCTGACTTTGGCAAATCGCTTGAGCCGGCCAAGGATGAAAAGAAAACCATCCTCGTCAACGCGCGCAATATCGCCGGTATCATACCATCCGCCTTGCGCCTGGAATTTGGCATTCGGCTCGGCGTTCAGATAGCCGCGCATGATGTTGGGGCCGCGCACCCACAAACGCCCGCCTTCCTGCACGCCTTCGACCGGCTCGAAGCGATATTCGATCGCGGGCAAAAAACGGCCCGCCGAACCAAAACGCGGATTGACCAAAGTGTTGACTGTGACGGCCGGGCTGCATTCGGTCGCGCCATAGCCTTCGAGGACGCGCTCGCCGAATTGGCGCGCCCAGGTGTTGGCGGTGGCTTCCTGCAATTTTTCGGCGCCGCCGATGAGCAGCCGCACGGTGCGGAAATCGTAGGCGTGAGCCTTCCGGGCGTAACCGTTGAGAAACGTGTTCGTGCCGAAAAAAATCGTGCAATCCAAATCGTACAGCAGCGACGGAATGATCCGGTAATGGAGCGGCGAAGGATAAAGAAAAACATAAATCCCGCGCGACACAGCGAGGAGAAGGGCCAGCAATCCAAAGCTGTGAAACAAGGGCAATGCGTTGAACATTCGGTCGTCATCCATCACGTCCAGGACCGTCAACATCTGGTGGACGTTGGAAAGGAGATTGCCGTGAGTTAATTGGACACCCTTGGGCGGGCCTTCGGAGCCGCTGGTGAACAGAATGACGGCCTCGGAATCGCGTTGCTGATTTCCGGCCAGCGATTGTGGTTGGAACAGCGCGCGGGCGAAAGCGCGCCATTGACCCACTCGCGAAATTCGCGCGCGGACGTCCTCCAGATAGATGAACTGAATCCCGGCGTCGGTCATCGGTTGAAGGTTCAGCCTGGCGCGCTGGACGAATGTGGTGGAGGTAACGATATATTTGACGCCGGCGAGCTGGGCGCAGGCGAGCATGGTCGGCACGCCGGTGGAGAAATTAAAAATGGCGGGGACTTTGTCGATCGACCAGAGGCTTAGAAGCGAGACCGGGACGGCGTTGGAATTGGGAAGGAGGATTCCGATGCGGTCGCCGGAATCGGCCGGGAGAAGCTGGCGCCATTGACCGGCGATGGCGGAGGCGGACGCGAGCAAACGTCGCAAGCTGAGCCTCTTTCGCGTGACGTCCTGGAGCACGACGGCGGACGGGAAGCGGCGCACCCGTTCGATGATACCGGTCAGGACGGTGGCGGGGGCGGCGGCCATTTCGACGTCGAATTGCTGGCGGACCATCGTGTCGTAGAGCCAGCGGGTCAATTTCTGGCGCGCGCGGACGGTGCTTAGTCCTTCCAACTTGGGCGGTGTCAGAACGGGGCTGAAATAAGCGGCAATATGCGGCAACAAGGATTTGCGGTTGGGGTTCGGCGAGAAGGGCAGCCTGTGCGCGCCGCGCAAAAAACAGGTGATGACTCTGGCGTTGGTTTTGTAGAGCAAAAAGCCGGTGCCATCGAATAATTTCATCAGGGAACCGGTGCGGGAAAGACGGCCCTCCGGGAAAAGAACGAGTTTGCCGCCGGTTTGAAGGTATTCGGCCATGCGCTTGACCGCGTAGGGGGAATCGACTTCCACCGGAAACGTAAAGCGGTTGATCATGATGAACCGATGGACCCAACTGGCTTGCGCTGCTTCCTTCGAGGTGACGAACCGCCAACTACGATCGAGACAAACCGCGACCAAAAGCCAATCGAACCACGACGTGTGATTGGGAAGAAGCATGACAGGGCCGGCGGCGTCGAGCACCGCCACGTTTTCGGCGTGATAACCGAAGAGAAGCCGCAAAATAAAACGGAGGAATTGTTTCATTTCATTTTGGGGCGACCGCTGTTTTCGGCGGGACTTTCAACCAGATGACAACGACGGCGACGAAGGCGGCCAACACGAGAAAAAGTTCGGACGGGTTGAATCCGATCCTCACATCGAGGTAGGCGATCAGCGCGCCGCCGAGCATGGCGAGATTCTCGAAGCCGTTCTGCGTGGCGATTGTTTTGCCGAGCCTGTCCTTATGGGATTCGGCCTGGAGCGCGGCGTTGAGGGGAATCAGGAACAAGCCGGCGACCAGACCGGTCAGCAACAACATCGTCACGGCGAGGGACATTGGGTAGTTGAAGCCGTGATCGAGAAGTTCGCCGATGCTTCCGAGAATGGCGGTGCCCCCGGCCAGAAGCCAGCCATAACGACGGTTCGCATGCAGGTCGCCGACTTCGTAAAGCTGGCCGGCGAGGACGCTGCCGGCCATGACGCCCAGGCTTAACCACAAGCCGAGCAGGCTGATGGCGGTCATGGTTTTTAATTTCAGAACCTGCTCGCCCCAAGGTTGGAAATTCATTTTGAGCACCGCGCCGCAAATCCAGAACAAGGCGGTGCCGACAAGGATTCGGGCGAGGCGCTTTTGGGAGAAAAGCTCGCCGACATTAAGAAAAAATTCCGTGACGCTGCCTTTGAATCGGACCTCGCGATAGGAGGGCGTCCGGGACATCAAAAGATTCAGCCCGAGGGAAAGCGCGTAAATCGCGAGGGTGATGGAGTAGCAAACGGAAATCGGCAACCGGTCGAAGGCCATCGAGCCGCCGATGTTTCCCCCAAGAATGGCAACAACAGTGAGCAACTCCAGGAGTCCGTTGGCTTTGACGAGGCGCTCCTTGGGAAGGATTTCCGGCAGGATGCCATATTTGGCCGGCGAATAAACACAAGCGCCGGTGCCAACAATAAAATATCCGACCGCCAGCCAGGATTTGTCGTAGGTCACGCCGAGGGCGGTCACGGCCGCGCCAATGAGCTTGATGAAATTGCCGCCCAGGAGCCACCGATTCTTGGAAAAACGGTCGTTCAGATAACCGGTGAACGGGGCGAGCAGGACGTACGGGACAAACAGAAGACTGGTGTAATAGATATTGGCGATGCTTTGCGTCTGCTCAGTGATAACGCCTTTGACCCGCAGGGTCAGGAACGGCCCAAGGATAATCATCAGGATGAGGTTGTCCCCAAAGGCGCTCAAAAACTGGCTCGCGAGCAATAACGGATAATTGCGGCGCTGATGGACTGTCGCGTTTTGGTCCTGCACGAAGATTGGTTAACGCGGGAAAGTGAGTCTGGCGACCTAAAAATTTTGGCGTGACCAGCGTGATTGCCAAAAACAATTTCCGAAATGGCGGCAGTTGAAACGGTTTTCCCCGAGGCGTTCTCCCAGTAGCCAATTCATCATTCTCCGGTGGTGTCCTAATTTCGATCTTGACGGAAAATAGGCAAATTTTGCCTGCGGAATGCGATTGCCTTTGACAGCCGCTAAAGAGGTGCGGCATGATTCCGCTTCCGAAAAGTCAATTTCCTGTGTCTAGTAGCGACACCGGCACGACACCGGCACGCTACCGCCAATGCCCGCAAAGGCTGAATCACCGGTGTTTCGAGTTTGCTCCAAGCCTCCTGTTTGTGGTATTGTCTGGCTGATGAGCGCAAATGGACGTTTGGAGCAAGTGAGGGCGCTGAGATCGGG
>DATAXU010000243.1:0-36550 GCA_036272955.1 Verrucomicrobiia bacterium
ACAATGACGGCGTTCACGGAATGGTTGAGAAATCCGGGGCGGCTTTTTTGAAGGCGGGACGGAACCCGATCCGGGTGGAATGGTTCAACGGCATTGATAAGTACGGGTTGGAAGTCGATTACAAAGGGCCGGACTTTCCGCGCACAAAAATTCCCGACGCGGCGCTTTTTCGTCTCGATGGCGCGAGCAATTGGGTCCACGGCCTCAATTACCGATGCGTCGAAGTGCCGGCGGAAAATTTGCCCGATTTCGATTCGTTGCCGACGCTGGCCGCCGGGACCGTCACTCATTTCGACCTGGGCGTGATGAGCCGGGCGGAACATGTGGGTATTTCTTTCACGGGCTTTTTGGAAGTTCCACGAGACGGCCTCTACACGTTTTATACTACCTCCGATGATGGCAGCCGGTTATTTGTGGGGGAACCTTCGCTGCATATCAACGACGTCGGACGCGCGGAATTTCCCAGGCCGGAGCCGATGGTCATTGGCGAAAGCGGGGAGGATGGGCAATGGGCGAGCGTCGAAGGCAAGGTGACGTTTGCGAGCGAAGGACCGGACGGTTTGAAGCTGGAGCTTAGCGCCAGAACGGGAAGGATCAGCGTGGAGTTGCCGGGCGGTTCGGGGCTTACGCCGGCGATTCTTCTCAATCGCCGCGTGCGGGCAACCGGGTTTTGCCAGGCGGCTTCAACGATCGACGGCGACCGGGTCCTGGGAATTTTATTGGTGCCGGGCGCGGAGGCGATTGATTTGACGGAACCGAAGGTGGCCGAGATTTCCGAGACCAACACGGCGGGATTGCCACTGCTGGCAAACGCGGCCGAGATCCATCGATTGAAGCGCGAGGAGGCGCAGCGCGGATACCCTGTGAAAATCCAGGGCGTCGTGACTTCCGTTTTGCCGGAACATCAGGCCTTCACGATCCAGGATTCCACACGCGGGATCTATGTAATTGATTTTTCCGAGAGCCGTTCGGAGCCGGAGCGCGTCGGGGAGTTTCTGGAAGTGGAGGGGACGACCGATCCGAGTTTGTTCGCCCCGGTGGTGAACGCGAGCCGGGTGAAAACCCTCGGGGCCGGGGATCTCCCGGAGCCGGTCCGTCCGACGCGCGACCAATTGATGAATGGAAGCTTGGACGCGCAGTATGTGGAAATCCAAGGCGTGCTGACCTCCGTTCAGGACGACGGGGTGACACTGCTCACGCCGGACGGAAGAATCAAAGCAGACGTGCGCGTCGCCGGGCTTAAGACGCAGGATTTCGCGCGTTACGAGGACGCATTGATCCGCGTGCGGGGATGCCTTTTCGCCACCTGGGATTATGTGACGCATCGCGTGAAGGTGGACGAGATTCGGATTAACGGGGCGGCCATTACCGTGGAGCAACCGGCGCCGGCGGACTTGTTCGCGATCCCGAGAAAAAAAGCATCGGAACTGCTGCTGTTCGATCCGGAGGCCGGGGCCTTTCAACGGGTGAAAATATCCGGACAGATCATCCACGCGCGCGATTCGGAATTTTTCATGATGGACGGCACGAATGGCGTGCGGTTCATCGCCAAGCATCCGGCGGATTTGCGGGCGGGGGACATGGTCGATGTGGTGGGTTTTCCGGAATTGAGCAGTGCCTCGCCGGTGTTGCGCGAGGCGGTCGTCCGCAAAACCGGGCACGCGGAATTGCCAAAGGCGAGGACACTGGACGCGGACGAATTGGTCCACGCGGAGATGGATTCGACGCTCGTGCGGGTGAAGGCTTTGCTGGTCAATCAAAGATCGGGGCCGACGGGACAGGCTCTGGAAATGCGCGTGGGGTTGCGTTCGTTTTTGGCGTTGCTGCCCGACGTGTATAAGGAAGTGCGCGATATACCGGAGGGGAGCCAACTGGAATTGACGGGGACGTGGGTTGTTCAGCATGTGAGCCAGGATGTCGCCTCGTTTGAATTGCTTTTGAACTCGTCCGCGGACGTGGCCGTACTTGCGAGGCCGCCGTGGTGGACGCTGCAAAGGCTGCTGATTATTTTGGGAGCTCTGGCTTGCATCCTTGCTGTCACGGTTCTTTGGATCAGCCAGCTTCGCCGCAAGGTCGAACAGCGGGGCGCGGAACTTGAAGTGCAAATCCGGGAACGGCAACGAGTGGAACAACAACATGCGCTGGAACAGGAACGGGCGCGAATCGCACAGGATCTGCACGACGAGCTGGGGTCCGGCCTGACGGAAATCACCATGCTCGGCGCGAGGGCGCGACTAGCCTCGCGGGATGGTTACCTAGAGCAGATGGCGGACAAGGCGCGGCAGATGGTTTCGGCATTGGACGAAATTGTCTGGGCGATGAACCCGACCCATGATTCGCTGGCGTCGATGGTCAGCTATTTTTCGCTTTACGCGGAGCGGTTCCTGGGACTGGCGAATATCGCGTGGCGGCTGGAAGGGCCGTTTAAAACGGATGACCACGTGGTCGATTCGCGGCATCGGCATCAATTGTTTCTCGCGTTCAAGGAGGCGCTGACGAATGTGGTGCGGCATTCGGGCGCGAGCGAGGTGCGATTGAACATCGAGGTGGAACATGAACAGGTGCGCCTGACCATCGCGGACAATGGGCGCGGCTGGACTTGCAACGGACAGAAGGACGGGATGGACGGCGTGGCCAACATGCGGGCGAGGATGGGAAAATTGGGGGGGCGTTTTGAAGTCAATACGCAGAGCGGACAGGGAACCGTGGTGCGGCTGGACTTGCCATTGAATTGAAAATTATGACCAGGATCGCCATTGTCGAGGACAACAAAGTCATCCGGGAAAGTCTCGTGGAATTCGTGGAGGCGGACTCGGAATGTGAGTGCGTCCATGCCTGCGCGACGGCGGAGGAGGCGCTTAAGGAGATCCCGAAACAGCAGCCGGAAATTGTGTTGATGGATATTCAGTTGCCGGACATTTCGGGGATCGAATGCACGGCGCGGCTCAAGCAAATCCTGCCCTCGGTGCAGATCATTATGGTGACGGTTTATGAGGATACGGAGCGGATTTTCAAGGCGCTGCGGGCGGGGGCTTGCGGGTACTTGCTGAAGCGGTGTACGCCGGAGGAATTGGTCTCGGCGATCCGGGAGGTGCGACAGGGAGGTGCGCCGATGTCGCGGGACATTGCGCGCAAGGTGATCCTTTCTTTTCAGGAACCGGCGGCGGCGACGGCGGAGGTGGAGGGGCTTTCTCCGCGTGAGCGGGAAATCCTGGAGCTTCTGGCGGGGGGGCTGCCGAATAAACAGATCGCGGCGCGGGCGGGGTTGACGGATGGGACAGTGCGGTGGCATCTGAGGCACGTTTATCACAAGCTGCATGTGCGCTCGCGAACGGAAGCGGCGTTGAAATTTCTTGGGGCTAAATCGGAGTAGATCGTAACGTGGGATGGGAGCGGCATGGGGAAGAGCACGAGGAGAAGACTGAAAAGGGATAGACGGGGGTTGGCGGTGAAACCCGGCAAAAGACTGTCAGTACTATATTTTTTGGGAGAGGGGGTGAAAAAGTTTTCCATGTATTGGATTTTTTTGTGAGAAATTTGCAAAAAATCGTCTAAAAATCCAACCATCCGTTTTTATCCCACGCAGTTTTGTGCTTACATGAGTCTGGCTTACTGGAGCCGTACTACCGGCTCCAAATATTTTTGTTGCCCGGGGGCGGCTATACTAATTGGGCGTGAGGATTGAGAGCGGAAGCCAGCCGATCATTTCGTTGGGCAAACGCGTGTCCAGCGATCCGGGGACCATTTGTTCCGTCGCGGCGTGGCCGTCGCAAAAGACGACGTTGGCGCGTTGGTCGTGGCGGAATTGGCCGTTAGGCTCGCCTGGGTCCTGGTTGATGTAATACCACTCTTCGAACATGGGCGAAGTCGGTGACGCGGGAGCTTCAAACGTGTTGACTTGCGCGGAGTCGGCGAGCAAGGCGACGGACGACGGATAATGGATGGACTTCGTGTTTAGCGGCGGCTGATTGGGAGGGGCGAGATACCAGTTGTAACCGTAATCGCACGTGGGCGTCGCGGCCTTCAATTTGAACCGAGTTGAGGCGTAGTCGAAAGCGGGGCACAAATCCACCCCCGCGCCCTGGTAGGGAAACAACGCTCCCAGCGAAGGGTCAAAGGGGCGAGTCTCCTCTGGGCCATTGCCAATCCACCCAAACCAATAAACGGCGCCGTTGCTTTCCGGGACGCCGCCGTAGGGAAACGTCACGCCATTGTTGTCCTCCCAATACATTTGCGCGGCCAGACTGAACTGGCGCAAATTGTTGACACATTTGACGGACTTTGCGGGGTCTTTGCCACGGCTCAGGGCCGGAAGCAACAGGCCGGCCAGGAGCGCAATGATCGAAATGGCGACAAGCAATTCGAGGAGCGTGAAGGCGACGCTCTCTTCGTCGCCGCACGCTTTTGTCAGGCATTGCGGGCAGAGGCAGTCTGATTGCGGGTCCACTTGGCGCAACACGGGAAGTTCCTGGCACCAGCAGCGGCTGGGGGCGCGGCATTCGAACCGCGCCCCGCACCGCGGACAGATTTTTTGTTCCGGCTCGGTCATGTCAATTGCGCACGGCGTTGACGCGGTAAAAATCCCGCGACGGCGGCGGGCTGGTGTCCTGCCAATGTATATTTCCGCCGGTGCCCGCAAGGCCGGTGACGACGGGCGACCACGTTTTCAAATCCGAGCTTCGCTGGACGGTGTAGGTCCAATTCGTGAGGCTCAGGAATTGGCCCTGCCACACCGCATTGGTCAAGTCGCCGGCAAATGCCCGAACGGGAGGCGGCGGGACAGTCAAAACTATATTTCCGACCGTCCCATGCGCCAGGATCGAGCCGCCGTAATTGGGGTTCTGTCCGGCGCCCGAGTAACTCTCCACCGCAAAGGTATCGACGCGAAAATCCGTGAAGTTCGTTTCCAGCGGCACCGGATTGACGGGGCCGATGGAAACGCCGTTGGTGGTGATGGTGGTGAAAACGGTCTGGCTCGGTGAATCGAAGGACATCGTCACCCTCATCGTGACATCGAGCGGCAGAGGCATAAAAGTCTGGTCGGAGACGCCGTTGTAACTGAGCGAATTGTTGGTGGAAAAAACTCCGGGCCAGATAGTCGCGGGACTGCCGGTCGGATCCGTTGGGAAATAGTCAAATTCCACCAGGTCCGGCACCAGGGCATCGCCGCCGCGGTCAAAGTCCGGCTGCGAGGCCTGGCTGAAATCCTGGAAGCCGGTGGCCAGCTCGAAATTATACGGCTCGTTGGCGTTGAGTCCGCCCGCGATGTCTGTCAGATATAAGTCAAACGCCATCGAAAAACTGTCGGACTTGCCGAGGATTGTTTGGAGCGGGTGGTAGAAATAACTGTTCGGTTGCGAGGAGTCCCACGTGACCGCGAGGTTTTCGCCGGCTGGCTGCCAGACAAAAAGATTGGTGTCGCCAAAAAAGCCCCAGCCGTCCAAAGCGGGGTTGTTGACGAAGTCTTCGACAATGACCCGCTGCCCGTTGGTATTTGCCACCGCCGAAAAGCCGGCGACTTGCACCCGGCCGCTCTGGACATCGATTCGCGCGTAGCGAATGTCATACAACGAAACGGGGTTGCCGTTGGTGTCCAAAGCCCATCCGATGGCGTAACCGGCGCCGCCGGCGGAACCTTGATACAACGTCGCGACTCCATCGAGGGTCGCTCCGGCGAAATCGGCGGCCGTCAGCGACGGATTCACCGGCAGTTGAAAATCGCCGCTGCCATCGGTTGGAAAGAGATTATTGACAACCGGGGCAAGCGCGGGGTTCAGCTTGTAGAAATTGACGCCGTCACGGCTGACCGAAACGGTGGTTTGCGCGGAATCGGTCGCCAGTTGGCCGGCCGTGGCGGGAGTGCCGATGTAATTGTAATTGGTATCGACCGCATTGGTCACGACAAAAAAGGAGTTGCCGTAAATAATAAAATCAAGCCCGAACGGATGACCGGGCGTCTGAACAATCGGCGGATTGAACTCGACCGTGAGCCATCCGTTGCCGCCGATGGAGAGAATCTGGGACGTCTCATAGGCGGGATCAAAGGGATCGACGGGGTCGCCGTAGGAATCTTCGATGGAAGGAGGCCCGATGACGGCGGCGGCATTGGTAAAGCCAGGGGCGAAATTCGTGCCTGGATTATAATTAACGACAGTGGAGGCGTAAGGGTCGGCGGAAACGCCGGCGACGAGGACAAGGCTGGCCGCGGCCAGCGACAACAATATTTTGGTTCGCATGACTGATCTTTCAATTTGAGTGACGATTGAGAGACCAGTGCGAAGCCTGGGGGATAAAAAAGCCTCCAGACTCCGGCAAAACCGAGAATGAAGGCATTCGAGAGAATCCGCTGAAAAACAGTTTCAGAGGCCTGGCCTCATCCTTCTCTTTGTCGGAGAAGTGGCCTTGCGCGTGCAAGACCGGACGAGCGTAACCGCGCTGATATCCTGACTTCCGGGTCTCGAACCTGCATCCCGCCTTCCCAATTCCAAAAAGGAACCAGTGGCATGTTGGGACTGAGTAACCCGTTACAGTGGCGCAACCGTCCTCGATTCTCACGAGGTTCCCAGCGTTGGCTACGGCTGACTTTCAAAGAACGATCTACAAATAATCTTTTCCGGAGGACATGCAAGAGAAAAGATTTCCGTGACCGCTCCGGGACAAAATCAGCCCGAAACGGTTTGCCTGCCCTTTTGAAATGGCCAGCCCGCCTCCGCTAAAAGGCGGGAGCTACCTCAATTTTTTGGCCGGGGCTTACCTTCCAATCGTTTCCCGCGGACCAGACTTGATCGTTGAGAAGGACCTTGAAGGTAACCGGTGTGTTGACGGGCTGGGACCAGCGCCAGGTTTTGCCATCGACACAGGCCAATGGCACTCCGCGTTCCCAGTTCAAACCCGAGCCTTCGCCTCGCAAAAACAACGAATTACCAAAACCGACGTCGAGTTTGACGTCGATAGTAGTAAGCGCGCCCGAAGGGGACGGGGTTACAGGGCCGGGGGATTTAACAGTTGGTGTCAGGGTGGCTTTCGCCACGCTTTTTTTAATTTTCATGTTCAGTTTATAATTGGTTCAAAAGAAAAACGCTTGCGCGCCTCTCCTGGAAGGCCACTAGCAGCCGGCATTCCATTCAGTTCAATAGACGTTCAGTCCGAGGAAAGTGTTCACCAGACCAAACGTTCCCAGTGTGACATTTTTGTTAAGATTTTTGCAACATGTAAAGTCCTAGCCATGTTCTTCGGATTTTGTCAGCGTGTCGCAAAGCTGGGATGTCACAAGGGCGCAAGACGCATTCGTTGCGGACGGGCATGTAAGCGGTTGCGTGCCTCGCGGTTTGCCAGCATAAATTCCGGGTGGCGAGCATCAAATCATTTTGCATAGGATTCCAGCATTTATGAAAATGTTGCGGAGATTCAAAGGCAAGCAATCAGTTTGATGTTGACGAAAAAAAAAGAATTTGCGTCATTATCAGCAAATTTAAAGCATGAAAACGAAAATTCTGATTCTGTTTTTTCCTTTGTTTGGCTTGCTGCCAGTCCCTGCGCGGGCGCAGTTCAATTACTCATATAATAACCTTGATGACACGGCTGCGATTACCGCCTACACCGGCCTTGGCGGCGCAGTGATAATTCCGTCAACCGTCACTTCCGGCGCGACTGTTTACAGCGTCACCGCCATAGGCGTGAATGCGTTTCTCTACGACGCCACGATAATAAGCGTCACTATTCCCGAGAGCGTGACCAGCATTGGTGGCGAGGCGTTTGAGGATTGCAATGGCCTGATGAGAATCACGATTCCCGATAGCGTGACGAACATCGGAGATAATGCGTTTGATGAATGTGCCGGCATGACGAACTTCACGGTTGCGGCGGACAATCCGGCTTATAGCAGCGGCGACGGCGTTTTGTTCAACAGCAATCAAACCACGCTCATCCAATATCCCGCGGGAAGCGCTGATTTCAGTTATGCCATTCCCGCCAGTGTGACGAACCTCGGACTCAATTCGTTTGAGGGAAGCTCCAATCTGAAGAGCATGACGATCACGGGCAATGTGCAGAACATCGGCGTTGGCGCATTCAGCAATTGCGCCGGTTTGACCAATGCGATCATCGGCGATGGCGTCACGAACCTCTCCGACTATGCGTTTTATAATTGCCCCGTCCTGACCAATCTTGTTTTTCTGGGCAACGCGCCTCCGCTGGGCGGAAGCCACGTATTTGAGTTTGATCCCGCCGCTGCCACGGTTTATTATCTGGCTGGCGCGAGCGGCTGGAGTTCAACGTATGGCGGCTTGCCCACCGCGCTGCTTACGGCTGTTGATGGCTTTGCCTTCACAATTAGCAACAATGTCGCCACCATCACGGGCTACACTGGCACCAACAGCAGCGTGACCATTCCAGACGTCATTTTGGGTTGTCCCGTAACCGCCATCGGCATGGATGCGTTTGTCTATGACAGCACGATAACAAGCTTCACCATTCCCGACAGCGTGACGAATATCGGAGAAGCGGCGTTTGCTGCTTGCGTCAATTTGACGAATATTGCGGTGATGGCGGATAATCCGGCCTACAGTAGCGTTAACGGCGTATTGTTCGACAAAAATCAAACTACACTGATAGAGTTTTCCGGAGGGCATGTTGGAAATTATATTGTTCCCAATGGCGTGACGAGTATCGGCGACGTGGCGTTTGCGCTTTACACCAACCTGACGAGCGTCACGATTCCGAACAGCGTGACGAGTATCGGCGCCGGGGCGTGTGAGGAATGCTTCGCTCTAACGAATGTAATTATCGGCAACGGCGTGACGAGCATCGGCGACGCGGCGTTCGCGATTTGCACCAACTTGACAAGTGTCATTTTTCTGGGCAACCCGCCCGTACTGGGTGGAACCAACGTGTTTGCGAGCGGTGGTTCTCCTCTGCGTTATGACCCCGCGACGGCCTATTATTCATCCGGCGCGAGCGGCTGGAGTTCAACGTATGGCGGTTTGTCCACCGCGCCGCTCACGACACTCACGATTAATGGCTTTGAGTTCACATTTAATAATGGCGGCATTGCAATCACGGGCTATATCGGTTCCGGCGCCAATGCGACTATTCCCAATGTCATTTTTGGTTATCCTGTCACCGCGATTGCCGGCAATACGTTCGCCAACAACGCCAATCTGACGAGCATCGTCATTCCCAATAGCGTGACGAACATCGGCGTCGAGGCATTCTATAATTGCGCGGCGCTGACCAACGTCACGCTTCCTGATGGCATCACGAGCCTCGGCGCAGAGACGTTCTATAATTGCGCCAGCCTGACGAATATCACGATTCCCGCCAGCGTAACGAGCCTCGGCGCAGGGGCGTTTGAAAGCTGCATCAGCTTGACGAGCGCGACGTTTCTGGGGAACGCGCCGACATTGGGGAACGTCGTGTTCGGCGGTGATTTCGCAACGGTCTATTATTACGCCACCACAACGGGTTGGGGCAGTGCTTACGGTGGTTTGCCGACGGTGGAACTGGCTGCTCCAACTCCGCCACAAATTAAAAGTGGCAGCGCGGGTATTCAATCCGGCAATTTCGGCTTCACTATTACCGGCGTTACCAATCAAACCCTCGTCGTCGAAGCCAGCACAAATTTGATAAATTGGCAACCGGTTTGGACAAATATCCTGTCCGGTACGAATGTAATTTTTACTGATTTACAATGGACGAATTATTCCATTCGGTTCTATCGCGCCCGGTGAAAGTTTAAGGAGACGGCGCTTTGTATCCACAGCGGCGTGTTGAACAGGCTGAAAACACAATAAGCGATGTTCTTGGCTTCAATCAGTTGTCTGGCTTCGGCCTCGTCTCGGGTTCCGAGACTGAAGCGTTTGCCAAGCTTCTTGTCGAAGTAGTCCTGGCCAGTTAGACAATGCTTTCCGGCGGGCGTATTTTATAGTATGGTTGCGCCCGTGTTCGAACCCGTCATGGCCGATGAAACGCCCCGCGGCGTCAAGCGTTACGCGGGGAGGGTCATTTATATATATGCGTTTGATGTGGCCTACGAGATGATTCGCCAGCCGATCCAGCAATTGCTGGGGCAGCCGGTGGCGCAATTTAACGTGGATACGAGCCGGCGAAATCCGCGCCATTTGTTTTTTTACCGCCCGCAAATGGTGCGATTGCCGCCGATGGAACGCATCGGGCCGAACGGGCCGGTGCGCATCGAACGGACCGTGAAGTTTCTGCCGGTGGGGGCGTTGAGCATTACTGTTTCGGTGCCGTTTGAAGTGCAGGCGATAGAAGACCTGGTGACGTATCACGATTTGAAATTCTCCAACGGGGAATTGACGCGCGAGGTGCGGCAATTGGCCGAGGAAGCGCGGCGGGAGCTGGCGCCGATTTTGATCCGGCCCGTTCCGCAACTGGCGGAAGAGGAAGCGTACACGGTTTTTTGTATTGACGCTCCGCTGGCGGCGGAGGACGGCCGGCCGCTGGGCGCGGAGGATTGGCTGCACCAGCACCGTCGGGAAGTGGCCGCGCTGCTGACGCAGGAAGAGGACGTGAACCAGCTATCGAGACAGGAGGCGGACGAATCGACCGGGCGCTACCTGAGCTATTACGAGGATGATCTCGCGGTGCTGGATTGGGACGCCGCGCTGATCGTCCAGGAACCGGCCGGGGTGGACGAAATCCTTTACGTTTTGGAATCGGCCAACCTGCAATTGGCGGAGTTGGAGGCTTACGACCGGATCCTCGATACGGCGCTGGAACGCTCCTACCGGGACCTGACGCAACGGCGGCCCCGCAAGAGCGCGGGCGTCATGCGGGAGCTGCGGGAAATTCGAGTTGACCTTGCGCGGTTCAGCGATGAGCTGTCGAACATTACGAAGTTTTTCGGCGACTGGCACCTGGCGCGGCTCTACGAAAACATCTCGGCCCGTTTCCACCTCGCCGACTGGCACAAAACCATCGACGAAAAATTGAAGACGCTGGACAACCTGTACCAATTGCTCAACCAGGACCGGACCAACCGGTGGATGCTGACGTTGGAAGTCACGATTGTCCTTCTATTTATAATTGACGTTGGGCTGCTATTGCTGGGGGTCAAAAGATAATATGCCGAGCGTTTACATCAAAACCTACGGGTGCCAGATGAACGAACGGGATTCGGAGGCGGTCGCCGCGCAGCTCGTGGCCAAAGGCTATTCACTCGCCGCGTCGGAAACGGTCGCCGATGTGATCCTGCTCAACACGTGCAGCGTCCGGGACATGGCGGAACAAAAGGCGATCGGCAAAATGAACAACATCGCGGCGGAGGCGCGGCGAAACCGGCCCGGCGTGGTGCTGGGTTTCATGGGCTGCATGGCGCAAAGCCGCGGGCGGAAATTGATCGACGAATTGCCGGACGTTGACCTTGTTGTGGGCACGCAAAAATTTCATCGGACCGCGGATTACCTGGACGAAATCCTGGCGGGCCGCCGAGACAAGATTGTTGACACGGAAGCCGAAGCCGGCAGCGAGGGAACGATCCGGGAACATTTGCTCCACGGGCGGCGTGACGCCAGCGGGCGGACAGCGGCCGTGTCGGGATTTGTGAGCGTCATGCAGGGTTGCAACCAGTATTGCACGTTTTGCATCGTTCCGTTCACACGGGGCGAGGAACGAAGCAGAAGCATCGCCGACATCGTTTCGGAGTGTCAACAATTGGTCCAAAACGGCGCGAAGGAAATCACTTTGTTGGGACAGATCGTGACCAGTTACGGCAAACGCGAAATTCCGGCGCGGGACGGCAAGTCCGGCTTTGTGCAATTGCTCGAGGCGGTGCATGAAATTGACGGATTGGAGCGGGTTCGTTTCACTTCGCCCCATCCCAAAGGCTACGGGGATGATCTGGTGGCCGCCTACCAGCGGCTGCCGAAGTTATGCGAAAGCGCCCACCTGCCGGTGCAAAGCGGAAGCGACCGCATTTTGAAATCGATGCACCGCGGCTACACGCGTTCGCGATACATGGGCATCGTGGGGAAATTGCGGCAGGCGCAGCCGGGGATGGGAGTGACGACCGACATCATCGTGGGTTTTCCCGGCGAGACAGACGAGGATTTTGAGGAGACTCTGTCGCTCGCGCGTGAAGCGGAGTTCGACAACGCCTACATCTTTAAATATTCGCCGCGCCACGACACTCCCGCCGCGACCATGCCCGACCAGGTGCCGCAAACAATCAAGGAAGAACGCAACGCGCGATTGCTGGAGACAATCAATTCAATCGGGCGCCGGCGTTACGAAGACCACGTGGGGCGGACTGTGCAGATACTTGTCGAAGGGCCGAGCAAGAAAAACCCCGCGCGGCTATCAGGACGGACCCGTTGCAACAAGATCGTTGTCTTCGAAGGAAGCGACCGGCACATCGGCCAGTTGATGGATGTGAAGATCGTGCGGAGCGGCTCTTTTACGCTCTATGGTGATCCGGCCATCGTGAATCTTTAGCTAGCGAAGGTGTTCTTCCAGCAGAATCCAGCTCAGAGTGTCGCTCATGATGAGATTGCCTTCAGAAGACGCGAGCAGACTGGACCAAACATACAAAACCTTGCCGCCGTTACCCGGACCGGAGCGAAGTTCGACATAAAACGCGGCGTCGCCGAAATCCCGGCCTTTTTGATCCACAATCGAGAGAAGCGGAACGTAGTGGTCGGCGGAATCCATCCCCGAAAAGCGGCCCGCGCGCAAACGGGCGTCGTTTTCCCGAAACGGAAATTCCGCGGGAAGCGAGTGCAGGATAATCTGACCCGGCGCCGTACGGACTTTTAGAGAGCTTTGAGCATCCTCAAACTCAATGGATAACGGAATCCCCAGCCGCGCCAGGACGGGATCGGCTGGACCAGGCCCCTGCCCTAGCGTATCGCCGTAATACATCGGATATGGCCCGCTGCCCAGAAGCACGAGTGTTCCCCCGCCCTTCAAGTAACGACTTATGGCGGCGAGGCCATCCCCCTCCTGATGGACTGTCTTAATATAGTGCTCGTCGCCAAAATAAAACGCCACGGGAAACCGTTTGGCGTTGAATTTATCCGGCGAAACGAGATCGGCGGACTTTATGCGAACCATTTTCTCGCGCAAACCCGCCAAACCGGCGAAATTCGCGCCCGCCCCCGCTGTAGCCCCAAGAAGCAAAGCGATTTTTCCCCCGGGCAGCCCGCCAAAGCGTTGCCGAAAATTGCCGAATATTGCATGATCCCTCTGCTCAACCGCGCGGTCGATGGCCGCCGCCGCAATCGCATTCGTCGCGGCTGCCAGCGCAGAGGCGCTGCCTGTGAATTGAGTGGCGTCCATCAGCAACGCTCCCTCCGAATCAACGCCGACGCCCCATGCGCCCGCCGGAATAGTCGCGTAGTCAATAAGGATTTGCCGGTTGAAAAGAAGCGGCCAGCCACGCCACGCGAGAGCCGGCCTGCCCGACAAAGGCAAAGAGGCCCCGGCTCCCTCGAGAACGATGCGCGGAGCAATCGGCCCATTGGGAGCGTACACAACAAAAACCGTGGACCCTTCCAGGAATGACCCGCCCATGCTATTATGGGCGTGGTCGTCCAGCCGGTACGGCACCCCAAACACCCAATGCTTTCCGGGAACCAATCCAGCAAACGAATTCGGGTCCGTCCAATCTTGCGGCAACGGAGCAACGCCCCGATCCCTGCGATAAGTATGACCAACATAACTCTGCGAGGCCACATCGCCGTGAAGTTTGCCGATCGTCACGAAGTCGTTATTGCGCACGTTGGACAGATAGAGCGAAGAAGGCGACTGCGGCGGGTGGCGGACAACGGCTTTGTCCACCGTGTATCCGTTGATCGTGACGGACAGCCGGGAGATATCGACGTTTGGATAAGAAAAGCTCAGGTCGAAAGGTTCTTGCGTGGATGAAATAATCCGGAAAGTGCAATCGCCATCTCCGTCGGTCCTGTAGTTGGAAATACTTTTGTCCGTGCAACCTTTGCAAAACACGATGCTGGCGCGCGCGCCGGCGACCACGCGCATTTTCGATGCGCCGACCGGTTCGTCCATTGCGAACGGCACGACGAAACCATAGCTGTAACGCTGGCCGCGACCTGGCCCAGACCCATCGAAAATTCCGAGACCTTCGGTCATGGAGTCGCCGCCGTAATCGGCGAGGGAGTTTTCGTAGAGCGGACGGTAAAGTTCCGGCCAGCGTTGCAGAATGCCGCGCAAATAATAGCGCATCCGGTCGTCGCCAGTGTGAACATAGACCTGGGTCATCGCGTCGATCAGCCAGCCCGTTTCGTTGGCACAACCCAGGCCAGCCCAATCACGCCCGCTGTTCGGCTCCATCAGAAACGAGCCGTCGAACGCGTCGTCGAACCGGTCGGAGTCCATCGACCAAATCGCGAGGTAACGCCAGATCACATTGTCCGCAAGGTGGAGCGCCAGTTTCGCATTGGCGGCGCGGGCGGGATCCTTTTTGAAAGTGAAATAATAATCGAGCAGAAACGCCGCCTTCAAACTGCCACCGATAGCGAATGGAGAAGACGGGACATCGGGAAATTCGTTGCGGGTCCAGACGCAATTTGTGGCCCAGTTAAAAAGCTCGTCGATCGCTTCAAGATACCGGGGCCGGGCGTCGCCGTGCGCCAAATCGTAGCGATACAGCTCCACCAGTGCGCGGGCGGGATACCAGGAGTCGGAATTATGCAGAGTCGTTACGGGCGGCCCGCCCCAACTATCGCGCCACGCCCCGGTCAGAGGCTTTTCCCAAAAGAGGCACGGTACGCCGTTGACGGTAAAATGCCTCGCATACTTGTCAAGAAGGGTTTCCAGACTTGCGCGGGCGCGCTCAATTCCCGCGGTGTCGTTTTGGCTGGCGGCGGTGTCGATGGGCATTTCGCGATGACCGCCCCATCCGTACGTGAGTTGCGTGCCGTCCGGGTAAAAAGTGTGTTCGCCGCCCGGCCCAAAAAAGTCCAGCCCGACCGGCCCCAGAAAGTCGCCCAGGCGCGCCGGGCCGGGGATCCACGCAAGATCGTTCATCTCGGGCACAACCGGCAGAGCGTCCCCATACCGGCTGAACAGACGCTCCTGAAAACGTTCGTTTGGGTCCTCGGCCGAGGGCAAATTCGTGTCAATAATCAGTTCGAAGCGTGACTCAATTTTCTGTCCCGCCTTGGGAAACACCAATTCGCCATAACGCAGGCCGCCGTAAGGAAAAGCCAGCGTAATGAAATTTTTTTCGGCACCCTCCTCCCAACAGTAGGCCGTTGCGATGTAACGCGCCGATTGGTCGCCGGCGCGGCTTTCCTGGAAATCATAACCGACATAAAGCCGGCTGTCCGGGTCCCACAAGCCGATCATGGGAATCGGATGCGCGCCAATCGGGCAGATGTAGCTCCAATTGCGGTTCCACAGGCAGGAAATCTCCGGCGAATTCACATGCTTGTCCTCCAAAAGTGGAAAGGGATCGTCTTTAGGGGTCGCGTTGAGCCAACCGCGCTGATGCCACATTTTGGCCGAAGGCATCGAACAAACCAAAAAGTGGAATGGCTCCTTCGCCCCGCCGAACAATCGCTGCCACCGCGCCGCGTCAAATTTGACCAGCGTCAATTTAAAGCGCACGACAGGCCCCACGCCGTCGCTGGAACCGGGTTCGATGCTGACGAAATCCCCCGGCGCAAAACTGACGGCCTCGGGGTCCGGGCATCGCAAGTCCGACAAACGAAGGCCGCCCGCAACATTTTCAACCTTCCCCGCCACAATTGCGCCATCGGCGGAAAGGCGTATGGGAGCGACGACTTTTCCATCGGCCAGCACATCAAACCCCTCGTTTCCAGCGCGTTGAAAGGACACGCCGGCTGCGCACACGGAAATCACGCAAGCGAACAGGAACGAAAGTGTGCGCAGCAGTCTCACGATGTCAGTTGAAAGGTGACATGGCGCGAAGCTTCTCAATAATTTTCGGAAAGGTTTCCAAAACGTAGTCGATGTCCTCATCGTTATTTTCACTGCCGAGGGAAAGGATAATGGCGGCCTTGGCCAGGTCGCGATCCAGGCCAATGGCGTCCAGGACGTGCGAGGGCGCAAGCGATTTGCTCAGACAACCCGTCCCGCTCGCCACCGCGATGCCCCGCGTGTCGCACAATAAAAGCTGCCCCTCGCCTTCGGTGCCTTCGACGGAAATATTCAAATTTACAGGACTGCGGAGCGGGCCAGGTTCGGGGCCGTTCAGTGTGATGCGCGAGACCGCCGCACGCAACCCATCCCAGAGTCGTTTCTGCAATTTGGCGCAGTGAGCGCCGCGCAATGGCAGTTCGCGTTGGGCGATTTCGGACGCCATGCCGGCGCCGACAATGCCCGGGACGTTCTCAATTCCCGCCCGGCGGCCGCCCTCCTGGTCGCCGCCAAAAAGAATCGGCCCAAGACGAGTCCGGCGATGTCGGTATAAAACGCCAACTCCCTTCGGACCATAAAAACGATGCGGCGAAAAGGACAGCAAATCGGCGCCCAACGCACGGACATCGACGGGGATCCAACCGGCGGCGGCCTCAGCATCGACGTAAAGCGGAATCCCCATGTCCTGCGCGGCATCGGCGATCAGCCGAATGGGTTCAACGGTCCCAATATCATGATTGACATAATGGGCGGCGATTAAAATCGTCTTGTCCGTCAAAGCGGCGCGCACCTTTACCGGGTCGATTTTCCCTTCGTTGTCCACTTCCACACGGGTTGCGGCGAAACCGTGTTTTTCGAGGAAGGCGACGGAGTTGAGAATGGCCGGATGTTCGATTCGGCTAAGGACAATGTGATTTCCCTTGCGTTGATTGGCCCACGCCGTTCCCAGGATGGCGAGATTGGCGGACTCCGTGCCGTCTGATGTGAAAATGATGTCCGCTGGAGATTCCGCGTTGATGAATCGGGCGACCCGGTCGCGCGACTCGGTAATGGCGTCACGAGCGCGCAGACCATATTGGTGAAGGGAAGAAGGATTGCCGAAAGCCTCGGTAAAAAAGGGTCTCATCGCCTCGAACACTTCCGGCAAAACGGGCGTGCTCGCTTGATGGTCGAGATAAACGTGGCGCATCGCCTTAGTCTTAGTGGCGGCGATGGCCGGCGCGCGTCAGTTCGAGGGATTCCTCCTGCGCAATCAAGTCCTGCAACGTCGTGTGAGTCAACACATCCTTGATGCCGTCCTGGGCGCGCTCGAAAAGACCGCAAAGGGCGCAGCCTCCGGCGTGTTTGCAGTCCGGCTTGTCCATCCTGCACCGTTGAAGGATGATTTTGCCCTCGACGGCCTCAATCACTTCGAGGACCGAGATTTCGGCGGGACCTTTGAGCAGCGCAAAACCGCCGTGGGAACCGCGAATGGAACGAACAAGCCCGGCTTTGGCGAGGTTCTGGAAAATCTTGGCAAGAAAACTTTTCGGGATGCGCTCCTGGCGGCTGACCTCATCAATCATGGCGCGCTGGCCCGGATGGCGGCGAGCCAAATGCATCAAGCCGAGAACTCCATATTCGCCTGCGCGTGTAATTTGCATGGGGCAAACCTGTAAAGAAATGTATCGCAGCAGCGCAGGGTACGTCAATGCGCGGTTTGCGCGCCTGGACGGACGGGCCGTTTTTGGTGGAAGTTCGCGCCGTTCCCTTTTAACCTGAATGGCAATTAAGGAATACACAATGACCGATGCCAGCATTGCTCCGCCCGCCGCCGAACCGGCGGCTGCTTCGCGCCCTTCCCAATTGCGCGGGATGGATTATTCGGTCCTTCAACAGTGCATGCATTGCGGGCTTTGCCTGCCGACTTGCCCGACCTACGACGCCACCAAACTCGAACGCAACAGCCCGCGCGGACGCATCGCGCTGATGCGCGCCATCGCCGACGAGCGCCTGGAACCGACCAGGACCTTTGCGGATGAAATGTATTTTTGCCTCGGCTGCCTGGCGTGCATGACGGCCTGCCCCGCCGGGGTTAATTATGCGGAATTGTTCGAGCACGCGCGGGCCGAAGCGGAGGAAAGCGGCGCGCTGAAAAATCCAAAACGCAATTTTGTGCGCGCCTTGACGATGCGTTGGCTGTTCATGGACTTGCGCCGGTTGAGGTTTGTGGGAAGGTTGATCAGGATGTATGAGTGGAGTGGTGCGCAGAGATTGGTTCGCGGTTCGGGCATCCTCAATCTGCTTCCGCGACGCTGGCGGGAATTGGAAGCGATGACGCCGGTCATCCAACCGAAGTTCTCGTCGGAGTTGATCGCTTCGACAACGCCGGCAATCCCACAAAAGAAATACCGCGTCGCACTTCTGACCGGCTGCGCGCAGGATTTGATGTTCAGCGACATTAATCGCGACACGGCGGAAGTTCTCTCGCGCAACGGCTGCGAAGTGATGACGCCGAAGAACCAAAGCTGTTGCGGCTCGCTTCATGCGCATAACGGGGAATTGGAAATGGCCCGCGAATTGGCGCGCAAGAACATCGATCAATTTCCGCCGGGCGAGTTCGACGCCATTATCAGCAATGCCGCGGGCTGCGGCTCGCATTTGAAACATTACCGGAACTTGCTGGCGGACGATCCGGCGTATGCGGCGCGCGCGGAATTGTGGGATGCGCGCCTGAAGGACATCCACGAATGGCTGGCGACAATTGGTCTCACGGCGCCGAAACCGGGCGGGGCGCCGCAAAATGTCACGTACCATGAAGCCTGCCATTTGTGCCACGGACAAAAAATCACGGCGCAGCCGCGTCAATTGCTGCGGGCGATTCCGAATCTCACATTGACGGAATTGCCGGAGAGCACGTGGTGTTGCGGGAGCGCGGGGATTTATAATTTGATCCAGCCGGAAATGGCCAATCAATTGCTGGATCGAAAAATGAAGCACATCGTGTCAACCAAAGCGGAAGTCGTCGCGACGGGGAATCCGGGCTGCCTGGCGCACATGGCCAACGGCATTCGCCGGGAGAAACTTCCCGTCCGGCTGGCGCATCCGATCACCTTGCTTGCGGAGGCGTATCGCGCGGGCGACCGCCGCTAATTACATTTTAGGAGCGGGCGCGACGTCCTGGATTTTTGCGAACTGCACCAGGAGATCGACCACCTTTTCGCTGAGGATCTGGTTGTAAATTTCGTTGAGGCGCCCGGATTTCTCCATGTCCTTGACCAATTTGTCGAACGGGACTTTATATTGGGCCGCCATATCCTGCAAACGGCGGCCAATTTCGACCTGCTCGACCCGCACGCCCTCTTTTTCGGCGATGTCCCGGAAAACAAAGCTGGCCTTGACCCGCTGTCTGGCGGCGGTGTTGGCTGTCCCGTAAATCTGGTCCTTTTGCGCGTCAATGGCGTCCTTAAGAACGCCCCGCTGCTGCTGTTCGTTGACGATGGAATAAACGATATTGCGCGTTTCGTCCTCAACCATCGACTCCGGCAAATCGCACTGGATCTGGTTGAGGAGATTTTGCACGACTTGATTGCGGATGGAACGGCTTTGCTTCAAGTTTAATTCGTTCTGCAAATCGGCGCGCACGCCTTCGCGCAATTTTTCAAGACTCTCGGCGCCGTAGGCTTTGGCGAATTCCTCGTCGATGGCGGGAAGGCCCTTTTCCTTCACTTCAACCAGCTCCACCTCATAGACGCCCTTTTTTCCGATCAATTGCGGGACGACAAAATCCGCCGGGAAATCAACAGTGATGGTGCGCTTTTCGCCGGCCTTCATGCCAATCAATTGCTCGCCGAAACCGGGGATGAAGGAGGTTTTATCGACGGTGATCCAAAAGGCCTTTTTTTCCGTGAGACCCGTTGCGGTCGGGGCGGTTTCAAGGATCGGTTTGCCGTCGCAAGTGCCGGTATAATTGACAACCGCAATGTCGCCCTCCTTGATCTCGCGTGTGACGGTCGGGAATTTGGCGTGGTGCTCCGTCAGCACGCGCAGGGCGCGCTCGACGTCCTCGGGCGTGACGGAACCGGCTTCGCGCGTGGCGGAGAGGCCCTTGTATTCCGGCAGTTGAAATTCCGGGGCGATTTCCAGGTTCGCGGCGAATTGGAGCGCCTGGCCGCGATTGAACTGGATTTCCTCGACTTCCGGCTGGCCCACTATCGAAAGTTTGTGCTCGGCAATGGCGGCTTTGAAGGAATCGGAAATAAGCCGGCGTTTGACCTGGTCCTGGATATCGGATTCGAAACGCTTGGCGACAATCTCTTTCGGCGCTTTGCCGGGACGAAAGCCGGGAAGGCGGGCTTCGCGCTGGAATTCGCCGGCAACTTCCTTAAAAGTTTCCTCGACCTTTTCCTGGCCGACTTCCACACGCATCAATTTTTTGCAGGGACCCAAATTTTCTACCGTTACATTCACAAACAAACCTTTCGATTCAAGCGCCCCGGTCTTGCCGTGCGCGAGTTGGACACGCTAAGTACGGAAGGACGGGGCGTCAAGACATGATGTAGTGGAATATACCCCCATCCCCGCATACTATGGGACTCCACGAATTATCTGAATACAAGCAGCCTCCCGGGTGTCCAAGGGTAATTGCCCAAAGGGCTTGTTCTTTGATAGTTTTACGCTCCGGACCAATCAAGCCACGGCTAAACGCAGTCAAACCGGTTTTTTGAAGACAATCGCCCACAGCAAATTCTGCGTATGTATTTTATGGACAGCATCTTAAGATAAACTCCTTCCAGAAATTTGGCGGTTTTCCGCCCCTTCGGTCAAACCAAGTCAAACCAGTTTGACCGCGCACCGCGACCCGGAGTTAAGCCTAATCAAGGTTAATCAAGGTTGAACCCACGCGCCCAAGGGACGATGGTGGGTTGTGGATTCTCGAAAACATATAGTTGTTTTAGGCGGGGGCTTCGGTGGCCTGGAGTTTTGCAAACGATTCCATAATCCCGCAGCCCGGATTACTGTGGTGGATCGCACGAACCATCACCTTTTTCAGCCTTTGCTGTACCAGGTGGCGACGGCGGGGCTTTCGGCGCCCGATATCGCCCAGCCGATTCGATCCATTTTGTCGCGGAACCAAAATATCTCCGTCATCATGGAATCCGTCACGGATTTCAAACTCGGCGAGAGGAAAGTCGTGCTCGCCGACGGCGAATTGACTTACGATTTCCTGGTGCTGGCGCTGGGAGGACGCACGAGTTATTTCGGGCACCCGGAATGGGAGTCATGCGCGCCGGGGCTGAAGTCATTGGAGGACGCGCTCCGGATTCGCGGGCAGGTCCTTCTGTCATTCGAAAAGGCGGAGGCCGAGAGGATGCCGAAGGAACAGGAACGGTTGATGACCATCGTCGTCGTGGGAGGCGGGCCGACGGGAGTTGAACTGGCGGGTGCTTTTGCGGAATTGACCCGAAAGGTTTTGCGCTCGGATTTCCGGCACATCGATTCCGCCAAAGCGCATGTGGTTTTGCTCGAAGGCGACAAGGCAATTCTATCTCATTTGCCGGCGGATTTGTCGGCTAGCGCACAACGGCAATTGGAGGGGCTGGGAGTAAAAGTCCGCCTTAATACTCTCGTCAAAAGCATTGGGGAGGGGCATGTGGAATTGGACAGCGGGGAAACGATTCACGCGGAGAATATTTTTTGGACCGCGGGTGTTTCGGCAAATTCTTTGACGAAAAAACTTGGCGCGGAGTTGGACCGCTCGGGCCGGGTGAAGGTGAAGCCCGACCTGAGCCTGCCAGACCATGCGGAGGTTTTTGCAATCGGCGATATGGCGCTGGTTTTGGGCGCGGACGGGAAGCCTGTGCCGGGGGTTTCGCCGGCGGCGATGCAGATGGCACGGCACGTCGCCGGGATCATCGAAGGCGAACTGGCTTCGCCCGGCAAGGGGCAACGCCCGGCTTTTAAATATTTTGACAAGGGGACGATGGCGACCATTGGCCGCTCGGCCGCGGTGGCGGAAGTCGGGAAGCTGCATTTTTCCGGCCTTTTGGCATGGCTGGCATGGCTGGGGGTACACCTGGTTTTTCTGGTGGGATTTCGCAATAAAATCGCCGTGCTGATGCAATGGTTCTACTCCTACGTCACGTATAAACGCGGGGCGCGGCTGGTGGTTGGCGGGAGACGGGAAACCGAACAAACGCGCGACGGGTCACTTTGACTTTGCGGGCCATTTCCCCTAGCTTTTGGCCCCATGAATGTGATCTCCCATCGCGACAGGGATTTTGCCGCGCAAATCCAGCGGCTGCTCGCGCCGTCCAGTTTGTTTGATCCCGCCATCGAAGCGCAAACGAGGGGAATCGTCGAGGCGGTTCAAAATCGCGGAGACGACGCGCTGATCGAATTGACGGAACGCTTTAATGGCGCGCGGTTGCGGCCGGACCAGTTCGCGGTTTCCCAGGCGGAGTGGATGGCGGCTTCGGTGCAGGCGGATGAATCGTTGCGAAAAGCCATCGCGGAGACGACGCGCAATGTCGAGGATTTTGCCAGGCGGTCGCGACGCAAGGATTGGTCGATGCGGAATTCCCACGGGGCGATGGTGGGGGAGAAGTTCGACCCATTCCAGCGAGTCGGGATTTACGTTCCCGGCGGTGCGGCGCCACTGGTTTCGACGGCGCTGATGACCATTCCGCTGGCGCGGGTTGCCGGTTGCCGGGAAATTGTTGTCTGCACGCCATGCGGCAGGGAGGGCCAGGTGAATCCGGCGCTGCTCTTCGCGGCCCGAAGCGCAGGGGCGACGGAAATTCTAAGGCTGGGCGGGGCGCAGGCGATTGCGGCGATGGCGCTCGGAACGGAAACAATCCGGAGGGTCAATAAAATATTCGGGCCGGGAAATTCTTACGTGGTCGCGGCGAAACGGCTTTTGTTCGGGCACACCGCGATGGACTTGCTGCCCGGCCCCAGCGAGTTGCTGGTGCTGGCGGATGATTCGGCCAATCCGGCGTTTATCGCCGCGGACCTTTTGGCGCAGGCGGAACATGGGTCGGGCCATGAGCGGGTCTGGCTTTTGACGACATCGGCAAAAATTGTGCGGGGGGTGCAAAAGGAAATTCGCCGGCAATTGCCGAAAATGGGCCGGTGCGAATTCATCGACCGGGTGCTGGGCCGTAACACGTGGTTGGTGCAGGTTGCGGACATGCATCATGCGATCGAGTTGGCGAACGAAATCGCGCCGGAACATTTGGAAATCATGTGCCGGAACGCGGGGCGGATCGCCAGGTCATTGGTGACGGCGGGGGCGATATTCCTGGGAAACGAATCGCCAACGGTGCTCGGGGATTATGTCGCGGGACCGAGCCACACGCTTCCGGCGGGGGGGACAGGAGCGTCATTTGCGGGATTGACCATTGACCAATTCCAACGGCGGACGAGCCTTGTGGAATATAAAAAACCGGCGCTGCGCAAGGCGCTCGGGGCGGTGAAAAAATTCGCGGAGATGGAAGGGCTGGACGCGCACGGATGGTCGGCGGAGGTGCGCCTGCAAAAGACAACCTGATTGGTCACGCCAGCAATTTGCGGGCGTGGGAAAGCAGATCGCTCTCGATGCGGTCTTTGAAAAGCACGGCGGCGAATGGCAGATCAATGTCGATCGAAACCTGGGCCGGCTGGACTTCCAGTTTGCCGCCCACCGAGAAGCCCATGGCCCGGAAACTGAACGTGTTTACAAAGCCGGTCCAGGATTCGGTGACATCGGTGACCTTGTCGCCAAAGTCCCGGCGGGTCTGCGCCACCAGATTCATAACGCGGTTTTTTGCTTCTTCCGCACCTAACGTATGCGGAACGGCCAGATGTATTTTCGGCATGCCGCCAATGTAAAAGGCTGCTTAAAAATCACAAGGCACTTGTGTTGTTTAAGCTATCGTGCGTATTCCGGGAGTGGTTAAAGTTTTTTGAAATTTCGCCAGAACGCGCTTGCCAAACGAAACCGGATTTCTATGCTGACTTGGAAAGTTAATAACAAAGAAAAATTATGAATACGATTGTTCCACTTATCAGTTCTGGTGTTGCGGGTCCCCTTGGTGTGATTCATCTGCCTCGGCTTTGGCTCAAAGTTTCGTTGGAATCCTGCGGCAAACTGGCCCCGGGCTATCCCGGCGCGGGCAAAGGTTATGATCAAATGGTCCTTGACGGGCTTGGCCTCAAGCGCGAATCGGTCATTGAATTCATCAAGAGCAGCAAGCCGACATACCCGCAGTTCGAAGGATGGGTCAAGAAGCAGCCGGGCGTCAAACTGGACAAAGCCTCGGTCGAGAAACTCAACAGCTCCATTCGCGGCTATCACCACGACGATGACACCCGCAAAAGCATCCTGTCCGCCAGCAGCATCCCGGACGACGCGCACGCATGTCGCGACGCGGTGAACCTGAATAATTTGGATGACTGGAAGGAATTCCACGACGCGGTGCTGAAGTAGCCAGGGGGATAAAGGGGGGAATGAGACTTCAATCGATGCACGTGGGGATGAAGGTCCGGCATCCTGATTATGGGATGGGGACCGTCAAGAGCGTATCCGAGCATCTGGCGGACATTCGGTTTGATTCCGGCTTGCGGTCACTCGCGCCGGAACAAAGCGACCTGGAACCGGCGGACCCCGTGGCTGACTTGACCGGCATGACCGTGCCGCTTCCAACGTTGATCACGGAAACCGTCGCGGCCGTGATCAGCGAATTGGGATTGGAGCGGGATAATTCGATAGTCGAGGGACTTGCGGGTCGCTGGCAGAACGGGATGCTGGTTATGCGCCCGACCGATGCCTCGTTGCAAAGCAAAGAAGTGCCGCTGGAAGTTTTTTTCCATAAAATTGTCATGCTCCGCAACAATTTGCGCGTCCTGGAGCAGAAGATAAACGCCCACGAAAAACTGAGTGATGCCGAGAAGGTCGAGATGCAGCAGTACATCACCCGCTGCTACGGTTCGTTGACGACCTTCAACATCCTTTTCAAAACGAAGGAAGACCAGTTTTCATCAAAGGGAGAGTGAGCGTCGTCACTCTGGAAGCGGCCGGCCTTTTGTTTCGGGGAGGAACAGCATAATTACGGCGCCCACCAGGAAAAGCCCCCCCAATAATGTGAGCGAGAGCCGCAAGTCTATTTGCTTTTTCAGCCATGCGGAGAAAAACACCGTCCACGCGGCGGCAACCCGTCCGACGTTGAAGCAAAATCCCGCCCCGGTCGCGCGCAGGCGGGTGGGAAATAATTCAGGAAAATAAATCGCGTAGCCCGCGTGGATTGAGAGTGTCAGGAAGCCAAAGACCGGCATCAAAACCAAAAGCTGGCCATACGTGCGCGGCAGGTAACACACCACCGGCGTAATCAGAAATGCGGCGATTTGCATTCCGATAAACGCGCGCTTACGTCCGAATCGCTCGCACAGCGGCGCAAAACACAAAAGGCCAAGGATGCCGCCGAATGTCTCGATGTAGCCGTAGGCAATTTGGCCCTTTCTAATGGCGATGTCATGCGGAACCCCCTGTTTGACCAACAATGACTCCGCCAAACTCTGGCCCGCCACATGGACGGCCCAATACGTTCCCAATCCCACCGCGGCCAGGAGCATTCCCAGGATCGCCTGCCTGCCCCATTTGGGATTAAACAGTAGTTCTTTGAGACTGCCGGATTTTTCGGCATCCTGCTTTTCCTGTCGCGGCGACTCCTTGACCGTCCTCATGACCCATGCCACCAGGAGCGCCGGGATGATTCCCATCAGGTACGCGTAACGCCAATGAATCCCAACAAGAAGCCCGGCCGAGGTGGCGATCCAGGTACCGGTCACGCTCGATGCATGAAAAATCCCGGAAGCGCGACTGCGCGCGTGGGAAGGAAAGACCTCCGCCACCAGGCTGGCGGCGACCGCCCACTCTCCGCCGGTGCCCATGGCGACCAGGAAGCGCAAGAGGCCGACCTGCCAGAGCGTCCGGGCGAAAAACATAAGGCCCGAAAAGAGGGAATACATGAGGATGGTGGCGATGAGCGTGGGTTTGCGGCCCAACTTGTCCGCGAGCAGGCCGAAGATCAATCCGCCCGTGGCGCCACCGAGCAAAAAAACGCCAAACAAAACATCGGTCCAGAACTTTTGGCCGTGCGAATCGTGCGTTTGTGCCAGGATGGCGGGAAGCAGATGCGGCGCGGTGATATTGAAAATCTGGCCTTCATAAACATCGAATATCCAGCCGGCGGAAGCGATGATCAGGATAAGCCATTGATAGGAGTTTACCCCGGCATACCAGGGAGCGGACGAACCGTTTTGATTGGAACTCACGGGCGCATAATGACATCAAACTAATTCGCTCGTAAATAGCCTCGTCAACAAACTTTCTCCGGCTTAGCCTAATCCGTGCGATTGTTAGACCGCTATTTATTGCGCGAGCTGCTCGTGCCGTTGGGATATTGCCTTTGCGGGTTTTTGATTTTCTACGTCGCTTTCGATCTCATGTTCCAGATCACGCGCTTTCTGGAGAACAACATGCATTTCCTGGATATCGTCGAGTATTACATGGTGATGCTCCCTGAATTGCTGGTGGAACAAGTGCTGCCGGTGTCGCTGCTTTTGGCGCTGCTTTACACGCTGACAAATCTAAGCCGCTATAACGAATTGACGGCGATACGCGCGGCGGGTGTGGGACTATGGCGGTTGTCGATGCCTTATTTGGGGGTGGGAGCGGTATTCGGCCTGGCGGTATTTACGATAGGCGAATTCTGGCTGCCGGGCGCTTCGGACCAGGAGAAGTTCATCCTGGAACGCCGGATGCCGAATGGCGTTCAACGCGATTGGGTTTACAAGCTGGAGTTTTACAATGAAACGGACCATCGCGATTGGAACGTTGGCGGCTTCAACAAAAAGACGTCCGAAATGTTTTATCCGAAGATCCAGTGGTCCCTGGGGAACCACACCAACGAAACCATCGTAGCCCGCAAAGCCATTTATGACGGTGGCCAATGGTCTTTCTACAACGCGGAGGTGTGGCTCCAGCACGGCAATGAGCAGCCGACATACGCCGGAAGCAATGCCGTTTTGCGCGAGTCCTTCCAGGAGACTCCCGCTTGGATCAACAGCGAAATCAAGGTCAACATGCTCAACCCGGCGGAGGCCGCCAAAGGCCAGGGCGCGCAACTTTCGATTCGCCAGATGTTCGCGTACCTGCGGCTGCATCCGATCACGGAAAAAAGGGCGATGTTGCTGACGCAATTGAACGGCCGGTTCGCCGCTCCGTTCACGTGCTTGGCGGTGGTGCTGATTGCGTTGCCGTTTGGCGCGCGGGCGGGACGGCATAACGTTTTCGTCGGAGTCGCCAGCAGTATTTTCATTTGTTTCGGCTACTTTATTTTGCAGCGGATTACTTTTGGTTTGGGCGTGGGCGGGTATTTGCCGCCCTTCCTCGCCGCGTGGCTGCCGAACCTCGTTTGCGGCGCGGTCGGCCTTTCCTTGCTGGCGCAAATGCGTTGAACCTATGAACGATGACACGGCCAAGTTGCAGGCGGATTATGACCGGCTAAAATTGCTTTACCAGGTCAGCAATGTCATTCACTCCACACTCGACCCGCAGCAGGCGCTGCAATTGATTTTGCAGGAGGCCGTCCGGTTGATGCGCGCGTCCAGCGGGTCGGTGGCGTTGATCAATCCGAACAACGGGTTGCTGGAGATCCAGGCATCGGCAGGGCTTCCGGCGAACGCGGCGGACGTGAAACTGCGCGTTGGGCAAGGGATCACCGGATGGGTCGCCCGCACAGGCAAACCGGCGCGGGTGGGAGACGTCCGCAACGATGCGCGTTACATCATGCTGCGGCGGGATGTCCGCTCCGAACTGGCCGTTCCGCTGGAAGTATTGGGGGAGGTGCGCGGAGTCATCAATGTCGATTCACATAAGGAAGACGCATTCAGCGAGAGCGACCTGGAATTGCTGGAGGAACTTTCGGGCCAGGCGGCGAAGGTGATTCAAAACACGTGGCTGTTCGAGCAGTCTCGTTTGAAGGCGCGGCTTCTGGAGACGTTGGTGAGCGTGAGCCGTACGATTAATTCCGCGATCGATGTCAACGAAGCGTTGCAATTCATTACGCGAGAAGCGTGCGCGCTGATGGAGGCGCGGACGTGCTCGCTGCTCATGCGCGATGAAACGGGGCAATGGCTGGATTTGCGCGCGAGCTTCGGGGCGGGGCCGGCTTATCTCGGCAAACCGCGACTGAGCATGGACGAAAGTTTCATGGGGGTTGTGATGCGCAGGAAAAAACCGATGCAGTTGGAGAATGTGCAGAATTCCTCCCTGTACCAAAACACCGACGTGGCGCGGCGTGAGGGGTTGGTTTCACTGTTAAGTGCGCCGCTGATTTTCGGGGGGCAGACAATCGGGACACTTAATGTTTATACGGGACAGCCGCGGAGTTTTTCCAATGAGGAAATCAACACCCTGAGCGCGCTGGCGGAGCTCTCGGCGATTGCGCTGGAGAAGGCGCGTCTTTACGAGCGCATTGTGGATGTCGAGGAACAGTTGCGGCAAAACGAAAAGCTGTCGGCGCTGGGGCTGCTGGCGGCGGAGGTTGCGCATGAAATCCGCAATCCGCTGACGGTGATGAAAATGCTTTACCATTCGCTGGGGCTGGAGTTTTCGCCGGGCGATCCGCGGATCAAGGACGATGCGATCCTGCGCGACAAGATGGACCACCTGAACAAGATCGTTGAGCAGATCCTGGATTTTGCGCGGAGCACGGAACCGAAGCTCAGCTCCGTCAATATCAACCAATTGCTGGATGACATGGCGCTGCTGATCCGGCACAAGTTGCGCAACCAGCAGATTCATTTTCTTCGGCGGCTCGATCCGGAGTTGCCGGAAATCATGGCGGACCCGACGCAACTGGCGCAGGCGTTTTTGAACCTGACGTTGAACGCGGTGGAGGCGATGCCGAAGGGAGGCATTCTGACGATCTCGAGCCGGGGGGTGCGGTTGGGTGGAAAGGGGAAGAGGCCGTCGCAGGTTTTGATTGAATTTCGGGACACGGGGGAAGGGATGCCGGAGGAGCAGCGGCGGCGGTCGTTTTCGTCGCTGCTGAGCACGACCAAACAAAGGGGGACGGGATTGGGATTGGCGATTGTCGGACGGGTGGTGGAGACACATCGGGGGAAGGTGAGGATACGATCGAAGGCGGGGAAAGGGACGGCGATTCTGGTGAGCTTGCCGGTTTGAGAAGTGGTAAAAAGTGAGAATATCGACAATAAGGCTTGCAAATGTATAGCAAACAACTAGACTTACTAAGTAATTATTGTTTTGAAATGAAAAAAAATCAGTTGCTATTACAGAGCGTTCAGTGCAGTATGACGAATAGCCCGTAATAATCATGAATGCTAACGCGCCAACCCACGCGGTGGTTCCCGCAACCAAAAAGACAGGATTTACCCTTATAGAACTGTTGGTGGTTATTGCCATCATCGCGATTCTGGCGGCGATGCTGTTGCCGGCGTTGAGCAAGGCAAAATCCCAGGCGCAAGGAACGTATTGCGAGAATAATGAGAAGCAACTGACGCTGGGCTGGACGATGTACGCCGGGGACAACAGTGATCTTCTGATTCCAAATATCGGGGACGGGCGGTACGATTATACAGGCTACGGCCTGATGCGGCCGGAAACGGGCACTTTTAACCTGAATAACTGGGTGACGGGAGACGTGGATGGACTTGCCAGCGCCGGGATTCCCGGAACGTTTGATGAGACGAACTCGCTTTTGTTGAAAGACACCCTTCTTGGCATTTACGTCAAAACCACTCAATCCTACAAATGCCCGGCAGACCCGGGGAACCTCGCGAACAATCCCAAACTGGCTCCGTTGCGGGTGCGGAGCATCGCGATGCAAAACTACATGAACTCGCAGAGCGGCAACACGTTGTCGAACGTTTACCACTGGTTTACCAAGTACAGCTACATCACGCAACCGAGCCAATTCTATGTCTTCCTGGACGAAAAACCGACCAGCATCGACGACGGTCTTTTCGAGGAGGGTATGTACCCGGACGGCTCCCCGTCCGTTGACGTGCAGAATTTTCCTTCCCAAGTCCACAACAACGCTTGCGGTTTCGGGTTTGCCGACGGACACGCGGAGATTCATCAGTGGAAAGGAAGTTATTTTACCGAGACAGCGAGCGACACAGCGGTTTCCATACCGGCGAGCGACGTAGCCAATTACAGGGACGCCTTTTGGCTCATCGACCACACCTCGACACCGTTGTCTCGCGCGACGGCGTTGCCGCCGTGACCCTCATTGACGGATTCGCACACGATTAGTCGCAGCGTTTTTTAACCAAACCAACCAGTCTATGAAAAAAATACTTGTTCTTGCGCTCTGCGCATCCACGCTCAGCGGTTACGCCCTGCCGACCTACGAGCCGTTCTCGGAACCGGAATTCGCCAACGCCCTGGCGGCAAGTTCGAGCAATTCGGTTGACCTTTGCAATGGGGGATTTACCGCGCCGACCGGGGAGGTCTGGGGATCGATGAATTGGGCGGGCACATTCGGAACGGGGCTGGTAGGAGTTGACATCCTGGTGAGCAACGACCCGACACTGTTCACCTACAATGCTGTCAGCCCGCTTCTTCCAGCGACATTCCCGGGGTTGCCGGCGCCGGGGCAGTCCATCACCAATGTGCTCCTGAACCCGGCCCAACCGCTGGTGGCGGGCGTGGCAAGCCCGAACATCATCGGGAACAGCGCGGTGCTCATCTTCAACCAGGACATCACGCGGCCGACCAACGGCGTCAAAACGCTTTACATTTCGTATCTCTGGTCGATTGCGCAGGTGGGGCAATTGGGTGGTGGAAACGATGCGAGATACCTGGCATTCGTGGCGCAAACGAACACCGTTGAAGGGACCAACACGGGGTTTTACACAAACTGGCATAACATGCTTGATACGTTGCCTGGAACCTGCAACCACGCCTCGCACTCCATCATCGCGGGCGGCAGCGGGTATTACAACGTGGCGAGTGATAATGCGACCGGCAAGGAATTTACCACCACGTCATTCACTTCAGGTTATGGCGCGGTTCAGTTTATCGTCGGGGCGATTACGCTGACGGCGAACAAGACTTATACGAACACAATGTGGGTGAACCCCTCCACCAGCGCTTTCGGCGGAGCCACGCCGCCAGCCAGTCCGATTTTCAACGACGCCATCACCAGCGCGACCTTACAGATGAACGACATTGGCGGAATGGTGGTGGAAGACCGTCCGGGAAAAGGCGCGAGCGCCGGCGGGCTAGGGTCCAATTTCATGGCCAATATTCTGATCGGCACGACGTGGAGTTACGTGACGGGCGGGCCTGAGTTCACGAACCAACCCGGGAACGTCGCGACCAATTACGCCGCCAGCGCGACCCTCTCAGCGGCGGCGACGGCAGCCGCCCAGAGCGTGACTTATCAGTGGCAGCGCGTGACAGTCACGACCACCAACAATGTCAGTAACGGAAGCGGCGGCGCCGGCGGCGGAGCCACGGTGAGCGGAGCCACCACTGGGACACTGTCCCTGGCGGGTCTTACGGCAGGGGATTTTGGCTCATATCAGGTCGTTGCCACAGCGACCGGCACGGGCTACTCGCTGACCAGCGCGGCGGGCACCGTTACGCCCACCGACCCCGCCATTTCGGCCCAACCCCAATCGACGATCGCCAATTACGGAGGAACAGCCACCTTCACGGCAACGGCGCAAACCGCCTTGGCGCCGCTGACGTACGCGTGGTATGACGGGACAACCATGCTGGTCAATGGCGCGCAGACCGACGGCAGCACGGTGAGCGGCGCGTCCGGAACCAGCGCGGGGGGGACCCTCAACACGACTTTGACGATCGCGAATGTTTCGGACGCGGACGATGGAAGTTATACGCTGGTGGTTACCAACAACGGGAACGGCACCTCGACCAGCGCGATCGCCACGCTTTTGGTCAACGATCCTTTCATTTCGGCGCAACCGCCAGCTACCGTAGAAGTGCTCCCAGGAGGGAGCGCGACGATTTCAGTTCCGGCAGGCGGGAGCGGGGTGACCTATCAATGGTATAGCGTAGCCAACGGCCCCGGCCCAGTGGGCAACGGCGGGGATTTTTCCGGGGCGACAACAGCGAGCCTGGAGATTTCCGACGCGCAAAGCACTGACGACGGCACCTATTATTTGCTCGTCAACGGAAACAATGGCAGCCTGCAAAGTTCCAACGTGATTTTTGCAGTGGATACGATTCCAACCAGCGTGGGCGTGACGCCGACGAACGTGACGCAGCAAACGGGGACGCACCTGGCCCTCATTGGGTCGTCCACGGTTGCATCGGGTCTGGTGAATTCGGTGTGGGAGTTTAATGGGGCCACGCTGTCCGACGGCACGAAACCGGACGGCAGTTGGGTGATCGGTTCAGCGACCCCGGCCCTGATATTGAGCAATCTTCAGGTCACCGACTCCGGGACCTATACGTACATTGCGTCCAACTCGGCGGGATACCTGGAAAGCAACAGCGTGGTAACCGTGACGGCGGGGCTGCTTCCATTGACGACGAGCAACCTGGAGGTGCTTCGTGTGGGTGACGGCGCGGAGGCTTTGAGCGGGGCGACCGGGAACACCCTGTATCTCGATCAATTTCAATCCAATGGCACCTACGTGAGCACGATTATGGTGCCGGATAGCGGGCCACCCGCGCTGGTTGTTGCGGGAGGGGGGACTGACGGGACGAATGAAGCGTTCATGACATTGTCATCCAACCAGTATTACCTCAATTTCGCGGGCTACTGCTACAGTTACCCATTCATTGGCGGCTCTGATGTCACCGTGGGCGGGAACAGCGGCGTGCGTGGCATAGCGGCGGTGACCGCGCAGGGGAATTACGTGCTGGCCTACACCAATTTCGGCCTTTACTCCGGTGGGAACCACGTTATTCGCGATGCGTATTCGACCGATGGATTGACGAACTTCTGGACCACTGGCGCCGCGGGCAGCGGGACGATCAAATATGTCAATGCGGGGCCGGCAGGGGCGTCCTATACGACGGTGTCGCCAGGTAATGGAATCATAGGACTCTCGTTGGCGGCCTTCGGATCGAGAGCCCTCGGGCTGGCGGGGTCCAACCTGGTATTTTCAGACGCGCAAGAAGTCCTGTCGCCCAATGTGGAAGGGCTGAACGTTTTTACCGGAGCGCCTGAACCCGGAGTATCCACGTACAGCAGCCTCACGGAGAACGTCGTCGCTTTCGGAAGTCCGACCGACTTTGCTTTTAGTCCCGACACGAACACTGTGTATGTTGGGGACGATGGGGCGGTTATCAGCAGCACCGGGTACGGCGGCGGCATACAGCGCTGGGACTTTGTTGGCGGGAGTTACCAGTATCAGTATACCCTGGAGGACACGACCGGTTCCGGGGTCAATGGAGTGAGGGGATTGACGGTGTTCTTCCCGCCGAACATCACCCAGTGGGGCCAAGGTATCAACGGCGCGGTGGTGTATGGCACGACGGCTGAGGCGGTGTCCAACCGGGTCATTCAATTTGTGGACAATGGAGTAAACTCGCCCTCGACTTTGCTCGCGACGGCAGGGCCGAACCAGGCTTACCGAGGGATCCGATTTGGGCCGGCAACCGAGCCGATCACGATCAGCCTCACCCCGCAAAGCGACGAGGCATACGTGGGAGAAACGATCACGCTGACCGCGACGGCGGCGGGATACGCGACGCTGGGAGCGCAGTGGAAGCTCAACGGCACGACCATCAGCGGCTTTACTCAGACCAATTACCTGGGCAGCCTGCTGTCCACCCTGACGCTTTCCAACATCTCAACCATCTCAGCGGGGACCTATACAATCGTTGTCACCAACCAGACCCAAAGCAACAGCGCCCAAGCCATCTTGACGGTGCCGGTTGGGGCGCCACAAATCTACCAGGATGTGCAGCCGCTGGCGGCGGTGCAACCGGTTGGAACGCCGGTGGTGTTTACCGCGATTGCTGTGGGAAGCGCGCCGTTGTCCTACCAATGGACGTTGAACGGAACCAATCTCACGGACAGCGCACACGTGATCGGTTCGCAAAGCAACGTGTTGACGATTGGGAACAGCCAATTGAGTGATTCGGGGAGTTACCAGCTCGTTGTCACGAATTCCGCGGGAATGACCAATACGTCCGAGGCCGCCCTGACCATTACTTTGATCGGATTCAACAGCGGGGCCGGTTGGACGGCAAACGGAGGCACCAGCGTGAGCACCAACGGGCTTTTGACGCTGACGGACGGCGGGTTGAGCGAAACGCGCAGCTTCTTCCTTGATGAACCGGTGGATGACAATGCATTCATAGCGTCGTGGACATACCAGGAGTCTCCGGGCAACTCGACCGTGGCAGACGGCACCGCGTTCGTCCTGCAGAATACGGCGGCGGGCACGAAAGCACTCGGCGGGGGCGGCGGGAGCCTGGGATACTCCGGCCTCAGCAATAGCGTGGCACTGGAGTTCAATATCTATAGCGTCAACACAATCGGGATTGGGATCGGCACCAACGGGCAGGCGGCCGGGCCGTATGTGGCGACGGGTTTGCTGAACCTGGCAAGCGGCGACCCGATTGGGGTGAGTGTTGAGTACCTGTCGGGGATGGCGACGTTGAGCCTGACGGACGCGTTGGCGAGCACTTCCTACACGACCAACTTTCTGGTGAACGTGCCGAAGGTCATCGGCAGCAGCAACGCCTACGTGGGCTTTACTTCAGCCGACGGCGGGGTGGCTTCGGCGCAGACGATCACCAACTTCTTCTTTTCAAGCTTGCCGACGGTAGGGGCCGCCAAGGCCACCGCCGGCGGAGGGTTGGTTATTGTGTGGCCAGTCTCGGCGCCGGGGCTGGTGCTGCAGTCAAGTCCGTCGTTACTCAACCCGGATTGGGTGACCTTGACTAACTTACCAACGGTGGTGAACGGGAACAACCAGGTGACGATCACGCCGTCTGGAACGGGTGAGTTTTTCAGGTTGACGATACAGTGACGGGTGGCGGAAGAGCCGGAATTTCACCACGAAGGCCACGGAGAGCACGAAGGGTAAAGAAGAAAAAAACAATTGGGTAATGGCTGACCTAAAGCGGCCACGCTGCGGGGAATTCTAAATTATTCTAACTTATTGAGCTTAGCCATTGGCGCATTTCTGGTTCGGTTTGATCGAAGAAGACGTGGCGGGAATGGGTTTTGCCGTCGGACATCGTGACGAGAATTTCGGCTTCGGCTAAATCCGGGTGGAAGGTGGAGGTTATGCTGGTGATGTTTGGCTTTTCTTTTTGCAGCCATTTCTCGAATACGGCTTTGTCGATGCCGGCTTCTTTTAGGAATTGCTTTGGGTCAACGGGGAGTTCCAAACAGCGGCGTATCACGAAATCGGGAGCCAGGAATGAGAGGAAGTTGCCGGCTTTGGGGCCGTTTTCACGGTCGAGCAGGACCCGGTAGAGGGCTTTGAATGCGCTGGGCTGTTCCACAGGGGTGAGACGGGCGGCTGTGAAGATGGCGGCCTGAAGGGGGTCGCCTTCCCATGCTGTTTTCGGAAGAATGCCGGCCAATATGTGGAGGAATTTGCGCTGGGGGGCGGTGAGGGTCTCGGCACGAGGAGGAAGCGTCTCCTGCAAACGGGTTTTTTCCTCTTCGGTGGCGTAGTGCTCGACCCAGTAGTGGGCGGCGCGGATGCGCATTTGGAGGTGTTTGCGCTCGAGGTCGGTAAACGGGGAGCCTTTGCGTTTCTCCAACTCGCGGACGACATCGAGATGGGGCATTTGCGTGAGGGCTGTGACGAGTTGAAAATCTCCGGTCCAATAATCCGGCTCGGGATTGACTTCGGAGAGTTCGTAGATGCGCTTTTCACCGGGCAACGGTTTGTCTTCGTGAAAATATTTGTGCTTGGAACGGTCAAACTCGTTGAAAAGTTTGATGATATAAACTTCGGATGGCTCGAAATTCACGGGCTGCCGGGGCGGAGGGCGAATGAGCAGGAAACGCAGAAGCTCGGGTGGAAAAAAGTCCGCCATGTCGCGCGATGTCACGCCGACGCCTTTGCTGGAACTCATTTTTGCGCCGCCGACCAGGAAAAAGTCGTAGGGACAATTAAGCGGGGGTTCCTGGGCGAAGATTTCGCGAAGGCAGGCCATCGCGACATCGCGTGAGCCGCCTTTGGTGCTGTGGTCCTGGCCGGCGCCTTCGATGGTGACGGGAAAGGTCCGCCACTTGGCGCACCATTCCAATTTCCACGGGAGCTTGCCTTTTCCATCAAACGGGGAGACTTTGCCGCGGTATCCGCAGCCGACGGCCCACTTGACGAGGTCCGGCTTGCATTCGTAGGTGACCTCTTTGCCGTCGTACTCGGTGACGACGGTTGTGCCGACGCGGCCGCAGTTTTCGCAGACGGTTTGAAAGGGATGCCAATTCTGGGGGCGATCGGAGCCGCTGACTTCCTTGTAAATGCGGCGGACGGCCGGGGCCTTGCGCAGAATGGCGTCGATGGCTTCGTTGAATCGGCCGGAACGGTAGATGTCGCGCATCCGATAGAATTCGGGACGGATGCCCAGTTCGGTGAAAACGCTGAAGAATTCCAGGATGTAATGCTCGGCCATGTCGTTGGCCCTGGAGTTGGGAGGAGGCGGGGTGTTGCAGAGCGGAGCGCCGAGATATTTTCCGAAATGCTCGGC
>DATAXU010000244.1:0-32469 GCA_036272955.1 Verrucomicrobiia bacterium
TTGTCCTCTGGCTGATCTCGTTCAGATTTGTGAAGCCGAAGTGCGCTTGAGAAAAATATTGATGCTGCGAGAAACGTTGTCCTTGTATTGCGGATCGCCGTTTAATCCCTTCCAAATCGGAGAGTCCTGAAACGCCTTCCAATGTTTCTTGTGTACATCCATATTTGGGCCGGAAACCATATAGACGAGGTTGGGCATTTGCGAACCAATAAGGGCTTGCGAAAAAAAGACGGGAGAAAGTCCGACATCCTGCATCAGCGGAACCTCACCGCTGTTGAACATCCGGACTTTGTTGATGCCCTTGCCTTCGCTGGGGCTTTGATAGGTGCGCAATTCGAAAATCCACGGCGCTTTGTCCGCTGCCGACGCCGGCGGCGTCAGCTTTTTCCAGGTATCAAACGCAACGTTGAGCGAGCTTTCGATCCGGTCGTATGCCGCGTCGGATTTTACCAGGGCGAGATAGGATGCCGCCGCTGACTGGTAGGCCGCATCAGCAGCCAGCCGCGCGGGGACGGATGCAAAAGCGTCAAGCGAATCGTAGGGAATGACCACATACACTTTATTGGTGGGCGAATCCCGCAATTCCGTAAAGACCCCGATAGGCGCAATGCCCATGCGGTTGTACGCCGCAACTCCCGCGTTTTGCCAGTAATCATTGACAAGCTTTTGTTGCTCTTCGGAATGGGTGTTGTAAACCCGCAATTCGTAATACTGCGACTGGCCAGGTTCGGCGGCCAGCGACAGCGCGCCGAGCAACGCCGCAAATGTGAGAGAGGCTAAGATTCGATATTTCATGAGTTTCATTGTGTATTACTGACGAACGCAATTCGTTTGCTGTCGGGCGACCACGACGGAACATTCATCGTCCCCTGCCCTCCATAGACGTAAGCGATCACTTTGGGCGAACCGGCATCCACCGGCATCAAACGAATATAAACTTGCTTGTAATAAGGATGGTCTTTCGGGTCAATCTCCGGTCCAAAGCTGATAAAGACGACCCATTTGCCATCCGGCGAAATGTGCGGGAACCAATTGTTAAAATCGTCGCGAGTGACCTGCTCCTGGTCCTGCCCGTCCGGTTTCATCCGCCAGATTTGCATTTTGCCCGTGCGGCTGGAATTGAAATAAATGTATCGCCCATCCGGCGTGTATTCCGGCCCGTCATTGAGTCCTTCCGCGTCGGTCAGGCGAACTTCCGACCCGCTGCCGTCAGACGCAATCTTGTAAATGTCGAATTTTCCATTCCGCCCGCCGGTAAAAACCAGGAATTTGCCATCGGGCGACCAGCCATGGCAGTAGGAAGGCCCGGTCGGCGTGATTTGCGTGGGCGTTCCGCCGACGACAGCCACGGTGGAAACGAGCGATTTGCCGCTGGTTTGGTCGCTGATGCCCAGCATGGTTCCATCGAACGAGAGAACGTGATCGTTGTTGTTGCGATTGGCAGGGTCGGTATTGAGGATGGACGGCGTGTGGGTGGCAAGATCGAAACGGCACAAATGCCCCCAACCCTGCGCGCGACCGCTGATGTTATAAATCAAGGCCGCCCCATCGCGCGTCCAGTTCGGCGCTTCAAAAGGCTGGTCCGAACGATAAATTTGCTCAAGTTTGCCGCTTTGGACATCGAGGATTTGCAGAACGCTGCCAATATAATCGTGATACGGAACAAAACCCTCCTTCGGCGGAACGATGATGCGAACGTCCCGCAGGATGGCCTTTTCCAGCACATCCCCATCGTGCGAACAAATAAAAAGCCCCGCATAAACCTCATCGCCAAGGTTAAACTCCGGCAAGGTCGTGCTCGTGAAAGGCTCGCCCGACCGCGCCGCGGAAAAAATGTAGCTCTGGCCCCTGCGTTCAAATTGAATAACGTCGGCGTTGGTGGAAACCCAAAATTGCTCCGTATTGGAACCGACGCCGCGACGAAATTGCAGGGCCGTCAACCCGTTGCCGTGCTCCGCCGCGTCCGCATAAGGCGACCCGGCGTCCAGGGTTTTGCGGATCATCCAACCGACCTTGCGATGATTGACCGCGCCTTTGCCGACAAATTCAAGGCGCGCGCGAAGGATGAAATCCCCCTTCATTTTTTTCCAAAGGAAATGAAATTGGTCCGTGGTGAACCACATGTTGGTCCCCGCCCCCGTAAGCGTATATTCCTGATTCACAGCATCATAACTCGCCGATCCAGCCAGTTTGGGCGAACCGACATCGGTCTGTCCGTCAAAATCCCCGAGCGGATGATCTACTTGCGAAAAACCAGAAACAACGGCCGATGACAACAGGGCGGACATGAGCATTTTAAAGTTCATGGTGATTTAAAATATTTGTCCGCAAATCTTAAAAACGTCGGCCAATCAAGGGCATCCGTATGGCCGCCCTTATGTTCGCGAAAAGCCAGATCCCCGGAAATCAACGCCTCATCCGGCTCCGGCATATTGGTTGTCCCAAGGTCTTGTTTTCCCAATAGCCGGTAAACCGGCCCCGCGCCGACGCAGGCCTTGAATTCGCCGATGGGGTCGGACCACAAATCCGACGTGCCACCCGTGACAAAGACCGGGCGCGGAGCCACCAGCGCAATCAACTCGTGCTGATCCACCGGGAGATTTGTCCAATTCCCGGCGTATTTGAGGAAATTGCCCGCCATCCAATGGTATTCGTTGGGAGAACAGACGTTATCCACCGATTCCCCCATGTCATGCCGATGCAACTTCGCCCCGCCCTCCCCAGAGCAACTGCAATAAACCGCCGCCCAACGCGGATCCAGCGCGGCGGCGAGCAACGCCTCCTTCCCCCACCGGGAATGCCCTTCGATGGCCATGTGTTTCACATCGACGTTCGTATCAGTGGCAAAATAATCCAGCGCCCGGCTAAGTCCCCACGACCACGCCGCAAGAGACCCCCAATCGTCCGGCTTGCGCATATGCCCATGATTGACCAGCCCGATAATTCCGACATCCAGCCCCGCGCCATTGTCCGCCTGGACTTTGCTGGTGTTGAAAGTGGCATAACCCCACCCATGATCGAGGATTTGAGCCATCGCCGTACCGCCGGGAGCACGGCTAACCCGCCCAGGGAGAAGCCCGCCACTGACAATGACTACCGTCGGAACCGGCCCCCCTGCATTGGCCGGGGTATAAAGGGTAATGTTGATGCTCGGGTCGGCATTGGTGTAACCGGAATTGTCGATATGCCCGATAATTCGTTTGCGGACCGCCTTTCCTTCAAGCGCATTCGTCTCAACCTCAACGACTTCCCAAGTAACCGCCGGTGTGTCTTGCGGAATCTTGCCGTATATTTCAGTCTCGAAATCGTGAAGAATCTCCGGTCGCCGCTTATTCCACCAGGTATCCGCATCCGTAACAGCCTGCCCATTTTTGAGAACAAGAGGATCAGGCAACGGCCCCCGGTCAGCCTTGTTCGGATCGTAATTGGACCAATTGTCCCAACTCGACCGCGCAATCGTGTGCCCGCGAACCCCATCCGTCCAATTCGGAGAATTGCCCCCGACACGATGTGTATCAGGCGGACGTTTAGGATCCTCCTCAGGAGGAGGAAGCGCCCCCGGCTCCGAAATATGAAGGAGTTCCATCATCTTTTGGCGATCCGCCGCCGAAGCCGCGCGAATGGCCGCCTGATTGGTCGGGTTGATCTGGCCGAAAACGAGCGGTACGGAAATGAGGAAGAGAGCGCCACAAATCAAAGCCAATTTGGAGTTCATGAAAACAGAGGGTGCGACGTCATGTCCAAAAAGAAAAGAACGTTCGTCACCGCCCGCCATCCACTTGCAGCGGGCGGAACCACACTCGCATTTCCAGAATGCCGTTTCCATCCGCTACGATTTAAGCATACCTCCCGGAAAAAGAAAAACGTACCATTGGTTTTTTAGACGATTTTTTGCGTTTTTCTTCCTTGCGAAGGGGGAAATTTGGCGCAATTTTACCCGCCCACGCCAAGGCTTCAGAAGGCGATGGATGATCGGCATGCAAGATTTGTCCCCGTCACTCGTATTGACGTGTGATGGAACGCAGGTTCTAAAAAACGATACTATGAATGTATATAATTTTGTCCGACGCCAAATCAGTATGGGGGCCGCGATCGCACTGGCCCTGGCCTGCCTGATGACAAGCGGTCTGGCCCAGGCGCAAACATCTTCGTCCAATCCGGATTTGCAGGAGATCGTCAAATTTGCCCAGGCCCACATGACGGATGATGTCATCCTGGCTTATATCAAGAATTCCGGCAAAACCTACAACCTCAGCGCGGATGACATGCTCTACCTCAACAGCCAGGGCGTCTCACAGCCAGTCATTTCCGCGATGCTCCAAGCCAAGTCCTCAGCGCCAACACCAGCCCCCTCGCCAACTCCGGCCCCGGCTGCGCCGATGAGTCCGCCACCGCAAGAGATGCAGGCGCCTGCACCCGCTCCAGGGCTGGCCGATTATTTCACCATGGAGGGCGGGCTCAATCCTGCTTTTTGGACGACGCAGGGGAGCGCGCTCGCAAACCTCGCGGCGCTTAATGGCGCGGTGCCGGTCTCGCCCGGAATCAGTTTTGGGCCGGGCGGCATGCAACTTGCCGGCATCAGCGGCCCTGCGCAGTTTACGGGCGTGCAATCGGTGAGCGCGTATGCGGCGCCGTTCTCCTTTACCGCCCACGTCACGGGACTAGCGCCGATGGCAATTCCGTTTGAGGTCTATCTGGTCAGTCCGGATTTGCGGCAGTTTGTCAGCCTGGCCGGGCATCTCGGCGGGGAGGGACATCACAACGGGGACGTGCGGGTGGGCGGCGCGCTGCCATTTTTCCGCGGGGCCGTGAATATCCCCCTGGGGGGAGGACCTTCGCCGGAACACGGAGTGTGGGTCAATTATACGGGCAGCGGATTGCCGGTCGCTTCGCTGGGCAGTAAGATTTGCGAACACGCGGCGCCAGGCGTGCCTTACACAATTCAAATCACTGTGGGGCCGGATGGGATGGCTTCCGTGGCGTTTCAGGATGCGGGCGGAATAACGCTCGGGGCGCGCGGCGGATTGCCGGTTGGGACGGGTCCGTTTTACGTCGTTCTGGCGGACCGTGATGGGCCGACTTACGCGAATTGGCAATCGGTCCAATTGACATCGCTGGCGCCTCCTCCCGCGCCCGCCGCGCCTCCGACGCCGACCTATGATTATTTTCAGGCGCAGTTGTCGCCTTACGGACATTGGATGGACGTGTCGGACGTTGGGTCGTGCTGGGTGCCGGCGGAGGCTGCGTATCCGGGATGGCGTCCCTATGTCGATGCGGGGCACTGGGAATACACGGATGCGGGATGGTACTGGCAATCGGATTATCCGTGGGGCGCGCTGGCGTTTCATTATGGGCGCTGGATCAATGACGCGCAGACCGGTTTTACCTGGGCGTGGGCGCCAACGTACGAATGGGCGCCGTCGTGGGTTACCTGGCGGTACGCCGACGGCGGCTACATGGGTTGGGCGCCTCTGCCGTGGGGAGCGACTTTCCGGGTCGGGGTGGGATTGGAATGGCACGGGGCGCTTGCGGTGGACGTTGGTTTTGGGCTTGGAGCGGATGCGTTCGTGTTTATTGGAGGCGACCATTTTTGGGACCACGATTACCGGCACGTGATTGTGGACCATGACCGCGCGCACGAGTTTTTTGCGCACAGCGAAATCCATAACGGGTATCACATGGACCACGGGAGATTTGTGGCGGAAGGATTGGGGCGCGACCGCGTGGCATCGATCACGCACCATCAAGTTGAGGAGCGCTCGGCGCACGAGATGCGCGCCACGGAGGAACATCACGATATGGCGACCCGGCAGGAGCAACATCCGGCGCTGGCGAGATCGAACAACGCCATGGCGGAACGTTCGGGAGAAGCGGGCAGAACGGGAACATCACCCGGACAATACGGCAGGCCGGGCACGACGCCTTCGACGTATGGGCATACGGGTTCGCAAACGACAACGCACGGAACGCCCGCGTCCAATTCCAAATCGCAGCCGCAGCAGAAAAAAACCGAAAACGAAAAATAACGCGCAAGAGGTTTGTTAGATTCTTGTTAGATCAAAGTGGTTGCGGCGCTCATTAAACCTTGAAGTGAGCGCCGCAACTCTCTACGGTTCGCGCCCATGGACTTCGGTTCCATTCGATGATCGTAGCGGGCAACACGCGCAGACCGCGCAATGTGGATGTTCCCCGCGCCGCCGCCATCCTCTACGGCGATTGGGGCACCAGCAAAGCTTACGTCATCGGGCTGGCGTTTGCCGTCGGGGGTTACAGTTCCTTTTGGCTGATCGCGGCGATGTGTCTTCTGACGGCGCTTGTCGGCGTCAATTATATGGCCATCTGCCGCCATTACCCGGACGGCGGCGGAGTGTATGCGAGCGTGCGGCACCGGTCGGTGATGATTTCCATCGTTGGGGCGTTCCTGCTCGTGGCGGATTATATCGTGACGGCGGCCCTGAGCGCCCTTTCGGCGTTTGAATATTTTGGGTGCTCGCATCCGGAACGGTGGGCGGCGGCCGCGATCGTTTTCATTGGATTGCTCAATTTGTTCGGGCCGCGGCACACGGGGGGACTGGCGTTTTTGGTGTCGCTGCCGACGGCGATTGTAGTGGTGCTTCTGGCGATGTTTGCCATTCCACACCTGGGAGACGCGGTGCGTCACGTGCAGCCTTTGACGGGGGGATTTGTCAAGAATTGGAAAGGGTTTGTCGGCGTGGTGCTCGCCTTGTCCGGAGTGGAGGCGATTGCCAACTCCACCGGCGTGATGAAGCTCAACCCCGGGACGACCGAGGCCAATCCAAATGTGTCCAAGACATCCACGCCGGCGATCCTGTGGGTGATGTTGGAAGTATGCCTCTTCACGGCGCTGCTGAGCCTTGCCGTGCATGCGCTGCCCCACCTGACAATCGATACCACGGACCCGGCCAACCCGGATGTCAACGCGCCCGGCCATCCGGGCGTGCGGGATTACATGCTGCGCTACATGGGCCAGGTATTTGTGGGCCACGCCATCAATCCAACGGCGGGCTTGATCGCCGGAATCGCCGTCAGCGCGGTGTTTGGATGTTTGCTGCTGTCGGCGGTCAATACGGCGATTGTCGATCTTATCGCCATTTCCTATTTGATGTCGCGGGACGGAGAATTGCCGCCGCGATTTCAAAAGCTCAACCAGTTTGGAGTGCCGAACATGGGATTGATCGTGGCGACGGTGATACCGGCGATATTGGTAATGAGCGTGAGCGACGTGGGAGGCCTGGCGGACCTGTACGCCGTAGGTGTCGTCGGCGCGATTGCGACGAACCTTGGCGCGTGCAGCACAGACAAGAAACTGGGACTGGCGAAGTGGGAACGCGGGATCATGTTCGTCACGTTTCTGATCATGCTGTTCATAGAGATTTCGCTCTTCGCGGACAAACCATCGGCCCGCATCTTCGCGCTGGCAACACTGGTGATCGGCCTGATCCTGCGCGGGCTGGCCGCCGAATACGCGGCTCGCGCCAAGGTGGCGAAAGAGGCGCGGACTGCCGCCGCAGCCGTGCCAATACCCATTCCGAACCTGACGGCGAACATGGAACACATGGACGGGCCGCCGATGATGTGCGCGGTGCGGGGAGTGGGCAAGACACTGGATTTTGCAATCGACGAAGCGCGGCAGACACGGCGCCCCCTTTATCTGCTTTTCGTGCGGTCCCTGCCGGTATTGACGGAGCAGGATTACAAACGGAAATGGCCGGAAGACGAGCAGGCGCGCGAGGTGTTCCTACAGGCGAAAAACAAGGCGGGCAAACACCCGGTTTACCCGTGCTACGCGGTGAGCGATTCGGTGGCGACGACGATTGTGGATATCACGGCGACCATGGGCGCGTCGTATTTGATTTTAGGAGCGCCGGAGCGCAAAGGGCTGGCGCACCTTTTGCACGGGAGCATCATCCGGGACATTTCCGACAACCTTCCCGACCAGATTCACCTGCTGGTTTATGCCTGATGCTCAGGCGGGGACGGCGATGTCGGCGGCATTGGCCGGCTGTGGATCAACCCATTTGCCGTGTTCGCGGATCAAATCGACCAGGCGGTCCACGGCCTCGGCTTCGGGGATGTTGAATTTGACGGGGGTCTTGCCGACGTAAAGATTAATCTTGTTGGGCGCGCCGCCGACGTAACCGAAATCCGCATCGGCCATTTCGCCGGGGCCGTTGACGATGCAACCCATGATGGCGATTTTTACCCCCTTCAAATGCTGGGTGCGAACTTTGATGCGCGCGGTGACGGTTTGCAAATTAAACAGGGTGCGCCCGCAAGAGGGGCAGGCAACGAAATCCGTCTTGAAACTCCGGCAGCCGGCGGCCTGCAAAATATTATAGGCAAGCAGGAGACTTTGGCCGGCGCCCGATTCGCCGCGCACCAAAATGGCGTCGCCGATGCCATCCGCCAGAAGCGAGCCGATCACCACAGCGGCGCGCAAGAGGGCGATTTTCGGCTCCAACGGGACCGGCTCGAAGGCGAGGCAATCCTTGAGGAGAATGGGGTTGCTGCGGCCGAGCCGTTTTAGTTTTGAGACGAGCAGGCGGAACGCAGCGATGGGCGGAAGAGGCGTGCCGTCCTTGACGGTGACCAACTGGGTTTCGCAGTTCAGCTCAAAATCGCGCGTGGGGTCGATTTCGCAGACGTTGAGATCCTCGTAAATGGCTTCGGGCTTGACGTCGGCGCCGGGACGGATTTTAGGCGCAATTTTTTGCCATGCGGCGCGCGTGACAACGACGCGGACGGTTTGTTCGCCACCGCATTGAAAACCGTCGTTCAATGGAATCGCTGGGGTGGCGCGGCGATCGAATGCGAACGGATCGAAGGGCCACTGGGCGCCGAGGCCAGGCACGGAGGCATCGGTGGTGGTCAGGAGCGGAATTTGCGCAAGCAAGTCGGTGCAGACGGCGATTTCGTTGGGAGAATCTTCTGTCAGCGAAACCCGAATGGTGTCGCCAAGGCCGTCGCACAAAAGTGAACCGATCCCGATGGCGCTTTTGATGCGGCCATCCTCGCCTTCGCCGGCCTCGGTGACGCCGAGGTGGATCGGGTAATTCCAATCGGGACCCAATTCATCCAGGCGCGCGACCAAAAGGCGGTAACATTCAATCATCACCTTTGGATTGCTGGACTTCATGGAGAATTTGAAGTTGTGAAAATCGTGCTTGCGGGCGATGCGCGCGAACTCCAGGGCGCTCTCCACCATGCCGAGCGGGGTGTCGCCGTAGCGGTTCATGATGCGATCGCTGAGCGAGCCGTGATTGGTGCCGATCCGCATGGCGCGGTGAAGGCTCTTGCAAAGAAGGACCAGCGGGGTGAATTGCTCCTCCAGGCGCGCCAACTCGGCGTTGTAGGCGTCGTCGGTGTATTCGCGGACGGCAAATTTCTTTTTGTCCGCGTAATTACCGGGATTGACGCGGACCATCTCGACCCACTTGGCGGCTTCCATCGCGGCATCCGGCTTGAAATGAATGTCGGCGACAATGGGGACGAGGCAGCCGCGGGCGCGGAGGTCGTCCACGATATTTTTCAGGTTGGCGGCGTCTTTGACGGTGGGGGCGGTGATGCGCACAATCTGGCAGCCGACGGCGACGAGGTCGAGCGTCTGGCGGACGGACAGGGCGGTATCCATCGTATCGCACGTGAGCATCGATTGTTTAACAACGGGATGTTCTCCGCCGAGGATGACTCCCCCATTGGAAGGATCACCGACGACCACTTCACGGGTCTTGCGGCGCGAATAGAGGTAAGGCGAATAACAAAAGCGCATGGCTAATGTGAGGGCGCGGGAGCCGGGACGGCCGTTTTGGTTACTTGATTGGGCGGGGGCAAGGCCGGCGTTACGGGCTGCTCGATTTGGGAATCGCGATTAAACATCATGTGAAAAAGCGGGAGCCGTTTGATGTCATACATCGTGACGTAAGCCATGAACAGAATCAGCAAGGCGGCGAAAGCGGTGGTGGTGTATTCGACGATCCGGACTTCGAGCGGGCGGCGGCGGACGCGTTCGATCAGGGCCATCGCGATGTGACCGCCGTCCAGCACGGGCATGGGGAGCATGTTGAGGATGGCCAGGTTGATATTCAGCATGACCAGGAAACTCAAGGCCAGGCGGTAGTCGGTGCTCCACTCGACGGCCAGAACACCGATAATGCCGACTGGGCCGCTGAGATCGCTGGCCTTGACGCCGCTTTCATGGGAATGGACCAGCGCGCTAATCGTCGCGTAAACCTGGCCGCAAACGTCCTTTACCTGCGCCCAAGGGGTTGGGTGGTCGATTTCGTAAACATCTTTGCCCAGCGAAAATTCGATGCCGATCCGGCTTTTTTTGGTGCTCGGATCCATGGCGGGAGTCACATCGAGGGAGAGGCGTTGATCGCCGCGCTTGACCATGATGGACGTGGGCTGCGCGCCCCGTTTTTGGATGAGGTCGATCAACTGCTGGCGGCTGCTGACTGGCACGCCGGCAAATCCCAACACTTCATCGTCCGCTTTTAAGTGCGCGGCATCAGCCGGGCCGTCCGCCACGACGGATTTAATCACCAGGTGGTCGCGAGGGTCGAGGTTGAGGGTCTTGAGGCCAACCAGCGTATTGACCTCCGCCTTGAGCATGTAGGTGTTGGAAACGCCATCACGGGTGATGACGACGGGCAGGTCATTTGTCAGCGCGAGCATGGTGATCGTGTTGATCTCCTCCCACGATTTGACGGGCTTGTCATTGACGGCAACGATGCGGTCGTCCGGGCGAATGCCCATTTTGAACTCGGGCGAGCCTGGATCGACGTAGCCGATGACCGAGGGATTGACCGGGACGGGCAATCCGACGAAGTAAACAATGCTGGCGATGAAGAAAGCAAATACAACGTTCATGAACGGACCCGCGACGGCGACGAGGATTTTGGAAATTGGCGCGGCGGGAGGCACTTCATCTTTTTTGGCGTCCCCCTCAAGGGCGGAGGAGGTGATCATCTGCGGCAATTTGACAAAACCGCCCGCGGGAATCCAGCGCACCGAATATTCGATGCCGTCGCGGACCCAGGAGAAGATTTTGGGACCGAAACCGATGGCAAAAGCCTCGACCTTGAGGCCGCATTTTCGGGCGACCCAATAATGCCCGAACTCGTGAACAAAAATCGCGGCCCCAAACAAAAAGACAACCCCGGCCCCGATATACAGGTCCTTTAAAATATGAATCATTCAACAATCGCCGTTTCAGGCGAATACGCTAGCTTACGAGCTTTTACCCAATATGGCAACAGCCTATTGGTCCTCCAAATTATCGGCTTTTTGCCGCGCCCAGTTGATTAATTCCTGCCGCTGCTGGGCGTTGAGGCGCGACCTGCGGTGGATCAAACTGTACTTGGGAATCGGCATTTCATTGGCTTCGACGGCTTCGGCGATGCGCCTCCATCTTTTGCGGGCGCGGTGGGCGTCATCGTGGGGCCAATCGGAAAAATTCATGCTGTATCGGGCGTCATTGACGTCCTGGACAACGGTCCAGGAAACGGGGGCGATGTAGCTGTACCAGGGCCAGGTGGTTTCGTACGAGTGGCAATCATAACAGGCAACTTTAATGAGTGCAGCCACTTCCGGCGGGGGGCCATTGGTGGCCAAGGCATCGCGCCCCGGCGCCACCGGCGGGTTGGTATGGGCAGGATTGGTGAACTGCAACGCGGCGAATCCAACCAGCGCCGCCGCGCCAATCCACTTAAGCCATCGCTTCATAAGCTGACATGCTACGGGATTAGACGCAATGAAGGCACGCTTTGTTCCGCCAATCTTAATAAACGAGGAATTTGTAGGCGAGAATCCTGTCGGAGAAGTGAATTAAAAAGCGGTTTTGCTCGAAGGACAATGCCTCGGGGGCCTCCTGGCGGTAAAAATTCCAGAGCAGGTGGCCGTCCGCGGGGTCGAGCCTGTAAATATGAAGATAAGACGGCCCCTCCGGGCGCGGAGCGTTGAGGGCCTCGGCAAGCCCTTTTGCCATGGCGACGCCCCCCATGGTGGCGCTGCTGGTGTAGAGGTATTTGCCCGTGAGAAAACATTCCTGGCCCAGGTTCATCGCCTGCCAGAGAATCCTGCCCGAAGCCTCATCGATCTTAAGCAGCACGGGCGCGGCGCCCTCGAATTTGATTTGCTCCGAATATTGAATGTCCTCCGGGGCGGCGGTGGAGGAATCCACATAAAGCGAGCCGTTGCCGTCGCTTTGAACTTTGGTGACGCCGACGCTGGTGGCGCGCCAACGGACATCCCCTCCGGGGAGCGAAAAAGCGGTCAGCACGCCTTCATCGAAAAAATAGAGCGAGCCGTTGTCTTCCAATGCCGGAACGGAATGGCCGTCCCAATTATCAGGCGCAAACCGGTCATTGACGGGGTAGCTCAATTTGGCTTCGAAAAGTCTATTGTTCTGCTTGTCAAAGACGGCCAGCGAATGGCCGGCGACCAGGAGGTCCACCGTTTTGAGCGGAAATAAAGAGGGCACGCCACTTACGTCGCCGGTCCATTCGACTGGCTCCGCCCCGGTCCAACGGCGCAGTTTGACTTCGTAGCTGCTCTCATCGACGCTTTTGACGCCGCCGGTCTGGCTTCGCTTGATGTCGTTAAAGACTTCCTCCTCGACGTCGCCCACGCTGGTGGAAGCGGTCGTATTGCCGTCGAGATGCGTCGGGCCACGCGGTTTGATGGCCTGGATGAAGGTGACTTTGGGCACGAGCAATTTGACGCGAAGCTCCACGAGGTTCTGGCCGGCGGAGAAAAATTCGCTGCTCATCGCGTCCAGCGGTTTGTTGAATTTCTGTTCGTCCATCGCCTGTGAGAGCAGGACGGCGGCGGTGGGCTGGACATTGGGGGGAAGCTCATTGGGCATCTGATGCTTTGCGGAGCGCGGGACCACGATGTCGCGCGTGGAGGTATCGCCGGTGGCTAGGTCAATTTGCATCGCTTCGCGCGCGGTTTCGCCTTTGGAGGAAACGACCAGGATGTTGGAACCGGCGGGAGTGAAACTGACAAATTGGCCGGTCACGGGGATGGACTTGTTGATTTTGCCGGTCGCGCGGTCAAGTTGAAGAACGCGGTCTCCGAGGCAAATCCAAATACTGTCCCTATCAATCAACGTTTGCGGGGGTGACCCATCCGAGGGAGCGGAAGACCCCTCGCCCAGCGGCGTGGACCATAAATCCGCGTCTTTGGTGAGATCGTGCGCGACGGCGCGAACAGGGTTGAAAAGAAGAATTGTTTTCGGATCGAGAAATTCCCCGTTCCAATTGTTTGCGGGGGCGGGCATTTTAAATGAGTATTCCAGCCGCGGTTTCGAGCCGACGAAAAAAAACCAGCCCCACGCGCCCAGCAGCGCGACAATCACGAGAGCGATCCCGGCGCCAATCCACCCGATGCGCCGCATTTGTTGGCGCTCCGCCCGCAAGCGGTCCATCGCGCTGACAGCCGGCTGCTGGGGAATCGGCCTGGGAGCCTCCGTCGCCCCCTGCTCCGCCCGCGGAAGTTGGACGCGCAATTTCGGCGCGGGGTTTTGCTCCACGATGAGTTGATTGGCCAATTCCGTTCCGTCGGCATTGCAGACGGGGCACGTGACGGCAAACGGCATCCGTCCCTCCACCAGTTCCACATCAAAAGAATACTTCGCGCCGCACGGACACTGGACCTTGATGGTCATTGAACGTCGGAGTAAATGCGGGTTTCCTCGCGCGATTGGAGCACCCGCGCAAAAGGAGTCTTGCCGTCGGGACGAAGCGATTCGCGGAGAGCGTCGGTCTTGCCCTGGCCGGTAATGAGCGTCCAGACCTGCCTTGCGGCGGCGAGCACCGGGTAAGTCACGGTGATCCGGTTGGGCGGCGGTTTGGGGGAATTGTCCACGTGAACGTACGGCTCGCGGCTTTGCAGGACTTCGGATTTCGCATTGGGCATGAGCGAAGCGATGTGCCCATCAGGGCCGATGCCCAAAAAAGCCAGGTCAAACACTGGAATTCCGGCGGCGTCTCTCGAGGCAATCCGGCGTAATTCCGCATTGGCCTCCGCGACGGCGGCTTGCGGCGGTAACTCTCCCTTGATCCGGTGGATTTTGTCCGCCGCGATGCGCAAGGGACGAAACAAATTTTCATCGGCAACCCGGAAATTGCTCTCGCTGTCGTCCGGCGGCACACAACGTTCGTCCGCCCAAAAAAAATGGACGTTTTGCATCGATACTCCGGAAGCGCGCGCCATTTCAGCAACGGCGGCAAAAAACGGCTTCGCAATTCCGCCGCCCGAAAGCGCCGCCAGATGCGGCCCGGTATTGTTGCGCAAAAGCTCAAACCAATCGGCGGCCGCCGCGTGGGCAAGGGCCGCGTCATCCTTGAATGTTTTCAACTGCGGCATAAGACATTTGCCAAATCAATATCCCATTTTTTGCAACTCGTTTTGAAGGGCGATTTGAAATTCCTGCAACTCCGTTGGCGCGGGCTTGTAGCCTTTTTCGGTCGGGGCGAAACCGAGGCGTCCGGTTTGATCGAGGAACCATTCGGCGGTTTTGCCGTCGCCGAATTTGACCTTGCCGCTGACCAGCGCGCCCGGTTTGGTCAATTGATCGACGGTGACGTTGACCCCGCTGGCTGCGGGTGCGGCGGCGCCGGCGCCAAGGTCGGCCCCGGGACCTCCCGGCGGCGTGGCCAGGACTGTTTTGGGCGGAGGCGGCGGGTCCTTGGGTTGGAGCTTGAGATCATCGATCATCAGGCGGACGTCCAGGTACGTCACGCGCATTCCAAAATCCGACTCCAGGCGTTTCTGAATCTCGGAGAGCTTGAGGCCGTCGTGGATCCATTTGGTGATCGCCTGGCGTTGTTTCTCATCCAAATTCATAATTCACAATAGCATGGCTTTCCCCCGATGCCATGAGTCAATCGCAAATTTGGAATTTTTACTGCGGCTGGCCCACCCGCCAGTTCGGGATGGACGGACCGGACGTGTCATCGCTCTCCGGACGGTGCGTATTGGCCTTGATCAGTTCGGTCTGGCGGATAATCAATTCATTCATCAACGCGACGGGTGTGGCGTATTTGGTGAAGTCGGCGGGGGGCGTGAACAACTCCTGAGCCGGCAAATCCATGCGGATGTCCGAAAGGTCGAGCGTGAATTGACGCGACCCGGACGTGGATTGAATCCGGACGGGCAAACGTTTTGCATCTTCCGCCTGCCAGACCGTGAACCGGGCGGATTGGCCATCGTTGCATCCGACGACCGCCTCCAACCGTCGGCAAGGATGGCCGTTGGCTTCCTCCTGGGTTGCCGACGCGGTATTCCAGACGATGTTGGTGCCGTTGACGCTGGAGGACATCGGCGCCTGCGCTTGCAAAGGATCGCTCAACACCCACCCGGAATGGCTCCCCTCATCCCAGATAAAAAACATGCCGCCCTGCATGAGCGTTTTTTTCTTTTTGCTCGCGCGGCTGGACGGTTGAAAAATGAATCGTCCCTCGCGTTCCAGCAAATCGCCGGTGACAGTGCTTTTGGCGCCGCCAGTCCACGGACCGTAAGCGACCACGGTGGCGCTGAACCCATCGAGATTGGTGAGCAACATCGCCGCCGGCCCCGAAAGAAAATCGGGCGGGGCTTCCTGGCCCACATGGTAGATTTGTTTGGGCACCTTCGTATAGCAGCCGGCAATGGCCACCGCCGCCGATCCCAGCAGCAACATCCTTAAGAGACCTTTCATTCGGCGCACAAAATGGACGGGAATGACTCTGTTGGCCAAGTATAAAATGCGCCCCGAGCTGATCGCTTAACCAGACTAAGACAATCCCCTGTGGCCGAATAAGGGTTGCTCACTTGCTTGACAACTTGACGCCGCAGGCGGCCGGGCGGATGGTTTTTGCGGGGAAAATTATGAAGAAAACTACAACTAAGTTAATTCAATTGGGGGCCGTCCTTTCAGTCTGTTCGCTTCTGGCGGCCGGATGCGCCGTGGAAGCGAGGGGGCCTGGAGGAGAAGTAGCCATATCCAGCGAGCCAGGGGTCGTGTACGCGGATTCCGCCCCACCGGCGCCGCTGGTCGAAACGGAGCCGGTTTCGCCTGGGCCGGATTATCTCTGGATCGGCGGGAACTGGGTCTGGGGCGGCGGGAGATGGGACTGGGAGCGAGGTCGCTGGGCCATGCCTCCGCATCCAGGCGCGCACTGGGTCCCCCATCGTTACGCGTATCGGAATGGACGCCACACGTTTGTGCGTGGCGGCTGGCGGTAAAATTTCTTTCCACCGCCGTCGCCGGATGATATTAGTAATGGGCGAATGCGCGTTTGAGCACGCCACGGCATGGAAATTAAAACGATTAAAATACTGCTCGTCGAAGACAATCCCGACGATGTCTTTTTCCTGCGGATGGTGCTGCACAAGGTTACAGGAACGCATTTCGAGCTGCATCCCGTCAAAACCCTGGCCAATGGCCTGTCGCGTCTCGCCGAGGGAAATATCGACGTCGTGCTGCTTGATCTCACCCTGCCGGACAGCACCGGGATGGAGACTTTCTCCTCGATCAAGGCGCACGCCAGGGATGTGCCGATCATTGTCCTAAGCGGGACGGATGACGAAACCCTTGCCGTCAACGCCGTTCATGCTGGCGCCGAGGATTACCTGGTGAAGGGGCGCGTCGATAGCCAGCTCATCACCCGCGCGATCATTTACGCCATCGAACGCACCGAGTCCAAGCGGGCCGTGCTGCAGGCCGAAGAGAGATACCGCGGCATCTTCGAAAATTCCGTAGCCGGGATTTTTCAAACTTCGCCGGAAGGGGCCTACCTCGACGTCAACCCGGCGTTGATTCGCATTTACGGTTACAGCAGCCGGCAGGAACTGATGTCTTCAATCAGCGACATCGCCAAGCTGCTTTACGTGGACCCCAACCGCCGCGCGGACTTCGTCAAGCTGATGCGGGAACGCGGCGTAGTGCAGGATTTCGAATCGCAAATCTATCGCAAGGACGGCTCGATTATCTGGATTGCCGAAAACGCCCGCGCCGTGACCGGCGATCAGGGCAGGATTATTTATTACGAAGGGATGGTCGAGGACATCACGGCGCGCAAAGAGGCCGAGGAAAAAGTGCGCTTTTCCGAAGTGCGCTTCCGGTCGATCTGGCAAAAATCCTTCGACGGCATGCGCCTCACCGATGAAGAGGGCAACATCCTCGCGGTCAACCCGGCTTTCTGCCAGATTGTGGGCCTGCCTGCCGACGTGCTCATTGGTCGGCCCTACACCACGATGTACGCGGACATCGAGGACCACGCGGAGATGATGCAAAAGTACCGCGAGCGTTTTGCGCAAAATAGGATCGACAGCCAGCTCGACCGCCATGTCGCTCTGCGTTCGGGCAAAACCGTGGATGTCGAATTGTCCAATTCGTTTGTCGAGGTCGAGGGGGGCCGGACGTTGCTGCTGAGCGTTTTTCGGGATGTCACGGTGCGCAAGCAGGCCGAGGAACGGGAGCGGGAGATCAATGCCGAACTGGCCCGCAGCCAGGCGGAATTGCGCAAGAAAAACGAGATCCTCGAAGACGATCTCAAAATGGCGCGGGACATCCAGCAGGCCATCCTGCCCCAGCAATACCCGACCTTCCCCGCCACCGCCACGCCGGAGTCAAGCCTGCTCCACTTCTGCCATCGTTATCATCCGACCGGCCAGGTGGGCGGCGATTTTTTCAACGTCCTGGCGCTGTCCGATACGACCGCTGGACTGTTTATTTGCGACGTCATGGGGCACGGCGTCCGCTCCGCGCTGGTTACGGCGATGGTACGCGGGCTGGTGGAGGAATTGCGGCCGATCGCGCTGGATCCCGGCCAGTTATTGACGCGCATCAACTCCGATCTCCGCGCCATTTTGCAGCAAACGGGCACGCCGCTCTTCACCACGGCATTCTACCTCGTGGCGGACCTGGAGAAGCGCCGGGCTTTTTATTCCAACGCCGGACATCCCCGGCCCTTCGTGGTTCACCGGCTCAAGGGCGAGGTGGAAATTTTGAAAAACGCCGATGGCAAATCGCGGCCCGCGCTCGGATTGTTCGCCGAATCGGTTTACCCAACGGCTTCATGCGAGTTGAACGCCGGCGACCTGATGATGCTGTTCACCGACGGCCTCTACGAAGTGGAAGGGCAGAAGGGCGAACAATTCAGCCAGGACCTTTTGCTGGAAGCCGTTCGCAAGCACGCGGCGCTGCACTGCTCGGATATTTTCACCGCGATCCTCGCCGAGATCCAGCAATTCTCCGGCAACAAGGAATTCTCCGACGACGTTTGCCTGGTGGGAATGGAAGTCTCCGAGCAATTCTGAGCACGGCCCTGTTCTACCGCGTGGCCGCGAAATGATGGCGCCGTAAAAATCCCTGCGTTGGCGCGAGGATTCGCACGGGGCGTTTTTGAAATGGGTCCGTGTAGGAAAGTTCAACCGCCCGCAGCGCCAGTTCCCGGCCAGTCCCGCCGTAAAGAGTATCCCCAAGGACGGGATGGCCTTCCGCCGCAAGGTGGACTCGAATTTGGTGCGTCCGCCCCGTCAACGGCGTTGCCTCGATCAGCGTCGTGTCCTGTCCTTGCAGCAAAACCCGAAATGCAGTCTCCGCGTCCTTTCCCAGCCGCGCATCTACGGTCATCTGCCCGCGTACCCCCGGCTCCTGGGAGATTCGCAATTGGCAAACCCATGACGGCTGCGCCGGGATTCCATGGACCACGGCGAGATACTTTTTGCGCATCAGTCGGGATTCAAAAAGCTCGCTCAACGCCCGCACCGCGCCGGCGCTTTTCGCCAGCAACAGCACCCCGCTGGTCTCCGCGTCAAGACGATGGATGAAACGGATGTACTTCAGGTTTCGCGACCGCGCCCAATGCTCCCCGGCCTGAATCGAGATCATCAATTCCCGCTGCAAATTACGGCTGGTCTTGTCCCACGTCGCGGGCGCGAGCATCCATCCCGCCGGCTTGTCAATCGCCAGAACGCTCCGGTCCTCGTAGAGAATCGGGACGCTCGTGCCATCGAGAAGTTCGATTGCGGACGGCTTCAAGCGGCCCCGCATTGCCCGCGCTGGCGCATCGCATGATCGACGAGGACCAGCGCGGCCATCGCCTCGACCATCGGCACGGCGCGCGGCAACACGCACGGGTCATGCCGGCCCCGGGCTTTCAGGGTGGTGTTCTTCAAATGGATGTCCACCGTCTGCTGCTCGCGCATTACAGTGGCAACCGGCTTGAAGGCGACCCGAAAATAAATCGGTTCGCCGTTGGAAATGCCGCCCTGGATGCCGCCGGAATTATTGGTGACTGTGCGCACTCTTCCGCCCCGCATCCGAAAGGCGTCGTTGTGCTGCAAACCCGTCAATAATATCCCGCCGAAGCCGGACCCGATTTCAAAGGCCTTGGAGGCGGGCAGGCTCAACATCGCCTTGCCTAAGTCGGCCTCCAGTCGGTCAAAGACCGGTTCGCCCCAACCGGGCGGGACTCCCCGCGCCACGCATTCAACGACTCCCCCGACGCTGTCGCCGGCCCGCCGCATTTTTTCGATCAGGCGGATCATTTTTGGGGCGGCATCGGCGTCCGGGCATCGGACGATGTTGCTTTCAATTTGCTTGAAGGCGACCTTCTCCAGATCAACCTCGGCCACGATGCGCTGCACTTGTTTGACGAACGCCAGCACGGTGACGCCGAATTGTTCGCGCAGGATTTTTTTGGCGACGGCCCCCGCCGCGACGCGCCCGATGGTTTCGCGCGCGCTGGTGCGTCCCCCGCCCTGCCAATTGCGCACGCCGAATTTGGCCTGGTAAGTGTAATCGGCGTGCGACGGGCGAAATTTTGTCGCCATCTCGCTGTAGGCGGACGGGCGGGCATCCTCATTCTTGACAAGCATCGAAATCGGCGTGCCGAGCGTTTTGCCATCGAAGGTGCCAGAGAGAATCTGCACCCGGTCGGCCTCCTGGCGCGGCGTGACGATGGAGGATTGCCCCGGACGGCGGCGATCAAGGTCCGGCTGGATGTCTGCTTCGGTCAGCGAAAGGCGCGGTGGGCAGCCGTCAATGACAACGCCGACGCCCCCGCCATGGGATTCCCCCCAGGTGGTGATTCGAAAAAGATTTCCAAATGAATTGCCCATCTCGATGGGAGTCTAAGTGTTGTCCTGACAAGTTTAAAGTTTTGATTTTCTTTGAGTTCGTTCTGGGCGCGGGCAGTCTAAAGGGGGAATGGTCCGATGGTTTCAATGGATCGCCGCGGCGCTATTGTTGACGGTGACGGCGGGTTGCTTTTCGCGCCCGTTGTCGCAAAACGCCCCGGGCTTCACTGCTTACACCCTTCGGGCGGATCGCATCTGGCAGATGAACCTCCCCAACAACCAGCGTTTCGACGCTTCGGGGTTGTTCGAGGAAAGGCCGGGCGTTCTCCTGACGGAAAGCGATCAAAGAATCGGCGTTTACAAAATCATTTTCGGCGGAAGCGACGACTCCGTCGATTTGGCGCGGATACCGGATTGCTTCACGGACGCCCAATTGGCCCCGTTTGCCGCCGAAAAGTTCGGCCGCTACGATTGCGAAGGCGTGACCGAGGACGCCCAGGGCCGCATCTACCTTTGCGAGGAAGCGGACCGCTGGATCCTCCGCTGGGACCCGCGAACCAAAACCGTGGAACGCCTGAACATCGATTGGACGCCGGTCAAAAAATATTTCTCCAGCGACCGCAACGCCGCCTGGGAGGGGATCGCGATTCACGGCTCGACGTTGTATGTGGCCAACGAACGCAAGCGCGGACGAATCATCGCCGTCGATCTCAATACGCTGAAAGTCACGGACGATTTTGCCGTCAAGGCGAGTCACAGCATTTGGTATGAGGCGCACTATTCGGATTTGTGCTGGTTCGACGGCGCCCTCTACGCATTGATGCGCGAAGACCGCGTCATTTTAAAACTCAATCCCGCGACCCACAAGGTCCTGGCGGAATATAATTTTGCGGCAATGGAAAACGCGCCGGAGGTGGTGTATTACAAAGTAGTGCCCCTGGTCACCGGCGTGATGGAAGGGCTGGCCGTGGACAAGGATTATTTCTGGCTCTGCACCGACAACAACGGCCTGCCTCGCAAACATCACCGCGACGACACACGCCCCACCCTCTTCCGCTGCCCGCGACCCGACAAGTAGGACTTGCGAGCCGCCGGGAAGTTGTCAATCCTGAGCCATGATTCAGCGGTATTCGCGGGCGGAAATGCGGGAAATTTGGAGCGAGCAGCGTAAACTGGAAATCTGGTTGCGCATCGAGTTGCTGGCGTCCGAGGCGCTCGTCGCCGAGGGCGTCGTTCCAGCCGGCGACTTCGCGCAAATGAAGGCCAAGGCGGCGTTCACGGTGGAACGCTGCAAGGAACTTGAAAAAACCCTGAATCACGACGTCGTCGCCTTCACCACGAACGTCTCCGAAAATATCGGCGCCCCGGCAAGCCGCTGGCTGCATTTCGGGCTGACGAGCAGTGATATTCTTGACACCGCTTTTGCCATGCAAATGACGCAATCCGCGGACATTCTCATTGCCGACGTGAAGGAGTTGCGGGAAACGATCGCCAAAAAGGCCCGCCAGCATCAGTTCACGCCGATGATCGGACGCAGCCACGGAATTCACGCCGAACCCACCACCTTCGGCTTGAAGATGGCGCTCATGCATGACGAATTTACCCGCGCGCTCGAACGATTGGAAACGGCGCGCCAGCGGGTGGCCGTCGGGAAACTTTCCGGGGCCGTCGGCACCAGCGCGCATCTTTCGCCCAAGGTGGAGGCGCGAGTTTGCGAGCAATTGGGGCTTCGTCCGGCGCCGATTGCAACTCAGGTCATTCAACGCGATTTGCACGCCGAATTCATAGGGACCCTCGCGTTAATCGGCGCGGGCATCGAACATTGGGCGACCGAGTTCCGCCATCTCCAGCGCACGGAGGTCCTCGAAGCGGAGGAGTTTTTCGCGCCGGGCCAAAAAGGTTCCAGCGCCATGCCGCACAAGCGCAATCCCATCACCGGCGAACGCCTCACCGGCCTTGCGCGGGTCCTTCGCGGCAACGCCGTGGCCGCCCTGGAAAATGTCGCCCTCTGGCACGAGCGCGACATCAGCCACAGCTCCGTCGAACGCATTATTTTTCCCGATTCCTGCACGCTGCTGGATTACATGCTAGCCACGCTGAAAAAATTGACCGAGGGCCTGATTGTTTACCCGGAGAACATGAAGCGCAACCTGGAGTTGTCATTGGGCCTTTGGAATTCGCAGACCGTCCTGCTGGCGCTCATAAAAAAAGGTTTGACGCGCGAAGCGGCCTACGAACTGGTGCAGCGCAACGCCATGCAAACGTGGCAGGCCAAACACGCTGGACGCTCCGACGCCGATTTCCTCAAGCAACTTCTCAGCGACCCCGAGGTCCGGGGCCATTTTGCCGACGGCGAATTGGAAAAGTTGTGCTCGCTCGAATTTCACTTCCAGCACGTCATCGACCGGTTCGACAAGGTGTTTGGAAATAAGCTTGGAGCATAAATCACCGGCCCGCGCGCCATTCCAAAACCTGGCCCGCAGCGAGGAGGCGCCGCCGCAATTCGGCATAATCGATTTTTTGGACGGGGACCTTTTCCTCCATCGCCAGCGTCGCCGCCATCGCGCACGATTGCCCCAACACCATGAAAACCGGCTCCATCCGGATCGACCCGTAAGCGATGTGACTGGCCGACAAGCAAACGGGCACCAGAAGATTTTCACACTCTTTTCGCCGCGGCCTCAACGCCCGATAGCTGATCTGGTATGGCGGAAATCCCCCGACTTGCACATCCCCCTCGTTCTCCACCCGCCCGTCGCGAACGATCCGCCGGCAATTGTGTGAATCCATTGTGTAGGCGGCCAGGCCAATGGCGTCGGGCATTTCCACGGAGTGGCGGCAATTGCTTTCCGTCATCACGTAGTCGGAAATCATCCGGCGCGCTTCGCGAATGTAGAGCTGGTTGGGCCATCCGCCCGTGTCCTTAAACTCGTCTTTGCAAAGCCCCCACGATTGCATCTCGGCCCGCATCGCCTGCGGCACACGTTGATCGGTGGCCAGAAAATGGAAAAAACCGCGCGTGTAGTCTTCGTGGGCTTTCCAGATTCGTTCTCGCTCGGCGTAACTCCCTTCGGGATACCCATAATTCTCCCCGATAAAATCGGTGGAAAATCCGCCGTTATTGTTGATGTCAGTCTTGCCGTCAGGCATCGGCTGAATGTCCATGAATTGGCGCAGCGACAGTTTTTTTCCGGACGCCACAAGTGCCATAATATATCTGCCAAGCAATTCGTACCGGGCCGCGTCGTAATTGGCCGGGGGATCAATGGCAAGCCAGTTTGTTGGATTTCGCGTCAGGCAAAGGCGAAAATTATACGCCTGGATGGACTTGTCTCCTTCGCCGGCAACTCCCTGCGAAGCCTGGATCCAGGGCAACAAGCCGCTGGCCGGATTGCCCGGCTGGATATACGGATCGGCGGGGACGATGAATTGGTGCTTTGGCGTCTGCGCGCGAATGCCGTCGAGGGTTTCATTGTAAGTGGAGTTAGCTTCGCGCCCCACGAAATACGGAACGCCCGCCTTGGCCATTAGGTCGCCTTCATAACTGGCGTCAATAAACATTTTCGCGCGGAAAACACGGCCATCCTCCATGGTGATTTCCTTGATGCGGCGGCCCTTCTTTGTGACAGAGTCCAGTCGGGCGTGAAGACACACCTCCACACCGGCGTCCCGGATCATATCGTTGAAAACCTCCTCCGCAACGTGCGGCTCCAGCTTCCATACCTCATTGGAGCCGTAGTGGCGGCCCATGCGCTGATAGAATTCCCGGGCGATTCCCCCGATGGCGGCCTTATTCCCAATGTCCGTTTGGCTCAATCCGCCGGATGTCATCCCGCCCAAGTGCCCGCCGAACTCAGTCAATACCACTTTTTGTCCGGAACGCGCCGCCTGCACCGCCGCGATCACTCCGGCGGAAGTCCCGCCAAAAACACAGACGTCGCATTGCACAGGCTCGCCCGCTCGGCCAAACACCACGCAGGCAAACAAGAAAAAGCCGATGAAGAGGGCAAGGCGAAGCGGCGGTGGCCTCATGAAGCTACTTTTTCACGTGCTCGATTTTTTTCAATTCGCGAAAATTTCCGTCTTCGGAATGCCGGACAAATTCCTCCGTTACCGACTTGAGTTCCTCCCACCGGGCGCGAATCGATTTGGCCTCCGCGCCGGTGATCTGGCTATCGGCGGCTGCGGCGGCCATGACCGAAAGAAGATCGGCAAATTCCTGCACCACGCTGTTCATCGCGGGGACGAGATGAAGAGGATGCTGGGCGCTGTTGTGGGGGTTGCGGACATAAAATCCGCCGGCCTTCTGGCAAATCCATTGCACGATCCGCATATCGTCGCTGCACGCAATCAACGCCGCCACGCGATCCAGCGGATTGGCCGCCCCGCTGCGTTGTTCCGGTGGTTCCGCCCATTTATACACCATCGAAACCGAGAGGCCCAGGTCGGCGGCCGCCTGTTTGGGGCTTATCTTTTGAAATACGTCGCGCAATACTTCATGGGATTCCATGCCGCGAAAATGCCAAAACCTGCCCTATCACACAAGACCCAAAACCTAAAGCGAATTGGTGTCCGGCGGATGGGGCTGAGTTTGTTGGGCCGGGCGCCCGGGACGCGTCCGCCGCATCAATTCCGTCCATCTTTTCCGCTGCTCGGGCGTCAGGACCTGGCGGATTTCATCGCGGACCCTTTTCAACTCGTCGTTCATTTGCGGCGCGACCTTTTCCCAGATCGGAATCGTCCGGTCCTGGCTGTCCTTCATGATCCTGGCGATTGCATCGTGCTGCTCCGGCGTCAAGTCCAATTGCCGGTCCATCCGTTTCAAAAACTCCGGCCGTTGCATTTGCAATTGCGCGTAACCGGGAAGCACACCCTTGTTGGTGGCCACAGCCATGGGCGGCGGCGCGGCGGGATTCGCCACGGCCACCGGCTGGATGCGCGTGACAAAGACCCCCGTAAAAATCCCGCAGGCGAAGATCACCATCGTGGCCAGAATGACCTTCCACGGACTCACCACGCATCCTCAAGATGCTGACTCACCGGCGCAAACACCGCGGCTTCAAAATCCTGGGAAAAACTTGCCGAGTTGTCCACGGTGCGGTGATTGGCAAGTGAAAAAGACCAAAGTCCGCACAACACAGTAATGGCAACACACGACAACGCCGCCCGCCAGAGTGGACCGCCCCACAACGCCCAAACATTGGGCGCGGGCGTCGCGGAAACCCGTGCCATGATCCGCTTTTCAAAGGCGTACGGGACATGGTCGCTCGGAGGATTGTTCCGGGCCGCGGCGATTAGTTTTGCGTGCAACTCATTCTCATTCATAAGCCACAATAATTCAGACGGCGCTTCCCGCGCCAGGGTTACAAGTACTTCTCTTTGGTGATTTTCGTCAAAAGTTTTCTCATTTCCGCCCGCGCGCGAAACGCCCGGACTTTGACCAGCGGCACCGACCACCCCGTCAATTCCGCGATCTCCTTGACGGACCGCTCCTCGATTTCAAGCAGCGTAATGACCAGCCGCGCCGGCGGCGAAAGCCGTGAAAGCACATTGTCAATCAACTGCCGCGCCGCCTCCGCGTGTTCGCTCGCGTCCCCCGGCTCGACAACATATTGGTCCAGCCAATCGCTTTCCTGCTCCGTCATTTCGGTGAAGGCCGTCTCCCGATTGCGCTGGTGGCCCCGGAGAAAATCGTAACACGTCCGCACCGCCAGGCGCATCAACCAATGCTCAAACGGCGCTTCGCCGCGGAACCCGGAAAGTTTCTGGAAGGCCTTGATGAAGACCTCCTGCACGATGTCCTCCACTTCGCTTTCGCGACGGGCGTAACGCCGGGCCGTGGCAAAGACGCGCGCCTGATACTTCGTCACCAGCGGCTCAAAACTGGCGGAATCGCCTTTGAGCACGGCGGATATCAACTCCGCCTCGGTCGGTTCCATTTCTCCAGTCTGCCAGCAATAGCCGTTCAAACAATGCCGAAGATTCCGCCGCGCGGCGATTGTGCGAATTAATTGGCGGTGTCCGTCTTGGCCTTGTGCTCGTGATGCAACGTCTTTTTGAGCAGCGTCAGGTCCGCTTGCTCATCGGCGGTTATGGTGCCGGCGGTTTTTTTCGCCTCCAGCGCCGCGATCTTCGGTTCGGCGGCTTCTTTTATTTTGGCGCGACGGTCCTCCGGGGTCAGCCCCTTGAGGTCCTTGGGACTAAGCCCCAGGAGTTCCATCACCTTGCGCCGTTGTTCCCGTCGCTGCGCGCGCAGGTCGGGGTCTTGGGTTACGCTCTGGCCGGGAGTGTTCGTGGAGACTTCCGCCAGGAGGGCGGGCGTCACAGTAGAAAGCATTCCGGCCGCCAGTGTGAGAATAAGGATTCTTTTCATATTACACAGAAAGACGCCCGCCCCCCGCCGAAGGTTACGGAATAATAACCAACCCTAATTCATTCAGCGCCGCAGGATGCCTGTGGCCCGTTCAAATTCGTTGCTGAATTTAACAAGCTCCGCCGAGATCTTCGGAGGCTGCTGCGAGATGGTGTCCAACATTTTTTCCCGCATTTCCGGCTTCAGCCGCACCAGTTCAAGCGCGGCCACCACCAATGACAAATGGTTGTTTATCTCGTGCCGCATGTGCGACAGCTTCTGGGCCAACTCCTTCACTTGTTCGGGAGTCAACGGTGCCTGCGTGCTCGGTTCACCCATGGAATGAACATGCCTCAACCTTCCCCTGAATCAAGCCTGCATTACGCGCGCATAATACCCGCCCGCCGCGCGCAATTCAGCCGCCCCGCCGCATTCGGTCAGCCGCCCCTCTTCCAGCACCAGCACCCGCTGCATGCGCGCGATGGTTTCCAGCCGATGCGCCACAATCAGCGTCGTGCGTCCCCGCACAAGCGCATCGAGGCTCTGGCCGATCAACTCTTCGCTTTCGCTGTCCAGTGCGCTCGTCGGCTCGTCAAGCAAAAGGATCGGCGCGTCCTTCAAAAACGCCCGCGCCAGATTGATCCGCTGCCGTTCCCCGGCGCTCAACCGCGCCGCCCCGTCTCCAATCCGCGTTTGGTATTTTTGCGCCAACTTTTGAATAAAGCCGTCCGCATTGGCCGCGCGCGCCGCCGCTTCGATCTCCTCCGGCGACGCTCCCGGTTTGCCGTAAGCGATATTTTCCGACACCGTCGCGGCCAGGATGATCGGTTCCTGCAACACCAGCGAAATGGCCGCGCGTAGCTCCGCAAGTCGCAAGCGCCGCAAATCAACGCCCTCCAATTCAATTTGCCCGCGCGCCGGATCAAAAAAACGCGGCAGCAGGTGAAGCAACGTCGTCTTGCCCGCCCCGCTCGGCCCGATGATCGCCATGGATTCACCGCTTTTGACCGTAAACGTAATGTCGCGCAAAACATCCCGCCCCGGTTCGTATCCAAAACAGACGCCGCGAAACGCCAGCACATCCCTTCCCGGCAATTTGAGCGAGGCAACCGGAACAGCCGCCGCGTCGGCCTGCTCTTTAATTTGGTCCGGCGTGTCAAGTATTTCAAAAACCCGCCGCGCCCCACCCAACGCGCCCGCCACAGTGGCGCCGACGTGGGACAACTGGTTAAGCGGCTCGTACAGTTGCGCCAAATACGAAAGGAACACAAACAGTTCGCCGACGGTCAAAAACCCGATCTCGACCTGCCTCGCGCCGAGGTAAGTGGTAACGGCGATCCCAAACGCGAATATCGCCGCGACAACAAATCCGTACGCCAGTTCAACGGAATGTTGGGAAAGCCGGCGGGTTTGCGCATCCACTGCCGCCGCGTCAAAGCGCCCCGCTTCCAACGGTTCCTGCGTGTAACTTTGCGTCAATAATAATCCCGCGATGCCTTGCTGCACCAGGGCCGTGACGCGGCTATCAGCCTGCTGAGAAGCGGCGGTGCGCTCGCGCATTGTCCTGGCAAAAACTCGAACTCCGACGACGAGCATCGGCGCCAACGCAAGGGCCGCAAAAGTCAAAGGCACGTTCAACCGCGCCATGATGAAGACCATCACTAAAAGAGAAAGCAGCGCCGTCGCAAATGTCATCAGCCCCTGTTGGAATAGTGTTTGGAACGCATACGTGTCCCAGGATGCCCGGTAGATCAAGTCCCCCGCCATCGCCCCTTGATGAAATCGTGGGGAGAGCCGAAGCAGCCGCGCGAACAACTCCCCGCGGGCGCGCGTCAACCCCCGCAGACTCGCCTGGATCGAGAAATAATTCTGGGCCGCGGCTAGGGCGGCTTGCGTAAAATAGAGCATGAAAATGGCGAACCCCAGGAATGCCAGCAGATAGACTTTATCAAAATGCCCCGTGGGCGCCATCCAATGCGGAAGCGGCTTGCTGTCAAGAACTGAATCGACGATCAGCGCCAGCGGCCACGGCTTGAGCGCGTTCAGCCCGGCGCTCGCGAGCATCAGGCAGAAAACGCCCGTGATGCGCCCCCCGTCCGGCCGAAAATATTTGAGAACGCGGAAGAACTCCTTCATGAAGCGGGCGGACGGCTTGGAAAATCAACATCCAGCACCCCGCGAGAATACGGCCCGCAATATCCACGGCAAGGAAAATGCGCGGACTCGGCCTTAACTGGCAGGCAAATTACTCGCGCGCCATCCCAACGGAAAACCAGCCGGCGAATAAACCAATGCGCTTCCAGGCGTGTCGCTTGGCGGCGCCCAATGTCCGTTCAAATGCACTTCCGTGGTTCGCCCGCGCGCGACGACCACCGGCACATCCATCCATTCTCCCGTCCCAATCGCCGCCAGCGCTTTTACCCGGTAAGTTCCCGGCGCCAGCCATTCCGTTCGCGGACGCGCGACAAACTCCCCTTTGTTATTGTCGCGAACGCGTCGGATCAGTTTTCCATTCGAATCGTAAATATCGTAGCTCGTTCGCTCGTAATAGGGATATTCCGTACCCACGTTATTCTCCTCCGTTGTCGCCGTAAACACCTTCAACGCCCCCTTTGACCCCGGCTGCGCGGTCGCGAACGGATCCGGCCCAACCGGCGCCTGCACGACGGCTGGCGAGCTGGCGCATCCCGAAAGCACTGCCGCAAGAATTCCGGCCAGAACAACACTGCCACAAATCTTTCTCATTTTCTGCCTCCGTCAGAATGATAGTCCTCTCCGCACTCCTGCGCGACAGGGGAACCCCCCATTCAACCTCTAGTTCTTTTGCTGAATGTCGTTCAACGAATGATTGACACCGAAACCCCGGCGGCGCACTTTTTCCCGCACAATGAGAATCATTCCATCGGCTTTACTGGTCGCGGCGATGCTCGCCCTGCCCACCGCGGCACGCGCCCAATCCAAAACAGTCACCGTCTATGTCACCGCCCAAAAAACGGGCCAGCGCCTGGAACGCGGCCAACCCCTCTCCTGGATCGATCTGCCCCAGCCCTCCGAACAGCAGCAATGCGTTTTCGTGGACCCCTCCAAAACGTTCCAAACAGTCCTCGGCATTGGCGGAGCTTTGACCGACGCCGCCGCCGAAACCTATTATAAATTGCCAGAAGACAAACGCCGCGAAATCCTGCGCGCCTATTTCGATCCGCAAAACGGCATCGGCTACACCCTTGCGCGCACCCACATCAATAGTTGCGATTTCTCCAGCTCCAGCTACACGTATGTCGCCGAGGGCGACAAAGACCTCTCCACCTTCAACATCGCGCACGATTTGAAATATCGCATTCCCTTCATCAAAGAAGCGCTCGCCGCGTCGGGAAACATCATGAAAATATTCATCAGCCCCTGGAGTCCGCCCGCCTGGATGAAAAGCAACAACAACATGTTGTTCGGCGGCAAATTATTGCCGGAATACGCTGACTCCTGGGCGAACTACTACGCCAAATTCATCCAGGCCTACGAGAAGGAAGGAATTCCCATCTGGGGCCTCACCGTGCAAAACGAACCGATGGCCGTGCAAACGTGGGAATCATGCAACTACACCGGCCCCGAGGAACGTGACTTCGTCAAAAATCATCTCGGTCCCGCCCTTTCTCGCGCCGGCCTGCAAGACAAAAAAATCATCGTCTGGGACCATAACCGAAGCATGATGTACCAGCGCGCCCAGGCCGTCCTCGACGATCCCGCCGCCGCGAAATACGTCTGGGGCGTTGGTTTTCATTGGTATGTGGGCGATCATTTTGAGAACGTCAGCCGCGTCCACGAAGCCTACCCAAATATCAACCTCTTATTTACCGAAGGTTGCAACGGCCCGTATAACGCCTCCGAACTGGACGACTGGCAATGGGGCGAAAACTACGGAAAATCCATGATCCACGATTTCAACAACGGCGCCGTCGGCTGGACAGATTGGAATGTGTTACTGGACGAGCACGGCGGCCCCAACCACGTTCACAACTACTGTTTCGCCCCAATTCACGGCGACACCAAAACCGGTGCCCTGCACTACATGAATTCCTATTACTACATCGGCCACTTCTCCAAATTCATCCGCCCCGGCGCACGTCGCATCATTAGTTCCTCGACCCGCGACGAATTATTGACAACCGCTTTTGTGAACCCGGACGGAAAAATCGCCGTTGTAGTAATGAACTCATCAAACCGCGACGAGCCGTTCTATTTATGGCTCGCCGGCGAAGCCGCCCATACTGCCGCCCCCGCGCATTCCATCCTCACCTTTGTTGTGGAATAGCAGTCCCCAAAACTGACATTGCGTCGTCAACAACCTGTGGACCCTCGTTGGCATTACCGCTTTTGTTCAATCCCCCTTACTTCCCTTGCCAGCTCGTTCAATTGCCTCGCGTTTGAAGGTTTTGTCGAATTTCCGGCGCTCTCGGACAGATGTTTGTTTCATGGGCTTTTCGTTCATTGTTCACCCGATTCTCTGTCCGTCAATTCGAGGCAGCCTCAAGGTATTGAAGATCATCCACGCTTAATCTCACAAGCTAATGTCACTTTTCCAGGCGACAGCCCACTGCTCCCCGAGCATTGGTAAGGAAATACTTCCTACGACTGCCCAGTCCCTTCCTGCGAAGGTGGAGGGGCCGAAGGACTTTTCCAACTCTCCGGCACAAACGTCATCCCGGTGGGTTTGCCTTGCGGCCAGGGGACGGTCACCGGTTTCTTACAGGCAGGGCATTCAATATCGCGACCGGCGAGTTTTTCGTCACATCCAAGGCGTTGCCCGCAATGCGTGCAATTAAATTTAAAATCGCTCATAGTTTTTTCCTCAACGTGCGGCTGCCGCCAATATCCCCAGAAAACCACGCGCGCGTCAATTCAAAAATCGCCACTCCCCGGCTCGATTGCAGGCTGCCCTGCCGGGATCATACCGCCGCGAAACGGGCTTGATTTTCTTCGCGCGATGCGCAACATCGGCCAAAGTTCCGTTGAGACATGAAATCCCTAACCAAAACTCTCTGGTTCTCGTCGCTGACAGCGCTGTGCTCCCTCTCATTTTTCCCGGCTCATGCCTTTGTGCCGGACGATGTGCATTGGGACCCGCAGTTTGGCATTCCCGGCACCACCAACAGCATCGCCGCCATCGCACTCAACGGCGGCAACATCTATGCGTCCTGCTTTGGCAGCACGTCGCCGACGTTGAAGTATTTTGACGGCGGGCAATGGAACACAATCGGCACCTTCACCAATTCGCCCGGCGCGACCACAGTTTATGACATGGCATTCGTGGGCAACACGCTCTATGCGGCGGGAGCATTCAATCAAGTGAACGGCATCCCCATCAACGGTCTGGCCCAATGGAACGGCTCAACATGGAGCGGCGTCGGTCTTAACACTGGCACGGTCCTGAGTCTGGCCGTGAGCGGGGCCAATCTTTACGTGGGCGGCCTTTTCACGAACCTGGACAGCTCGGGCGTGATGATGACCAATATCGGAATGTGGGACGGCGGCGCTTGGCATGCCCTCGGCGAGGGGCTTGGCCTCCCCAATACCGCCATCGTGCGCTCGGTGGCCGTCAGCGGCGGGCTGCTTTACGCGGGCGGGCTGTTCACCAATTCCGGCTCGCAGGTCATTTCAAACGTTGCGGTCTGGAATGGTTCCACCTGGTCGGGCCTCGGCACTGGCGTCAATAATAACGTCAACGCCGTCGCGGCCAGCGGCGGCAACGTCTATGTCGGCGGCAATTTTTCCCAGGCGGGCGGCGCGCCGGCCAGTTTCATCGCCCAATGGAACGGCTCGTTCTGGTCCGCCATGGACGGCGGACTCAGTGCGGCAGCCAGCGGCATCGGCATCTTCAACAATCTCGTCTGCGTCGCGGGCGGCTTTGCCACGGCCGGCGGGATCACCGTTTCCAACTTCGCCATTTGGAACGGTTCGGCATGGTCGGGCGCTGGCATCGGCCTGAGCGCCAGCGCAAGCCGCGTCGTCGGCACCACCAGCAACGTCTTTGT
>DATAXU010000245.1:0-8538 GCA_036272955.1 Verrucomicrobiia bacterium
GGATGCAAAAAATCGCAGCCTTCAAGCCGCCAACTCGTCTCCTGATGGGGCCCGGCCCAAGCGGAGTCGCCCCAAGCGTCCTGCAAGCCATGTCCCAGCCACTGGTCGGCCACCTCGACCCGGCTTTCATCCAATTGATGGAAGAGATCAAGTCCATGCTCCGCTCCATCTTCCAAACGAAAAATGAAATGACGTTCCCGGTCAGCGGCACCGGCAGCGCCGGCATGGAGTTTTGCTTCGTCAATCTCGTCGAGCCCGGCGACGACGTCGTCATCGGCATCAACGGTGTCTTCGGCGGCCGCATGGCGGACGTCGCGGAACGTTGCGGCGCGCGCGTCACAAAGGTCGAGGCGGAATGGGGCAAAATCGTCGAGCCTGACGCCATCGCCGCCGCGCTCAAAAATGTCCGTCCAAAAATCGTCGCCGTCGTCCACGCGGAAACCTCCACCGGCGTGCTCACGCCCGTCGAAGAAATTTCCAGGCTCGCCCATGCTGCCGGCGGGCTGTTCGTACTCGACACCGTGACGTCCCTGGGAGGTTGCCCCGTGAAATTGGACGAGTGGGGAGTCGATGCCGTTTACAGCGGCACCCAGAAATGTTTGAGTTGCCCGCCCGGACTCTCTCCGGTTTCGTTTGGCGCTCGCGCGATGGAGATTGCCACGCACCGCAAGCGCAAGGTGCAAAGCTGGTATCTGGATATCAATTTGCTCGCCTCCTACTGGGGTCAGGACCGTGCCTATCATCACACGGCGCCCATCTCCATGAACTACGCCCTGCACGAAGCCTTGCGCCTGGTGATGGAAGAGGGTCTGGAAAATCGCTGGCGCCGGCACGAGGAGAATCATCTCGCATTCAAACGCGGTCTGGCGGACATGGGGTTGGAACTCGCATCGCAACAAGGCCACCAACTCTGGTCGCTCAACGCCGTGCGCGTTCCTGTCGGCGCGGATGATGCCGCTGTTCGCAAACGGTTGCTCTCCGAATTCAATCTCGAAATTGGCGCCGGACTCGGACCTCTCAAGGGCAAAATCTGGCGCGTCGGTCTCATGGGAGAAACGTCGCGCCGGGAAAATATTGAAATATTTCTGTCCGCCCTCAAAAAAATTCTCGGCAAGTAAAAATGAAAATAGTTATAGCCTGTTTGTGCGTTTTCACCAGCGGCCTGGTCTGCGCTGAAACCGCAATCCCCCGCTTCTCAACCAACTACATGGACATGTCGGTCGATCCCAAAGTGGATTTCTACCATTATGCCTGCGGCACCTGGTTGAAGGACAATCCGGTGCCGGCGGACAAGGCCCGCTGGGCGGCGTTCGATCAACTGGCCCAGCGCAACTGGGAATTACTTCACGGCCTGCTGGAGTCCGCCGCCGCGGATCCCTCCGCGCCGCCGCATTCTCCGGCGAGCGAAGTCGGCGATTTCTTTGCGTCTGCGATGAACACGAATCGCATCGAAGAACTTCGCTTCGAACCGTTGCGGCAGGATTTCGCCCGCATCGACGCCCTCTCTTCAACGCCACAACTGATCCGGCTGACCGCCGCCTTTCAACTGGAAGGAATTGGCGTCCTTTTCGACGACTCCGTTTCCGACGATGAAAAGAACAGCTCGGTCTATGCCCTGTATTTCGGTCAGGGCGGACTGGGACTCCCCGACCGCGATTATTACCTTTCCCCCAGCTTTGCGAAACAACGAGATGCCTACGTTGCGCACGTCGCGAAAATGCTCGGAATGTCCGGCCTCTCGGAGGACGCCGCCACGAACGGCGCCGCGAAAGTTTTGGACTTGGAGACGGCACTCGCCAAAGCCAGCAAGGCGCGCGCGGACTTGCGCGATCCCGTCGCCAATTACCACAAGTTTCCCACATCAGAAGTCGAGACGAATTACCCAAATCTGGCTCTGGACGAATTCTTTGAAACTTCGGGAATTTCCGCGCCGCCCGACATTGTGGTTCGCCAGCCGGAGTTTTTTGCGGCGTTGAACAGCCTTGTCAAAGACCGGCCGTTGGAGGACTGGAAGATCTACCTGCGCTGGCACGTCTTGAGGACCGCCGCGCCGCGGCTTTATTCGGCGGCGGAAAAGGAATCATTCCACTTTTACGGCGGCGTTTTGCGCGGCCAGCCGGCGCAGGAGCCGCGATGGCAAAGGGCCGCCCGGACGATTGATGGCAATATCGGCGAAGCGCTGGGCCAGCTTTACGTCGAGAAATACTTCACGGCCAAAGCACGCGCGGACATGAATGATTTGGTGAACAATCTCAAAGACGTTTTCCGCGGACGATTGCAAAAGGTCCCCTGGATGTCCGAGGCGACGCGCGCCAAGGCGCTTGCGAAATTCGCGCGCTTCTCACAGAAGATTGGTTGTCCGAAGAAATTCCGCGATTATTCCAGCGTTGAAATCCGCCGCGACGATTATCTGGGCAATGTGCGCCGCGCCGAGATTTTCGAATCCAAACGCGAACTGGCCAGGATCGGCAAGCCTGTCGATAAATCCGAGTGGGACATGACGCCGCAGACCGTCAACGCGTATTTCAACCCGCCGCGAAACGAGATCGTTTTCCCAGCCGGTATTTTGCAACCGCCGTTCTTTGATCCGACGATGGATGACGCCGTCAATTACGGGGCGATCGGCGTGGTGATTGGGCACGAAATGACGCATGGCTACGACGATGAGGGCCGCAAGTATGACGCCGACGGCAATCTCAATGATTGGTGGACGCCCGAGGACGCCGCGGCCTTCGACGCGCGGGCGCAAAAGTTGGTGGACCAATACAATAATTACCAGGCGCTTCCCGGGTTGCATGTCAACGGCAAGTTGACCCTCGGCGAAAACATCGCTGACCTCGGCGGAGTGAGCATCGCTTATGAGGCGCTCGAACGTGATCTGGCCAAAAACCCGGAAAAGCGCAAAAACATCGACGGCCTCACGCCGGAACAGCGATTTTACATTTCGTTCGCCCAGGTTTGGCGCGTCAACTGGCGCGAGGCCGAGCAACGGCGTTTGATTACCGTCGATCCGCATTCACCCGGCCAATTTCGCGCCATCGGCCCCGAATCAAATCGCCAGGAATTCTTCGACGCTTTCGGCATCAAGGAAGGCTCTCCGATGTGGCGCCCGCCCGAAGATCGGGCCATTATTTGGTAGCACGGAAACGCTCAGGGCAAAACCACGATGCGATAAAAGCGCCGCGGATCGGTGGGGAGGAAATCGGTGGCGGTTGAGATGGTGCCCGGCGCAGGTTGGGCCGGTCCCAAGTTGACCCAGTTGCCGCCAGTGAGATCGGTCGTGAATTGGACCTGATACGCCAAACCCGGCATGGTGCTGAATGTCAATACGACGGCGTTGCCATTTCCCATGACGTTTTGGAATGTAGGCGAGGGCACGGGTTGCAAAGTAATGTCGTCCATGGCAAAAGCCGCCGGATCATTGCGCAAACCGAATTCGAGCAGCGTATTGGTCTCACTGGATCTGACGATGTACTCCATGTTGGTCCAGCCAGACGCTTCCATATTTGTCTGGTCGAATAGTGTATCGCCGCCCCACTGGACAAAAAATTCATTTGGCGCCGCCGTGCCGTTTTCGGCGAAACATTGCAACCAAAAAGAGAGCACATAAGGCTGACTGGGAGAAGTCGGCACAGTTTGCGAAAGCGTCGCAATGGCGCCAGCCTGGCCAAATAATCCACCGCATAAACCGGAATGAACAAAAAGTGAATCATCGACGCCGGGGAGCGGATAGAAACCGTATTGACTGTCGTCGCTATTAACAATCAAATTCGAATTCGGATCGCCTGTCAGAGTCCAATCGGAAAAGTCGCCTGTCTCAAAACCGCCATTGCCGCTCAGCAGATCAAAAGTCATCCCTTGCATCACATTGTCCGAGAGGTCCGTAAAAACCACAGTTCCGGTAACGCTTTGAATTGGAGAATTAGTCGCTTCGGAGTTGACGGCTATCGTTACGTTCGTAGCTTCACCCGGCGCGAGGGTTCCTCCGTCCGGTGAGATGCTGAGCCACAGGGAGGTGTTCACAACACTCCAGATCAAAGGAGCATTCCCCGCATTGGTCAGCGCGTAATTTTCCGAGTCCACGTAGAAAGGCCCGCCAGCCGGACCGGCTGCCGTGAAGCCCGCATGCGGCGTGATCAGCAATGCATCTACAGGGGCGAGCAATGCCGAAATCAGGCTGCTGCCAGCGGGCGATCCCCAACCAGTGCAAAGATCATAGCCGGGAACGGCGTAAAATTTACTCGGGCTTGCGCTCGTGGTGTTGCCGCCGACAGTGATGTCGTGAAAGCAAGCCTGATAGTTGGTGCTTTCGCCGATGGCGTAGAGGGCCGGATTTAGAAACCCCACCGGCGGCTGGCCGTTGAAAGCAGCTTGTTGGTTAACTAGTGCAGTGAAGCCGGCCCAAAGCGGCGCGGCACAACTGGTTCCGCTTAGGGCGGTTTGCTCTCCTCCCTTGCAGAAAATGTAGGCGCCCTCCGCGAACATGGCCACGTCCGGAAGATTGCGCATAGTAGTCGATCCTTGGTTGGCCGACATATCGACTCCTTGTTGCCAATACGGAATTGGATACACAGTGCTAATGCCCCCGCTCGTTTCGACAGAACTGCTCCGTTGCCAAGCCGTTTCGGACTCCCATGGGCCGCCCGCACTGTAAGTATTCAAAGCAGTGCCGCCGACGATCGTGATGTTCGGGTCATCGCACGGTTCTTCGACGACTCCCGAATAGGCCCCTGAATCTCCGGAAGCCAAAAAAAACGATTGTCCCTGGGCGGCGAATTGCTGGAAGATTTGCTCCGTTGCAAGATCGATGTCAAAAGACCAGGAACAACTCATTTGCTGTGCAAGGTTATCGGTGGCCATTCGGTTTAAAACATCATTGATTTGCGCGGTCGTTGAGTAGGATGAGCCTTCATAAACAAAGATGTTCGAAAGGCCCGGCGCCATTGAAATCGCCAATTCAATGTCCAAATCCACTTCCGCCTCCGAGTCGTCGCCAGTGCCATAGCCCGAGTAACCGTCGATCAAAATGTTCTGCAACGGCACCGGCGCAAAGCCGGTTGCATTTTCGTAACTCGTGATGTCGCTGGCCTCATACCCATCTAACTCGAATAATCCGACTGACTGTCCGGTCCCGTCGAGGGACACGCCAGGAACATAAGCGGCCCTGTAATCGCCTCCCCAATAATTTTCGTCCGGCGCCGAACCGTAGAAGGGGCGGCTCTTGTTGGTCGGACTTGCAGGGGGCATTTCAACGTGCGGATGCGGCGTGAACTCGTTGTGCAAGCCAGCGATCGCCAGGATGGGCGTGGCGAGGTCGATGGCGGGGTCGCCGTCGGGAGCGTAAAACGTGCGGTTCTCCGTCGGGTGCTGGTACACGTTCATATGCACACGCAGCGCTCGTTCAACGTTCGCCACCGAGCCTGTCACATCGAGTAACGTGCGGTTGGGATGAGTTCCAGTGACGGTCAAGCCTTGCGATTTGGCAAAAGCAATTAGCGCCTGATAATCTGCCGCGGTCGGCGCGAAGGCGGCGGTAAAATCGGCGGGCTTTAAGTAATGGTGGAATTGCGCGCTGCCGCGTTGATAGAGCTGGCGCAGCGTGTTGGTCAAACCTTGTGGGTTTCGCAATGGGAGAGCGATGGCGAGGCGCAGTTGATTTGTCGCGGGCAGACGGCCGATGGGTTGCTGGCGCGTCACGATGTCTCGCATGTGAAGGGGAACGATCTGGCGGTCCATCGCTTGGACGCAGGCGGCCACTCCGATTGCCGCTATTGCTCCAAGAAGTCGCTTCGCCATTTGGGTATTTATAGCGGAACCAAATGGGGGATACAAGCGACCGTGGATGTGGGTGAAATAATCGGCAATAATCGGCAAGATCCCAAAAAATCGTTGAAAAACGCCGTTTTTGACACTAGCATCCGGAATTATTTATAGGCGCCTTTTGTTTTGGCTTGGCCTTTGCCTTCTGTTCGAAATGTCGGCCGGGGCAAGCTCGTTTTACTCGCAACGCTTGGTTGATCCGAAGGCGGTTTATATTAGCCCGTCGGGCGGGGATGATACGGCGGCATTGCAAAATGCAATTGACAAAGTTCAAGAGACTACGGGGCAGGGACTTGTGTTGCTTGCGCCGGGACGCTATCGCATCAGCGATACTCTTTATATCTGGCCGTCCATTCGATTGATTGGCTATGGCGAGGAGCGTCCTGTAATTGTCCTGCCTGCGCACACGGCTGGCTTTACGAATGCTTCCCATGAAAAGGTCATGATTTTTTTCGCGGGAAGGCGTCCGCGAGGGCGGCAAGCTACCCGCGGTCCTGTTCCCGACGCCAATCCGGGAACTTTTTATTCGGCGCTGGCCAATATTGATATTGAGGTCGAGGAAGGGAATGCTGGGGCGGTGGGCGTGCGGGCGCGATATGCCCAGCACTGTTTTCTCGCCCATATGGATTTTCATCTTGGTTCGGCGTTGGCCGGCATCCATGAGGGGGGCAATGTGGTCGAGGATGTTCATTTTTTTGGGGGCACGCATGCGGTTTGGACTTCCAAACCTTCGCCGGGGTGGCAGTTCACGTTCATCGATTGTTCCTTCGAAGATCAGCGGGAGGCGGCAATTCTGGAGCATGAAGCGGGTCTCACGCTCGTTCGTCCGCACTTCAAGCATGTGAAAACCGCCGTGGAAATAGAACCGGAGTGGGTGGATGAACTTTGGATCAAAGACGCCCGGCTTGAGGAGATTTCCGGGCCGGCGTTCATTTTTGGAATGGAAAAGAGCCTGCGCAATGAAATCAATATGGAACACGTGGATTGCCAGAATGTTCCAGTCTTCGCGGCGTTGCGGGACAGCGGCGAATTCTATTCCGCGCCGGCTTCGATTTACACGGTCACGAATTTCTCACACGGACTTCATTACGCCGACATCGGCAGCGAGCCGGGGATCGAAACGCACTTTGACGCAGCGCCGCTGACTGAGATGCCGCCGCCCGTGGAGACTGATCTGACGCCGCTGCCGGACTGCAGCACCTGGGCCAATATTCGCGATCTCGGCGCCAAAGGCGACGGGGTCACCGACGATACGGAGGCTTTTCGCGCGGCGATTGCGAGCAACCGGGCGAGTTACCTGCCTTCGGGATTTTACATTGTGCATGACACTTTGATGCTTCAGCCGGACACGGTGTTGATCGGCCTTCATCCGGGCGCGACGCAGATTATTCTTCCGGACGGCGTCCCGGCGTACGCGGGCAGCGGCGGGCCAAAGGCTTTGCTGGAAACGCCCGCGGGCGGCAGCAATATCGTCATTGGCATCGGGCTTTATACGAGCGGGAATAATCCGCGCGCCGTGGCGGCTCTTTGGAAGGCGGGAAGCGGCTCACTGATGAATGACGTGCGGTTCCTTGGCGGCCACGGCACTCCCAAACCGGATGGTTCGCGGGAAAATCCGTACAACGGCAGCCATACCGCCGATCCCAATCCCAATCGCCATTGGGACAGCGAGTATCCCAGCTTGTGGGTCACGGACGGTGGCGGCGGAACGTTTTTGGATATTTGGACGCCGTCCACATTTGCGCGGGCGGGAATGCTGGTGTCCGATACGCAAACCGAAGGCCGGGCGTATCAAATTTCGATCGAACACCACGTTCACCATGAGCTTCAGGTAACAAACGCCGCATACTGGAGCTTCTACGCGCTGCAAACCGAGGAGGAACGCGGCGAAAGCGGACTGGCCTTGCCGATTGAAATTGTTTCGTCACACGACATCACGTTCGCCAATTTCCATTCGTACCGCGTCATTAGTTCCTTCCAGCCTTTTGCCTGCGCGGTCAGCGTTTCTGATTCGCGGGACATCCATTTCCGCAATTTCCATTGCGACAGCAACAGCAAGGCGAGCTTTGATTCGGCCATTTGCGAGACGTCCCCCGACATTGAAATTCGTCAACACGAATTTTCCTGGCTGGACATCTCCGGCAAAGCGCCGGCGCGGAAGGCGGCTGTTACGTCGCCTGTTGTGGCGCACGGCGCGAAAGTGAAAAAACTTGCGGGGGGCTTTTTCAATATTTCCGGGGGAGCGGTTGGACCGCGCGGCGATTACTTTTTTGTGGACGCGCATCCGCAGCGGATTTATCGCTGGGACGCGACCGGGATCCAGCTTTCCATCGTGAGCGATGAACGCATGGAACCCGTCAACCTTGCGGCGGACGAGGCGGGCAATTTGATGGTGATTTCCTACGACGACGACGTCGGCGTCTATGCCGTGGACGCGGGGGGCAAGGTGATGTCGCTGAGACCGCAAACGATCAAGGATTGGTCCGGGAAGAGGTTGTATCTGCCCGTTAGCGACTGGCGTTTGAACCGGGGTTCGCTTGGGCATCCGGCGGCGTGGTATGTTTCGCCTGATGGGACCACCGTGCTGCCGGTCGGCAAGGATTTTTTGGACGGCGCAACGAGTTGGGGCGTTAAATCAAGCCCGGAAATAAGGTCCTTCGGCCTGGACAGGGCGACGCCGGGCAAACCTTTTTACGTCACGAGCGAATCGGAATTGAG
>DATAXU010000246.1:0-13836 GCA_036272955.1 Verrucomicrobiia bacterium
AGCGCCGTCGAGCACGCGCATGGAGCGCTCCACTTCCGCCGTGAAATCCACGTGGCCGGGAGTGTCAATAATATTAATGCGATGGCCGACGCCGGCGTAAAGCTTCTCCAGGCCTTCCTCTTTCTTTTGCGTCCAATAGCAGGTCACGGCGGCGGAGGTGATCGTGATGCCGCGTTCGCGTTCCTGCTCCATCCAGTCGGTCACGGTGTTGCCGTCATCGACGTCGCCGATCTTGTGAATGAGTCCGGTATAAAAGAGAATGCGCTCCGTTGTGGTCGTCTTGCCGGCATCGATGTGCGCGGCAATGCCAATGTTCCGCGTGCGCTCCATTGTGTAACTGCGCGCTGGCGAATTCACCGGCTTTTTCTCGGTTGTTTTGTCTGCTACGGCGTCTGTCATATAATAAAAATGCCCCGACTGGTCCACCCGGGGCGTTTATGAGGTTGCAAACTGTTTACCACCTAAAATGCGCGAAGGCTTTATTGGCCTGTGCCATCTTATGCACCTCATCTCGTTTACGGATTGCGTTTCCCTGGCCTTGGAAAGCGTCCATGATTTCCAGGGCGAGGGCCTCTTTCATTGCGGTCCCTTTTCGGGCATCCGCCAAATCCACCAGCCAGCGCATCGCCAGCGAAAGCTGCCGGTCCACCGGCACTTCCACAGGCACCTGGTAAGTCGCTCCGCCCACTCGGCGAGGCTTCACCTCAAGCCGCGGCTTGGCGTTATCGACTGCTCTCTGCAAGATATCCAGCGGGTTTGTCGCTGGGTTCTTCTCGGCGATCTGCTCAAAGGCGCCGTAAACAATCCGTTGCGCTGTGGTCTTCTTTCCGCTGATCATGACCGTGTTGACCAATCGCGAAACCAATGTGCTGTGATACTTGCTGTCTTCCAACAGCGGTCTTTTACTTGCTTGACGACGTCTGGACATATAAAATTACTTCGCTTCCGCCGGTTTCGCCCCAGCTTTCGCCTCTTTCGGGCGCTTTACACCATATTTGGAACGGCTCACGCGCCGTTTCTCCACACCCGCGGCATCCAATGTGCCACGAACAATGTGGTAACGGACACCGGGCAAATCCTTTACGCGGCCGCCGCGCACCAGGACAATCGAATGCTCCTGGAGGTTGTGCCCCTCGTCCGGGATATAAGCGATCACCTCGAAACCATTCGTCAAGCGCACTTTGGCAACCTTGCGCATGGCCGAATTCGGCTTCTTAGGCGTGCGTGTCATCACTTGGATGCACACTCCGCGACGGTACGGCGAATTCTGCAAGGCCGGTGCTTTGGACTTGCTTCGCAATTTGTTTCGTCCTTTTCGGACGAGCTGATTAATTGTCGGCATTATGATCTTTTCCCGCTCCGCTGCCCAACAGGACAAACGGAGCGCGAAATATAATGGACAGTCCCCGTTGTGGCAACAATTTTTTCAAAAAAATCGTCGCGCCCACTAAAGTAAGCTCAAACCGCCCCATTTCAAGCATTAAACGCAGGGTTGATTCCTGATCCGCCATTCTGCATTCTGTCGTGGATTCATGAAACGTAATTCTATTCTCGTCCTGTCTCTCTCCTTGTTGATGTTGCCTTTCCTTGCGCCGGCTGCCGACGATGCCCAGGAAGCGAGCCTCATCGCCGTCCTGCAATCCAATGGCTCCGTCCACGACAAAGCCGTCGCTTGCGCCGCGCTCAAGCGCCTTGGACTCAAAGAGTCCATCCCGGCTCTCGCTGCTTTGCTGACGGACGAACAGCTTTCCCAGCTCGCCCGCTACGCGCTTGAGCCGATGCCAGCCCCCGAAGCCGGCGATGCCCTCCTGGCCGCGCTGCCAAAAACCTCCGGGTCCAACCAGGTCGGAATCATCAATTCCCTCGCCAAGCGCCATCAGGCCGACGCCATCGCGCCCTTAAGCGACCTCCTTTCCAACAACGACACCGACGTCGCCGTAGCCGCCGCCGAAGCATTGGGACGAATCGGTGGCGCGAAAGCGTTGGCGAAATTGGAATCCGCCCCTGCGCCGTCCGACGCACGCGTCCTCGGCGCTGAGATCGACGGCCAGTTGGCCATCGCCAACGAATTGTTGACGCAAGGCAAAAAAAATCCCGCGCGCAAAACGTTCCAACGTCTTTTCGACACCGGCAAAAATGAAGCCATCCGCGGCGCCGCGTTTCGCGGCCTCATTTTGTCCTCCGGCAAAACCGGCATCGCGCTGATGTCCAAAGCAATTGCTGGCGACGATGCCGTGACCCAGGGCGCTGCCCTCCAGGTGGTTTACAAATTGCCAGGCGCCGCCGTCACACGGGCGTTGGCGGAGGAGCTGCCCAAAGTCGCGGCCCCCGTCCAATTCGCGCTGCTGCATTGTCTCGCCCCGCGCGGCGACCCCGCCTCGATGCCCGCTGTCGCAAGTCTTGTTGACTCGCCCGATTCCGATGTCCGCCTGGCTGCGATCATCGCATTAGGGGATTTGGGCGACGGCTCTGTCGGCCTCGTCCTCGCGGAAAAAGCCGCGGCGGGGGACGGCGCGGAAAAAAGCGCCGCTCGCGAATCGTTGCTGAACCTGCATCACGGCCCCGTAACAAAGGACCTCGTCGCGGACATCGCTGGTGCGGCGCCTGAGGTCCAACTGGAATTGATCCGCGCCCTCGGCGATCGCGACGACCAGTCCGCCATTCCCAAGCTGGCCGAAATCGCCCGCGGCGGCGATGATTCGACCCGCGCAGCCTCGTTTCAGGCGCTCGCCTCGTTGGCCGGTCCGCGGCAAATCCCCGGGATGATTCAATCCGTCATCGACGCAAAAACCGATGATGCCCGGTCCGAAGCCTCGGACGCCCTCAGTGTCGCCTATCAGCGCATCGAATCGCAATCCGGCCACGCCGACGCCTCGCCAATTGCCGACGCCGTTCGGACCGCCCCCTTGGACGCGCGCCTGAGTTTGTTGCCGGTCTGCGCCGCATTGAGCGAGGAACCCGCCCGTGCCGCCTTGCGCGCCTCCTTGCAGGATTCAAATCCTCGGGTGCGCGGTGCCGCTGTCAGCGCCGCCTGCGACACCCATGATCCCGAAATGCTCGAAAACCTCGTTCAATTGGCGGCTAATTCGGACAAAAAGACCCAATTGCTGGCCACTCGCGGGGCTGTGCGACTGATAACGGAGGAGGAAGGCGTTAAAATCCCGGTCCACGCAAAATTGCATGCGTTGCACAGTCTTCTTGGCTCTGTGGTCGATCCCGATGAAGACCGCCTCGTTCTTTCGGGCCTCGCCAGTCTCCACGACGAGCAATCGCTCGCGGAGGTCGTGCCGCTGTTGGACAACCCCGCCGTCCGACCCGAAGCCACGCGGGCTGTCATCGATATTTCCTCCGCGATTTATGCGGCGCATCCCGCCGTGGTTACGCCTGCCTTGAAAAAAGTCCTGGAAGTCACCGCCGATCCGGCCACAAAAAAAGACGCCCGTGCCGTCCTGCGCAAAATCGACGAACTGTCCGAATACATCACCACCTGGCAGGTCGCCGGCCCGTATGAACAAGCCGAGAAAAACTTCTCCGCTTTATTTGACATCGCTTTTCCGCCGGAGCAATCCGGCGCCGGCTCCGTCAACTGGCAGGCGCTTCCCGCCGGGACCGATCCAGCGGAGCCGTGGAAGCTTGATCTCCTCCAGGCCCTCGGTGGCGAACAACGCGTGGCGTACGCGCGCACCTGGATTTATTCCCCGAACGAACAGCCCGCCCGCTTCGAATTGGGCAGCGATGATGGCAACAAGGTTTGGCTCAACGATACACTGGTCCACGCCAACAACGCCTCCCGCGCCTTGCAACGCGATACCGACAGGGTCGATGTGACTCTCCGCGCCGGCTGGAACCCCCTCCTTCTCAAAGTCACCCAGAACACCGCCGGCTGGTCGTTCTGTCTCCGGGTCGTCGCTCCGGACGGCAAGCGCCTTCCAGACGTGCGCGCCTCGCTGGTTAGATGAGTGCCGCGTCGTTTTCCAAATGCGCGGCAATACAAGGGTGGGGTACGGCGCCTTGCGAACGATCGCCTTGACGGTCCCAAGCCCCAGCAACCGCTTCCATAGTGTCGGTTTCGGACTCGAAAGGACGATCAGCTCGCACTGTTCCTCGCGCGCCTCCGCCAGGATTTCCTCGGCTGCCTCACCCGCGCGCACGCTCACGCTCACGTCCGTGCCCGCGCCGAAAAAAACATTTCGGAGCCGCTCCAGCGCCCGGTTGTTCTCCTGGCACACGTCGTCGTAAACGCTCGATCCCGCCGCGATGTTCAAATTGACAACATTGAGCAGCCGGACGCCTACGCCAAACTCGCCCGCCATCTCTTGCGCAAAGAGCAACGTGTCGAATGAACCGTTTGCCAGATTGATCGGCAGCAGAATGCGTTTGTCATGCATAAATGCCTCATCCCTTCTTTTGCGCCGCGAGGTCGTCCAGCGCCGCGTTCAGCAGCAGCACATTGACGCGCGCCTGGCCCAAAAACCCCCATTGCGGCGGCTCCACAAATCTTTCGACCAGTTCCTTCACCGTGTTCGCGGGTATTCCGCGCGCCCCGGCCACCCGGCCAATTTGCAACCGCGCGGCTTCCGGGCTGATATCCGGATCGAGTCCGCTGGCGGATGCGAATACCATGTCCGCCGGCACAACCGTGTTCGTCGGCAGGTTGTTCCCGCTGATGAACGCCGCCGCGTTATTGATGACGTTGGTCTGGAGCTGCCCGCTGGTCGGCCCAAGATTGCTTCCGCTCGATGCCGAGATACCCGTCGGCCCCGTTCCATAACTGCAGGACGAAGGCCGTGGCCAGAAGTAATTGCTGCCTTGGAATTGCTGGGCCAGCAGCGCCGAGCCGATGACTTTTCCGTCGCGCCGCACCAGGCTTCCGTTGGCCTGGTTATGGAACGCCAGTTGCGCGATCACCGTGACGACCAGTGGATACGCCGCGCCCGTCACGACGGTCCACAGGATCAATTGCCGGATGGATTGGGTAATGAGTTTAATCATAATTTTTTCCTCGTAAAATTCATTGGCGGCGACGGCATCAGGGCGCGAGGTGGACGGCCACAAGGATCAGGTCAATCAGCTTGATGCAAACGAACGGCACGAGAATGCCGCCGACGCCATAAATGAGCATGTTGTTCCGCAAAATCACGGCCGCACCCAACGGCCTGTACTTGACGCCTTTGAGCGCCAGCGGAATGAGCGCCACGATGATGAGCGCGTTGAAAATGACCGCCGATAGAATCGCGCTCTGCGGCGAGTGCAGGAACATGATGTTCAATTTGTCCAGCGGCCCGCGCCCCGTCGCGGTCGCGGCGTAGAGCAGCCCGAACATTGCCGGAAGGATCGCAAAATATTTTGACACGTCATTGGCGATGCTGAAGGTCGTCAGCGCGCCGCGCGTCATCAGCAACTGTTTGCCGATTTCCACCACCTCGATCAGCTTGGTCGGATTGCTGTCGAGATCGACCATGTTGCCGGCTTCGCGCGCGGCCTGTGTCCCCGTGTTCATCGCCACGCCCACGTCCGCCTGCGCAAGGGCAGGGGCGTCGTTCGTTCCGTCTCCGATCATCGCGATCAATTTGCCGCCCTCCTGTTCCTTGCGGATGCGCGCCAGTTTGTCCTCCGGCGTCGCCTGTGCGATAAAATCGTCCACTCCCGCTTCGGCGGCGATGGATGCGGCGGTCAGCGGGTTGTCGCCCGTGATCATAATCGTCTTGACTCCCATTTTCCGCAATTGGGCGAACCGCTCCTTGATGCCGCCTTTGACAATATCCTTGAGTTGAATGACGCCCAGCGCCTTCGCCCCGTCCGCAACGAGCAATGGCGTGCCGCCTTGGCGTGAGATTTCATCCACTTTTTCCATCAGGCTTTTCGCGACCGATCCGCCGCTCGTGGAAACAAATGCCGCCACCGCCTGCGCCGCCCCTTTGCGAATGCAGCGAATGGGCTTCGCTTGGGCCGCATGGGTTCGCGTCGGCAGCTTCGCCAGCGCAATCGCGGCGCCTGCCAGGCGGTTCGTGTGCGGAGCGTCCATCTCCGCTTGCGCCGGGGCGCCGCCGCGTTCGTCGAAAAGGTCCACGCCGCTCATTCGCGTCTGCGCCGTGAATGGGATAAACGTCGCGAAAGTCTCCGCGATGTCCCGCCCGCGCAACCCGTATTTTTCCTTCGCCAGCGTAACGATCGATCTCCCCTCGGGCGTTTCATCGGCAAGCGACGCGAGTTGCGCGGCGTCCGCAAGTTCCTCCATTTTCACGCCGGGCGCGGGAATGAACTCCGTCGCCTGCCGGTTGCCGAGAGTGATCGTTCCCGTTTTGTCTAACAGCAGCACGTCCACGTCCCCCGCCGCTTCAACGGCGCGTCCGCTGGTCGCAAGCACATTGCGCCGCATCAAACGGTCAATGCCGGCAATTCCTATGGCGCTGAGCAATCCTCCAATGGTCGTCGGAATCAAACATACAATCAGCGCAAGAAGCACCGGGATCGTCGTCAGCACCACGTCCTTTTGCCCCGCCTGGGCCTCGTTGTAATGCGCATACGGCGGCAGCACAAAGACCACCACGATGAACAGCGCCGTCAGGCTCACGAGCACGATATTGAGCGCAATTTCGTTCGGCGTCTTCTGCCGTCGCGCGCCTTCAATCATTGAAATCATCCGGTCCAGAAACGAGTCCCCGGATTCTGCCGTCACGCGCACAATGATCTTGTCGCTGATGACTTTGGTGCCCCCGGTAACAGCGCTCCGGTCGCCCCCGCTTTCGCGAACAACCGGCGCGGATTCTCCCGTGATCGCCGATTCGTCCACGGTCGCGATGCCCTCCACGATATCGCCGTCGGCGGCAACAAACTCCCCCGCCTGGCAAATATATCGGTCGCCCACTTTCAATTCGTTCGCCGGCACTAGGACTTCTTTCCCGTCAACAATTTTGCGCGCCATGGTTTTGGTGCGAAGCGCCCGCAACGCATCCGCGTGCGCCTTCCCGCGCCCTTCCGCCATCGCCTCCGCAAAATTCGCGAACAGGCAGGTGAACCAAAGCCAGAAGCAAATCTGCACGTTGAACAAATTGCACTGCCCGGGCAGAAACAAAATGACCGTCGTCCAGATCGACCCGAGCCACACGACGAACATGACCAGGTTCTTGATTTCGTCGCGCGGATTGAGCTTTTTGAACGCGTCAATCACCGCCTGGCGGAACAGCGTCGAGTATTTGAATTCGATTCTTGTGCTCATAAATTTTGTAAAAAGTTTTTGTCAACTTCGCTTAAAAAGTTCGTCCCCACAGCATCAACCCATGTTCAACGATCGGCCCCAGGCACAGCGCCGGGAAAAATGTAAGCGCCGCGACGATGGCGATGACTCCCGTTAAGGTGAGCCCGAAAGTCCACCCGTGAGTCGGCAGCGTTCCCGCCGATGGCTCCACTGTCTTCTTCGACGCCAGCCTTCCCGCAATCGCCAGCGCCGCAATGATCGGAATGAACCGCCCGATCCAAATGACGATTCCCGCGGCGATATTGTAGAAAGGCGTGTTTGCGTTCAAACCGGCGAAAGCGCTGCCGTTGTTGTTTGCGGCCTCGCCAAAACAGTAGAGGACTTCCGTAAACCCGTGCGGGCCTCCATTATTCATGCTGGACAGGCCCTGCGGTATCATCACCGCAATGGCGGTCGGAATAAGAGCGGCGGCATTGGGAATCAACACTCCAATAACCGCCCACGTGGCGCACCAGGCGTCTAACTTCTTTCCAAGATATTCCGGCGTTCTCCCGATCATCAGCCCGGCAATGAACACTGCGATTAAGACGTGGAATAACATGCAATACATCCCGCAACCGATCCCGCCAAAAAGCATTTCACCAATCAGGATGTTCCACAGCGGCATCAGGCCGGCCAGCGGCATGTAACTGTCGTGCATCGAATTGACCGAGCCGTTGTCAATTGCCGTACAGGAGGTCGCCCACAGCACGCTGTTCATCACCCCGATCCGTTGTTCCTTGCCTTCCATGTTGGATGCATAATTACCGGTCACCGGGTTGGGCTGCGACTCGAAGTACCACGCTCCCGCAAAGGAAAGCATATACAGCGCAAGCATGACGGCGAACAATGTCCACGCATGTTTCTTATTGCCGACCAGCAGGCCGAACATATAAACCTGCGCCATGGGCACTACGATGATGGCCAGCATTTCCAGAAAGTCCGACAACGGCGTGGGGTTCTCAAACGGGTGTGCGCTATTGACGTTATACCACCCGCCTCCGTTGGTGAACAATTGTTTGATTGACTCCAGCGACGCCACCGGCCCGACAGGAATCGGTTGTGTCGCCACTTTTGCATCCACCATCACTGGCGCGTTCGTCATGATCGGCTTTCCTTTCGCGTCGAACTGCGGTGTGTCCACCATGACGGCTGCGCCATTGGCCATGACCGGCTGTCCTTTGGCGTCCAGCTTGGGCATGGAAATCACAAGTTGAATATTGGTCGTGACGTTGTTGCCCTTGTCGTCGGTTTTTTGCACCTGCGTCGTGTAAGACTCCATCAAATTCGCGGTCGGGTAAGGCTTCCAGGTTTGCGGCACGCCCTGCCACGCGAGCGGAATCGCCCAAACCACAGAAAGCGGAATCACGAAGTAAACCAGCCCGCGGGTCAAATCCGCCCAGAAATTGCCAATGCTCTTGATCGTCGCCCGCTTCAATGCCCGGCCCACCGCCACCAGCACCGCCAGGCCTGCCGCGCCGCTGATGAATTGATGCGACATGATCGCAAAGACCTGCGAGAAGTAGCTCATCGTCGTCTCACCCGCGTAGGATTGCCAGTCGGCGTTGCATGTGAAACTCCACGCCTGCATGAACGCCAGGTCCCATGTGCAATTCGGCAGCCCCTGCGGATTGAGCGGCAGCCATTTTTGCGTCATGAAAATCGCCATGTCCGCCCCAAACCCGACAAACGCAAACAACAGGACCGCACAAAAATAGTGCAGCCACGTCATCTCTTCGTTGGGATCGACCCCCGTGAGCCGGTAAACTAATTTTTCAAAGGGCGAAAGAATCGGGTGGAGAAATGTTTTCTCGCCCTTGAACACTTTCGCCATGAAGCGCCCCACTGGCGGCGTCAGCGCGATACCAAGTCCGAAGAACAAAACGATCTGAATAATTTCATGCCATTTCATCCCCTAAACATAGGCGCGCGGCGGGAGGAGTGTTAATTAAAACCCGGTCGAATAGCGTTAAAACGGCGTAAAAACCGGTCAGCGCCGCCGCGCCCTGGCCACGATTTCCATCGCGGCCTTGCACCGCGCTTGAATATCGCTCCAGTTCCCGGCCGCCAGGTCCTCGGGCCGCGCAAGCCACGTCCCGCCAACGGCCGACACGCTTTCGAGCTTAAGGTAGGTCTCCAGATTCCCCGTGGTCACGCCGCCGCTCGGCATGAACCGGATGCCCGTGTGTTTGTAAGGCGCGGCCAGCGCGTCAATCATCGCCGCGCCTCCCAGCACTTCGGCCGGAAAAAATTTCAGCAATTTGCACCCCAATGACATTCCCATCTCGATCTCGCTGGGCGTCGCTATTCCGGGGATGAACGGCATGCCCATCTGCCGCGCCTGGTTGACGATCTGCGCATTCACCCCCGGCGCAACGCCAAAAGCCGCCCCGCTCGCTTTCGCCGCTTCAAGATTTGCCGATGTCAAAACCGTCCCCGCGCCAACCAAAAGTTGCGGCCGTTCCCGAGCCAGTACCCGGATGACCTCCTCCGCCGCCGCCGTGCGAAAAGTAATTTCCGCGACCGGCAGCCCCCCCGCCAGAAGTGCGTCCGCCAGCGGCACCGCGCGTTCCACCTGCTCAATCGTAATGACCGGAACAAGTCCGATTTGCGCCAGGCGATCTAATACAGATTCCTGCGACATATCTTAATCACCCTCGTAATCGCAATCGCACGTCACCGCCGGTGCTCCGCAGCGCGGGCAAGGCTCAACGCTGCAACCCAGCTTGTGAATCGAGCCGGCCGGCGTAGCGCACTCCGCGCAGGTCGCCATGTCCGGATCGTCCTGTCCTTCGCCGAAGGGGATGCGTTCATACTCCTCGGTATTAATGACAAATACTTGCGGATTTCCGTTGGATTCGTTCCCGTCGTGCCATCGCGGCTCTCGTGAATTTGCAGGCATAAATTTTATTGGCTCCGGATTTTGAGGGTGGCTGTTCTCAGCCCGTCGGATGTTGCTTTCAGCACGATCGTTCCCGGCTCGTCGGCTTTGGCCCGCACCACGACGAGCGCCAGCCCGTTAAACGCATTCCGTTCCGGTGCTTGAAACGATTCAAAGCTTGTCGCGTCGCCATTGTCCGTCGCCACGATCTCTCCCGGCCCCTCAATCTCAAAATGAATATGGTTCTGCGCCCGCGGGTCTGGCAAATTCTTCCGGTCCGCCACCGTCACCGTCACATACGCAAGGTCCTTCCCGTCGGCGTCAATTTTGTCGTGATCGGCGCTCATAAGAAGTTTAGCCGCCGCCCCCGTAGTTTTGACAACATCCATCGCCCACCGATGCCCGTTTTTATAAGCGACCACTTTCAACTCGCCCGGCTCATAAACCACGTCGTCCCAATGCAGCCGGTACTCGAACCGCCCCTTGGTTTTGCGTCCGAGCGATTTGCCGTTCAAAAACAACTCCGCCTCGTCCCCCGATGTATAGACATACACCGGCGTAACCTTCCCAACCCGATCCGGCCAGTTCCAATGCGGCAGAATATGCGCCATCGGAAGCGTCGGACGCCACCGCGCCTGATACAGATAAAACCGGTCCTTCTTGAACCCCGCCAGGTCAACGATGCCAAAGTAAGAGCTTCGCGACGGCGTCGGTATGCGGCCCAGGTCCTCCAGTTCTTTCTCCATGCGCGCCTGTTCAGCGGGATCGGTGAAGTTGAGCATGTTGCTCAAGTCCGAGTTGTATGGCGTCGGTTCCCCCATGTAATCAAAGCCCGTCCAGACAAATTCCCCCGCCACAAACGGGTTCTCGTCCTGCCCCGCGAATTCCGTGTCCGGCGTCGTCGCCCAGCGCGGCGCGTAAAGATCATACGAACTCATTTGGAAATCCCCTTCGCCCCCCAGTTTGTTCGTCGTCACCGGGAAAAAATATTCCCCGCGCGAACTGATGCACGACGCCGTCTCGCTTCCAAAAATCGGCTGCTTCGGATTCGCCTTCCGGAACTTCCCGTATTCGTTCGGCTTGTAATTGTAGCCAAAAACATCCAAACATTTCCCGAATCCGTTATAGCCGGATTTCACATTGTTGCACGCCGCCGTCGTCGGCCGTGTCGGGTCCTCCTCGTGCGCAATGGCCGATAGTTCCGACGCAATCACAATCCCCGCCTTGGAACTTTGTTCGGAGATTTCGTTGCCAATGCTCCAAAGAATAATCGACGGATGATTGCGATCGCGATGCAACTCCGCCCGCCAATCCTTCTCGTGCCAGTCATCAAACAGCAAATGATAATCGTTCTTGGTTTTCCCACGCTTCCAGCAATCGAACGATTCATCCATCACCAGCATCCCCATGCTGTCGCACAAATCCAGCAACTCCGGCGCCGGCGGATTGTGGCTCGTCCGAATCGCATTGCACCCCATTTCCTGCAAAATCCGAATCTGCCGCCTCAACGCGCTGACATTAATCGCCGCCCCCAAACAACCCAGGTCGTGATGATCGCAAACTCCATTGATCGGCACTCGTTTGCCGTTCAGCAGAAATCCATTGTCCGCCGTAAACTCGATGGTGCGGATGCCGAACGGCGTTTGGTATCCGTCCAGGATGCTCCCGTTCTCCTCAACGCTCGTCACCACCACATAACGCGCCGGCTTCTCCAGACTCCACAACTGCGGATTCGGCACGCTGGCCTGCCCTTCCATATCTCCGGATTGGTGCGCTAGAACGTTCACCGAAAGGGTGGGTACCACCGCAACGGATTTCCCCCTTGACCCGTCCGCATCCAGCTCGAAAATCTCATTCCTCACGGTAGCCACGCCTCTGGTATCCGAATCATTATCGAGCGTCACATGCACATCCACAGTCGCGCTGTCCGTCCCGATTTGCGGCGTCGTCACGTAAGTCCCCCATTGCGCCACATGGATCGGCGCCGTCTTTACCAGCCAGACATTCCGATAAATACCCCCGCCCGGATACCACCGGGAGGAATTCATCGGATTATCCAAACGAATGGCGACAATGTTATCCTTTCCAAACTGAATTCCCGGTGTCAAATCAACCCGCCAGGAAGCATACCCATAAGGCCAGCCGCCAACAAAGTGCCCATTGAGCCAGACCGTCGCATACGACATCGCCCCATCGACGTCCAAAAAAATACTTTTCCCCTGGTCTGACGCCGGCACCGTCAAATGTTTCCGATACCACCCGACCCCCCACCAAGGCAACTTGCCCGTTTCCCCCGGATATTCCTGTTTAAACGGCCCTTCGATCCCCCAATCATGCGGCAAATTCAGCAACCGCCACGAACTGTCATCAAAGTTATCGAGTGTATAAGAAACGTTCTCCGCGGGGTCGCCATCGGGTTTTGTCTTCCCGGCCAAATCCGCATTGGTCGTAAACCGCGTGCCACTCGCCTCAACCCAATCCTTGATTTCAGAATAAGCCAGCTTCGATTCAAGACCCGCCGGGTCGCCCTTGGTAAAGCGCCACCCCTCATCGAACGAAGTGCGAACCGCCGGTGAAACCGGCTGTGCCTGTAAAGAGAAAGAGAGAGAAAGCGAGAGCGAGAGAGTAATTCCGGCGAAAACTCCCCCCGCCGCGACGCCAATTTTCATCAAGCGTTTCATGATCTGGTATTTTTGTACCGCCCCGTCCTGCCCATGTCCACAGGAATTAGAGCAACCCTTCCGCGGCCAAGCCCGCCTGTTGCGGGCTTGCCGCACCGAAGCCCTTGGCGTAGGCGGGACTATCCTGTCGATTCCGCCTGCGATTGCGACAATGCGCACGCTTTCATCAGCGCAGTCTTGATCGCTCTTAATTCGGCTGCAGGCACAACGCCCAATCGTTTTTCAAACCGGATGGCAGGAAGAGAGCCGATACCCTGAACATTAGCGACCGATCCGGAGTCGAGAAAGGAAAGTGGCTCAACGGTACCTCGAGTTCACTGCCGCGACTTTGCGTGGTGATCGGGATATGGATAATCAGCGAGCGAGGAGCGTTCAGATTTTCGGCCAGAAGAATGACTGCGGGCCGGGTCTTTGCGGCCATCCCCATATCCACCAACCACACCTCACCGTGATGGGGATTCATCGGCGTCAAGAATGTCCAATACCTCCTGCTCCACTTCCCGAGATGGCAGCACGTCGCCCCAAGCCTGCTCCTCACCTTGACGCGCTAGGAATCTGACATAATGCCAAACCTCAAGCAACACCGGTTCCGGCTGTTTCTTGATTTCTGCAATTAACATCTCCTGAGTGCTCATATTTCAATTATCCACACAGCTTCGCTTCCAGCAAGTTGGAATTAAAGAGCGTTCGGGATAACGGCCAAAGTCATTCATTCAAACTTGCTCGTTAAACACCTCTGCCCTCTCTCCGCGGGGCCAATTGTCTCGGATGAATCCGCCGCGCGGCCAAGCCGATTCCAATTGCAGATGTTCAGGATCAAGACTACCCTGCTTTGGTTATGAGCACTATCGTTCAGGCCGACGGCAAAATCAGCATTCCGAAGGACGTGCTCGAGGCATTGGGGCTTGGCCCCGGAACGGTTCTCGAAGTGCAAACCCAGGCAGGCAGACTCGTGGCGTGGAAAAAGAGCGCTGACGATGTTTTTGAAAAATGGCGCGGGCGCGGCCATTTGCCCGAGGCAACCAAAGTCGATGACT
>DATAXU010000247.1:0-5060 GCA_036272955.1 Verrucomicrobiia bacterium
AAAATCCCCTGCTCCTTTCCGCTTTGTAGCGCCGCATAGTCCTGGAAAATTTCCGTCAACACCGCCGCAAGGCTCCATCCGTCGAGGCAAACGTGGTGAAAACTGACGATGAATTGAAACGATTGCTCGTCATGCCACTGCTCGTGAAATCGCAGCAACGGCGCGGTGGCCCGGTCAAACGCCTTGCGCTTCTCCTCATCGATCCACGCAATTGCGCGCTTGTCCCGTTCCGTCGCACTCGCTCCCCGCAAATCCTCAATCGTCAACCGGACCGGCGCGTCCCGATGCACCAATTGCAACGGCTCGCTGTAACCCGCAATGTGAAACGACGTCCGCAAAATCGGATGCCGCCGTATCAGCCGATGCAGCGCCGTTTCCAGCTTCTCACGGTCCAGTGGCGCCCGGATGTGGAAGCTGAAAACATCGTGATACGCCGCCGAGAGAGGGTTAAGTTCGTTATGAAAAAACATTCCCAACTGGAGCCGCGTGATCGGGTAGGCGTCCTCCACGTCCGCCGGAAATTGCGCGCGGTCCTCGCTGGACACCAAGTCGAACTCCCTCGTCCGCGCCGCCTCGTTTTTCTGCACGCACGCCGCGGCGCACGCGGCCATTCCCGCAACGGTCGGAAACTCGAACATTTGCGCCAGCGAAAAATTCAGCCCCTTCTGTTGCGCCCGCGAAAGAACACTGATGCTGCGGATGGAATCGCCGCCCAGCTCAAAAAAATTATCCAACACCCCGACTTGTTTGACGCCCAGGACTTCGCTCCAGATCGCCGCCAGCGTTTTTTCAGCCTCGTTGCGCGGCGCCACGTAACTTTTCTCCAGCATCGGCCGCGATCCGTCATACGCCGGCAATGCGCGACGGTCCACTTTCCCATTCGTCGTCAGCGGCAATGCCGTCAAGACTATAAACACCGCCGGAATCATGTAGTCGGGTATGAATTTCCCCAGGAATTCGCGCAATTCAGTCGTCGTCGGCGCCTCCGCAACCGGCACGATGTATCCCACCAGCCGCTTGTCCGCCCCGCCGCTGTCTTGCAGGATGACCACGCTTTCGCGAATGGCCGGATGCCGGTTCAATGCCGATTCGATTTCGCCCAACTCCACCCGGAACCCCCGAATTTTCACCTGATGGTCCATCCGCCCCAGGTATTCCAATTCCCCGCTGGCCGAATACCGCGCCAGGTCGCCGCTCCGGTACATTCGCGCGCCGGGCTTATCGGAAAACGGATCGGCCAAAAATCGCCGCTTCGTCAAATCGTCTCGGTTCTTGTAACCCCGCGCCACGCCGTCTCCGCCCACGCAAATCTCCCCCGCCTCCCCGCGCGCGACCGGTTTCAAATTTTCATCAAGCAGATAAATTTGCAGGTCGGGAATCGGCACTCCAATCACGCTGCCCACTCCGTTCTCCAAATCCGCTTTCGTGATCACGCGGTAGCTCGAATGCACGGTCGTTTCGGTGATGCCGTACATGTTCACCACCCGCGGACGCTGGTCGCCGTGGCGTTCAAACCACGGTTTGAGACTTTGCAATTCCAGCGCTTCCCCCGCGCAAATCACGTACCGCAAATTCAACTCAGCCGGCGCTTCGTCCGTCGATTCCGCCCAGATCAACTGCCGGAATGCCGACGGCGTTTGGTTCAGCACCGTCACTTTCTCCCGCGCCAGCAATTGGTGGAACTCGCGCGGCGAACGGCTCACCAGGTACGGAACCACCACCAGCCGCCCGCCAAAAAGCAGCGACCCCCAAAGCTCCCAAACCGAAACGTCGAACGCGTAGGAGTGAAACAACGGCCACACATCGCTCGTGTTAAATTGATACCAATGCTCCGTCTTCGCCAGCAGGCGCAGCACATTGTGATGCGTCACGATGACCCCCTTGGGTTTGCCCGTCGAGCCGGAGGTGTAAATCATGTACGCCGCGTTTTCGCGCCCCGTTGCGCTTTTGGGAGTGGTCACCGGCTCCGTCGAAATCTCCGCCGCGTCCGAATCTATGCAAAGCACGTGTGCCGATTGCGCCGGCAATTGCGGCAGCAACGCGTGTTGTGTCAATAATACCGGTGCCGCCGCGTCTTCCAGCATGAATGCGATCCTCTCCTTCGGGTACGCCAGGTCCATCGGCACGTAACATCCCCCCGCCTTCAACACCGCCAGGATGGCAACCACCATGTCCGGCGAACGTTCCAGATACAGCGCCACCGGAATTTCCGGCCCGACGCCCAGCTTTTGCAAACGATGCGCCAATTGATTGGCCCGCTCGTTCAGCGCGCGATATGTCAATGATTCGCATTCCAGGTTGACCGCCACTGCGTCTGCGCGCCGGGCCGCCTGCCACTCAAATGCCTGGGTGAGGGTGTTCGATTCTAGGGAAACTTGCATGACTTTAAAAAATGCTGACTCAAGGATAAGTGCCGTCCCCGCAAAACAAATAGGGACTTGAACCCACAGTGTTTCTCCCTCATCAAGGCAGGCATTCCCCCCATTGTTTGCGGGCCGCGAAATTTCTATTCTCTGCCCCCGTGATGCGCGTGCCATGAAACACGCCTAAGGAGACATTCGAATATGAACATGAATAAAAAATTAGCTCTAGCACTCATGATCGGTTTCTGCTCCACGATGATGGCCGTGGCGCAGGCGCCCTACGACCAATTCCTCATAACCTGGCGGGCATCGGGATACACCACCAATGCCGCGGGCAGGCTTGTCGCCGTGGCCGCCACCGGCCAGCAGTTTGTGAACAGGATCGCGCAGGACAACTTTCCGAATAACTGGCAGGCGGTCGCCGCGCAGCTCTGCCTGGTGTACCGCGCCGAAAAGCGCGACATGGCTGTCGTTTACCGTTCCACCGGCGAATTCCTCGCAGATGTTTACCAGGTGGAAAATGTTTTCACCGAGCTTACTAATCCGCCCAACACTACCGTCGTTGTTCAGGCCTTGCTGACCGACGAATTCCACGACAACGCAATCGGTTCCCTCTTCGGAATCCAGACAAAAACGACCGATAAAAATGGAAACATCACCTCCTTTGCCTATTCGGGCAATTTCCAATACTCCATGCCCGGGCCGCCCACGCCGCTTGATCCCGAAGTGGGCACGATTTGGATTGGCAATTTCGTCACCGGTGCGCGTGTTCCGTATAAGCTCGCCATCAGTTCCGTTAAACCAAAGTTGCCGGCTCCAATCTTTCGCGAAGCGAGGCGAACTTTCCACCGAGGCGCGGAACTCCTGCAATTTCACCAACACCTGGCATCATAGTTCGCTCGACTTGCCGCGGCCCATCGCCGACTATGCATCGACGATGGACGCCGCCGCCTTCCAGAAAGCCATTGATCGGTTCGACGCCGAAAACGCCCACGATCCGAACCTCGAAATGGGCCAGCCGCATGAATGGCTCTACGCCCGGCGGTTGACGGACTGGGTGCTGAAATTGGCGCCGGAAGCTTCGGAGGCACTGCGGCTGGCGGCGCGTTGCCAGCACATTTGCCGATGGATGATTCCACGAAGTACCCACCCCATGACCCGCCCCGGCTACCTACGGTGGCGCAACGAACTCAAACAGTTCCATGCCCGCAAATCAGGCGAAATTCTGCGTGAAGTCGGTTACTCCGACGAAATGGTCCAAAGCGTCCAGTCCCTGAATCTCAAGACAAACTTCCCCGCCGATCCCGAAAGTCGGATATTAGAAGACGCGTTATGCCTGGTGTTCCTGGAATTTCAGTTTACAGACCTCGCCCGCAAGACCAGCGAAGACAAAATCATCAACGCCGTGCAAAAAACCTGGAAAAAAATGACTCCTCTCGCCCAACAGCACGCGCTCGCACTCCCTTTGGGCGACGCGGAAAAATCCCTGATCACCCGCGCCCTGGCGAAACCCATCGACTAACGTCGGCCGTCACCTGTCTGCGCGGCATCGAAAACCTCCCGGATCGTTTTGATGACCAGGTCGGGTTCCTCAAACGGAATACCATGCCCGCTTTTTTCGGTAATGATGTGGCGTCCCTTCGGAAGCTTCTCCACCCACTCCTGGTGGAATTTTAACCAGGCAGGCCTGACAAGTTTCATCTCTTCTCTTTCTTTTTCCGGCATGAAAGCGGGAAGCACGCGCGGCCCCATCGCGGTAACCAGCACCACCGGAATCCCTTCAGGAACCCGGCTTTCATGCGCCTCGACGAGGCTGGGCTGATAGTCTTTCCATTCTGGATTTACGTGGGGATCATGCTCGCGGTCATGGGTCTGGGACCAATCGTGATACCAATCCATGAATTCCTCCTGCGTCGGATCCAGCAACACCATTCCCACAACCTCTCCCGGATACATGCCCGCAAAAACACGATTGAGAGGTCCGCCAAAGGAGTGGCCAACCAAAATATACGGCGGCGCAACGTGCGCGTTGCCGAGTGCGGTATGAAGTTCCCGCGCCACTTGCCGCGCGTCCCGCGGTTTCGGACCCGGCTCCGACCACACGATTCCCGCGCGGTCATAGGAAACAGTCGTTGCGAATTTGCTGACCCTCGGCTGGACACGATCCCATCCTTCCAATGCCCCGCCGTCCGCCGGGGTTCCACCCGTTTCAAATACCACTGCGGGATGGCCGCTGCCGGAAATAAGCATCCTAAGTTCATGCCCTCCTGCATCAACATAAGTGAAAGCGGAACGTCCCGGATCCGTCGCCAGAAAAATGGCAATGCCGCTAACAATGCTGGCGAGAAGCGCCGGGCTTTTTTTCATAAGCGATGGCGGTTGTGCGCCAGGGAATCCGGCGCCATCCCCAGGCGCGCGAGCGGGAACATCCACAAAGCCGCCAGCAGGCAAAGATGTCTCAGCCGATAAGTATCAAATGGCGGACCCGCAAGAAGTGTCAACACTACAAAAGCGAATGTGACGCCCGACCAAATTGTCAGATATCGTCGCGTGCGACGTCGGCTAATGCCGCCCCACGAAACTGCCGCGAACCACACTTTCCCTATGACCACAGCGGCAAGGATCAATCCAATCCCGTTTACGGCAACGGATGTCACGACATCGGGATGATCCCGAACCTCCGCATCTATGGCGTCG
>DATAXU010000248.1:0-51032 GCA_036272955.1 Verrucomicrobiia bacterium
TTAAACCAAGCCATTGTGGGAACGCTTGAGGCCGCAGGTGTTTGAACCGGATCATGCATACGCCCCCGATACCGTAAGCTCCGTACAGTTTCGGTTTGAACGGCCGGGGCAAGACTCGTTCGAGCGCGTCGGGGCAAATTCGATAGTTCAACAATACGCGCCTGTCAATAATGCCATGTATGGTATCAAGCCACATATACGGCGGTCGCAAATCCAATGATGATTCAGGACCGTAGGAAGTCAATTCGCACAATTTCAAAGTCCCTGTGGTGTAGTCCAGCCAACACGCCTGTTTCTCAAGCAGGAGATCACCGGAGCGAAGCCAGGACGCCAGTCGCCTCCATGCAGCAGCCTGCGGATTTCTTTTGTAAAGAAATCCTGACGGAGCATCACCGTCTGGAGGCTCCAATTTCGCTCGCGTAGTCCAACCAGCAGAGACACGACGTTGAGAACGTCGCCAGTGCGGGTGCGAATCCTGCCGCGAGCACCATTTCGGCCTGCAAGCTTTAAAGTGAAGCAGCGGTCTTTTAAGCCGCTGAACTCGGAGCGTTACCGAGGCGGGCCACCATTTTTGCCGGGTCGTCTAATTCGTAGGACAGCGCCCTTTGAAGGCGCATATGTTGGTGCAAATCCAAGCGAGGCAGCCAAATTTATTTCAACGAAGAACAAACACCTCGCCGTGAAGAGACGGTGTGCGAACATTTTATGAGTGACATACTGAACAAGGCTATAGTGCTGGTGCTAAATCGAAACTGGCAGGCCGTTAACGTGCGTACGCCGCAGGAGGCGTTTTGCATGATGGCGACGAACGTCGCCACGGCCCTCGAAATTGAAGGCGAGAACCACGTCCGCCCCGTGACTTGGGGCGAGTGGATTACGCTGCCCATTCGTCCGCAAGATAATGCGGTGCAGACTGTCCGCGGTCCGATTCGCGTGCCTGCTGTAATCGTGGCGGTGAACTACGCCAAGGTGCCAAGAAAGCGTCCAAAGCTGTGCGCCCGCTCGATTCGCGAACGCGATGGCAACCGCTGCCAATACTCTGGCCGCGTCTTGTCGCCGGACGAGGGGAGCCTCGACCATGTCGTTCCGCGCTCGCGCGGCGGCAAGAACTGTTGGGAGAATCTGGTCTGGTCGAGCAAGGAGGTCAACGCCCGCAAAGGCAATCGTCTGCCTCACGAGGCGGGCCTGAGACTGCTGACGACGCCCCGTGTGCCAAAAGAACTGCCCGCCACGTCCTCAATCCGTAATTCACACGGCGTGGCGGAATGGAAGCTCTTCCTGAGGGAATGAACACCGGAGAGCGAGCATCGCGGCTCGCTCTCCTTAAATTTACTCGACCCAAAGAATTAGACGCCTACAGTTCGTTGAGTGCTTTGCAATCCAAACGACAGTGACCGCGTTGAGGCCGGCGGCGTAGGTAATCAACTGGCCTAGATGGCAATGATCAGTGCGCTCAAGTTGGTTCTCAATCAACACCCACCCAGAAGTTGTTATGTCTTTGCACAAGATGTCCGCGCGGAAGGGACCGACATCTTTTTCCTGGGATTCAAGTTCCAATTCTATGCCAATGGTTTCTCCGAGGAGCTTGAGATTTTGTTCTAGGGCTAGCCACGGCGCAAAATCGACGGATTCCGAGATCCACGCTTCCCGTAATTCTACTTTTTGAAGTCATCCAAGGTTTGGCGGATTCATAGTTAAGTTCTGTAGCGGTATCGTTTCTCACAGTTTTCACTTTTGGCTGTCCTCGAAGGATTGGATAGGTAACTCCAACTGCCATTTGCAATCGTTCGGCATTCCACGCCAATGCATCCGGCGGGTTTAGGAGATTGAAGGATCCGTTTTGGAATTCCGACGTCAGAGCCGGTTAGTGTCATAAGTTAGTATTGACGTCTGAGGCCACCGGCGCTGGCCAAATAAACCAAGAAGTGGCGGAAGAATTTTAGATATCAGGCAACGGACTTGCTTCGAGGAAACGAACGTCCGACGATCAAGCCCAACAGTGCAAGGGCCAACATTGAGGCGGTGGCGCCGCCGTCGGGCGCGGTTTCGACGATGGTGTCGGTGTAGTAATTGACATTAACGACTGGGCCGTTAGCTCCGAGCACAGCATAGTCAGCCAAATATTGCACATTGTCCGTTAGAACCACAGTGCTGCTTGCCACGGTATAGCCCGGAAGCAATCCTTCGAGGTCGCTCGAAATAAGGGCGAGCTGGTCGGCATCAGTAAATGGATTGGGATAGTCTGTGACATTGCCATTGTGGTCAAGGAAAGCGCCTGGTTCTCCGACCATCGCATTGTTAATGAAATAATCGTCGGACACGCCGGTAAGAAGTGACATGTTCGCTTGAGCATACGGGGACAACTGCAACCCGGGTACGAAGCCCCCGGAAGGCCCGGAAATAAATTGCCCGTTCACAAGGATGTTCGCGAAGTCGGCAGGCATGATGAATTGAGTCCCCAAATCAGAAGCCGTCAACACCGTTCCCCCGCCGCCTGATTGGTAGATGACGTCTCCTTCGAAAATATCAAGATTGAACCCTTGTATGGATTGAGAAAGGGCAGGCTGGGCGAAGGAAATCAAAGTGGCCAGCGCCAAAATATAGTGAGGTCTCATGAGTGGTCGTTGCATGGTTATAACGCGCAAGATCAGGCAGCAATTTTTAAGCCGAACTGAACACGGTTTCCACCACCCAGTATTGTTATGAGTAAGCAGTTGACAATAAACTGTTTGAACAATATGTGAAAAACCTTCCAGTCGAAGTGGCTGGGGATTTCTGTAAAGTGTGTAAGAATTTCCGACGCAGAATTCCGCTGTGCCGGGAATGCTGATACAGGCAATCAGGACAAGTATGCCCGTGCGGAGGCGGGGCCGACCGCCGCGCTTGCGATCCCCGGCGAAGGAAAGGCAGGCTTGGATGTCTTCCGCGGCCAGATCAGGAAAATCCTCCAGAACTTCGGCCACAGACATGCCCCCACCCAAATAATCAAGCACATCGCCCACAGCGTGGATCGTGAACGTCGCATGATTCTTGTTGCAACATGAAGCTCTTCTTTGACGAGAATCTCTCGCCAAAGCTGGCCCGTTTGCTTGCAAGTTAGTTTTCGTCCAGTCGCTTTTCCAGCTTTTCCAGGCGGGACTTCAAATCCTCGATCTGGGCTGCTTGCTGGCGGATGAGCGCGTCTTTTTCGTCCACTTTGCGGTTTAGGCCCTGCACCGCGGCCAGCGCGACTCCCTCCTCGTCAACGGTCGCGATGTGCCGGTCGTCGCCGCCGACGTGGAAGGCAGCGTGGAAATCCTGCGCCATCGGGCCGATGTGGCGCGTGCCTTTTTCGGTCTTGAAATTCCAGACGGAGATCGGCAGCGCGAGGACTTTGTCAAGAATCGTTTCGGGATCCGCCGGCTCAAAATTTTCCTTGACGTTGCGGTCGCTGGTGCTGTTGAAACTGGTGGCGTAGGTGTCGCCGTTGTTGATGACCTCGAAGACCGGGTCGCCGCCGTTGTCGCCATTGAAGCCTTTAATGACGTCTCCGGTTCCGGTGGCGGTGAAGACGGCGGTGGCGTCGCTGCTGGATTGCGCGACGAATAGGCCGACGCCGTTTATCGAAGTGGAATTGACATATAACGCGGCTGGATTGAGGCCAGAACTGCCCGACACGTCCATCCGCACGCCGCCGCCGGCCTGGATTTTGAATTGATTGTTGCGATCCGAGTAATAGGCGGTGTTCTCGCCGTCGGACCAGACGAAGCTTCCGTTGTTTTGGGCGATGGCGCCGATGCCGGCGGCAAAACTGCCCGCGCCCGAGGCTGTGTTGGCGTAACCGCCGGGAACGGTCGCGTCCACGCCGTTGGCGCTGTTGTCCACGCCGCCCCCGACTGTGGTGTAGAAGCTGGTGGAAAAGTTTTGCAAGCCTCCGGCCACCGTTGCGCCTTCGCCTGTGGCCGAATTGTCCATGCCCCCGCCGACGGTGGAATAGGAATTGGTTGTTTCATTGCCGAATCCGCCTGCAATCACGGAGGCCGCTCCGTTGGCGCTGTTCCCGGAAAACGAATTTCCATCGTAGCCGCCGCCACCGATGAAGGCGCCGGGGGCCGTGGCATCATTGTGGTAGCCGCCTGAGACGGTCGTTAAATCCGCGCCGGCTTGATTGACGTAACCTCCGCCGACCGCGGAACTGCCATAAAGACTCCCGGCGGCGCGGTTAAGCTGGCCGCCGGCGACGACAGAGTAGAGGCCGCTGGCGTTGTTGAAGTAGCCGCCGCCGACGGCGGAAACCACACCGGCAGAGTTTGAATCGCCACCGGCGATGGTCGAATCGTCGCCGGCGGAGTTTTCCGAGCCGCCGCCAATGACGCTGCCGGAACCGCTGGCGGTATTGTAGTAACCGCCGGCAACCGTCGCATAGGTTCCGCTGGAAGTATTGTTGAAGCCGCCGCCGAGGGTAGAGGCAACGCCGCCGCTGATGTTGTTGGAGCCGCCGACGATGGTCGAACAAGTGTTGCTGGCGAGGTTGGTCAATCCGCCGACTACGACCGAGGCGGCGCCGGTGGCCTTGTTGCCCGCCGAGACGTGTCCGTCAAAACCGCCGCCGCCGAGGAACGCCCCGTCGCCGCTGGCGTAATTGAAATTGCCGCCGACAATGATCGCCAACCCGCCGCTATTGGTGTTGTTCTGTCCGCCGACAACGACAGCGCCACCCACGCCGGCCATATTGTAGGCCCCACCGGCAGCGACGGCTCCAATGCCATTGGCCACGTTCGCGATTCCGCCGCCGACGAAGGAGGCCTCGCCGCCAGCGGTGTTCTGAAGGCCTCCGCTGACGGCGCCAAAACTGGCGGTGACACTGTTGCTGTAAGCAAGGCCGCCAAAGTTCGTGGCGCCGCCGCCGCCAATCATCGCGCCGACGACGCCGTTGGAGACGTAATTTATCGGCGACCCGCCGATGAGATTGGGCGCGCCGCCGCTGGCTGGATCGAGGCGCAGGGCGCGGAGGCCGTTGACGCGCAATTCAAGCGCGCGATTGTCCGAGGTGCCGAGAAAATTGAGGCCCGGCGTCGTTCCCGTGTTGCCGGCGGTTTGCCAGAAATTGGACGACGCCAACCCGCCGAGGGTCACGGCGTTGACGCCGGTTAGCCCGGCTCCGTTGCCGGAAAAATTTCCCGTGAAGATGTCGCTGGCGTTGTTAAATGAAATTGCGCTCGAGTAAGTGCCGCTTAAGGCGGCGCTCGCGACAACGCCCAGCACATTACTCGCGCCTTCGGCGAAGATGGCGTAGGGGGCGGGCGTCAGCAATTGCAGCGGACTCAAATTGACGTAGCTGGATGCGCCGTTGGTGCGTGCATCGATTTCCAGCCAATAATTTGATCCGGTGAAAATGCCCGGGCCAAAATCCATCGTCACCGTGAAAAGTCCGTTGCTTAAGGGAACGCCGCTGGTCAACACTGTGCCGCCCGCCTGGGTGTTACCCGAGGCATCGGTGAACAAGCGGAATCGAAAATCATAAAGGCCGCTGGCAGCCGTTCCGCTGCTATCCAGCCTGCCCTGGTAAGTAAATGCTGTGCCCTGTGCGGAGAGCCGCTGGAGTCCGGCAAAAATTGGAATCGCGAGGAATAGAATGCGCCACTTGGTTTTCATAGTTCATTTCATGGTTAAGGGTTGGATGCTTCTCTACTGTGGAGAAGCGTCGTTTCAAACTGAGAAATCGACGCTACCCCAAGAGGGCCTGACTGTATATAGGCGCTTCCCCTATCCGCTTGTGATTGGTTCCCTGAAGGCTGAACTCCTAATCTAATGCAAGCCTATAGATTTCCTGGGGCGTTTGTTAATACCAGGCGATAGAATTCCGGCGTGGTAGGGGCGGGGATCGTGACTTCGCTTTGGCCGTTGACGGATGTTGGCGTGACCGAGATTGTCGTCCAGTGGGCGGAGGGGCCCAGGACCGGGGTTTGCTGCAACGCATAGGCACCGCTGGCGCCGGGCCATGACAGGGTCAGGTTTCCGCCTGAGACGGTCGCGGCGGGGGAGAGAAGGCTTATGTAGCTGAAATCAGTGACGAATTGCTGGGCAGTAGAGCCTCCAGCGCCGTCCGATGCCGTGAAACCGACGTAGCCGAAATTGGTGCCGAGTATGGCGGCGATGTTGATGTTGGTGGACAGGGCGTATTGCGTGGCGGCGGTGGGGTCGGATAGCGAGATTGCCAATGTTCCGCCGGAGTATTTTACGACTACGTTGATGGGGTCGCCGCTGTTGAGGGCGAGCGGGGCGGTGGAGATCGTGGGGCCGATGGAGCCGTTGGTATTGACTGAGATGCCGACGCCGCCAATGCCGTTGGCGCTGTTGATATTTAGTTCGACTTCCACGCTAGGGGTAATCGCGGCGGGGCCGCCGACTCCGAGGTAGTCTGCGTTGGTGCCGAAGGCGGCGGCGCCGCGCGGGTCGTTTTGGATGCAGAATGTCGTGCCATTGGCGGTGCCGTTAGCGAGTTGATAGCTAAAGGCGGCCTGAAAAGCGCCGACGTAAACGGGGAACTGAGCGAAAGCGGAACCGGCTTCGTTAAGGGCTCCATCTGTCAACTGAAGTGTCTGGTCGCCTTCGAAATAGACCCAACTATAAGGTGGTTGGGCGGACCAGCCCGATCCGGTGTCGTTGAAACCCAGGGTTGGCGCGACCGTCAACGCGGCGCCGCTGGTTTGGCCCGTCCCAGAGATATTGGTGGCGAAGAGTTGATAGGTGGCGGAATCGGAGAGTTGGACGTTGTTGATGGTGAGTGTGGCGGTGTTCGCGCCACTGACACGCCCGCCGTTGACGAGTGTAACGCCGTTGGATTGCCATTGGTTCGTCATGGGCAGAGTGCCTTGGAATACTGCTGAAAGGACAACGGTGGAACCAACCACCGCGGTGGTGGAGGTGATGTCCTGCACGAGTTGAGGAGAACCGGAAATAGCGGTTACAGAAACCTGGCTGGAAAAATTTGTTCCGTAGGGATTGTACACTTCCAGGGTAAATGTGTTGTTGGTGGAAAGGTCGGCAATCGATAGCGTGGCATTGGTCGCCCCAGGGACGGGGTTTTTGTTTTCGTCGAGCCACTGATATGAAATGGGCGCGCTTCCAATCGCGGCGGCGGAAACGGTCAGCGCACCGCCGGAATTGATGTTGGTGGTGGAAATCGGCTCCTGGGTGAAGAGGGGGCTGACGACATTTTTATATGTAAAGTCGCTAATTTGCTGTTCGCCATAGGCGGAACCGGTTGCGGCCGTAAACCCGACATAGCCGAGGGATGAACCGAGAACGGAGGGTATATCCAGGTTGATTGAGGTGGAGTATTGCGTGCCGGCGTTGGTATCGGTCAGGGAAACGGCTGCCACTCCATCGAGATAGGCAATCTGGACATTGATGATATCGCCGGCACCGGCAGTGCCCAAATCCAAAGCCAAAGGAGCGGTGGCGAGCGAAGGGCCGAGCGCGCCATCGGTATCCCATGAAACGCCGGTCGATGCGGAGCCGGAGTTGACGTTGATTTCAAATTCCACGCTCGGCGAGATGGCTGTGTTCCCGCCCGTGCCTAGAATATTGCCGACGCCCAGGCCGGTGGCGTTTTCACCGATGGCGGAGACTCCGCGGGGGTCGTTCTGAACGCAAAATGTCAGGCCGTCGCCGGGACCAGTGGTGCCGCCGGGGATGGCTGCCATCTGATAATTGAACGTGGCTTCAAACTGTCCAATCTGCTGCGGGAACAAATAGAAAACGCTGTTGGATTGGTCGCTGCCGAGGGCGGTCAGTTGCGCGACATTGGTGCCGAGCCAGATCGCGGAAGTCTGCGCCGAGCCTTTGTTCGCCCAGCTTACGCCGTTGGTGTTGAACGTCAGGTACGGCTGCATCGTCACTGTCACCGTACTGCTGGTAACGGTGGGGACGATGCCGGAATCCGATACGACCAAATCGTAAGTGCCGCCAGCCGATGCGGGGACATTGCTGATGATGAGTGGATAACTTGTGGCGCCGTTAACGTTGGTGCCGTTCTGCTGCCATTGGTATGAAAGCGGAGGGACACCGCCGGTGATTGCGGGGGCTAATTGAAACTCGGAGCCGGTCACGACATCGTAATTCGTCGCGGACCAATTGATTGTCAGCGGGGCGGGCTTGCTGGAGTAAAGGGCGAAGACATCCGCGGAGGTCAAGGCGCGATTGTAAATCCGCACATCGTCCAGGGTGCCGGAGAAGGCGAGGCCGTAGGCAGCGGCGGCTAGCTGGCGATTGCCGATGCTGACTTCGTGGCTATTCGTTAAAATGGAAAACGGAGCGACTGCCGAGGCTTCCAATTGACCGTTGAAGTAGCAATTCATGATGCCGTTGGGGGCATTCAGGACCGCGGCGACATGTTGCCAGCTTCCGCTGGGGCCGACAGGGGTTTGTGCGGTATAAACAATGCCGTTGGTGTCGCGCACAAAGAAGCGATAGTTGCCGCCCTCGATGTCGAGCGTGTATTGCTCGCCGCCGCCGCCTGTGCCTTTGGCAATGATCGCCGCGCCGCCGGTCTGGGTGGACCCACCCATCGCCCAGGCCGACAGGCTGAAGATCGGACTGGTGGAAAAATCGAGCGTTGCGGGCGCCGGTTGGCCGACGTTGGGCACTGCGACTACGTTTGTGGCGTCGATATTGAAGTCCAACGCGTCGCCAAAGAGGCCGTTGGTCCACATCGTTGTGAAGGTCGGATCGTTAAATCCCGCGAGCACGCCGGTGTTTCCGTTGCCGGAGGAATCAGCTGCGGTCGAGGAACCGCTGCCGTCGTCAAATTTCCAATAGCCGACCAAACCGGTGTTGGTGTCGGCAGCCGGGAGGGATTGCAGGGCGAGGACGGCGTTGGAACTGACGGTCATACCTTCGGAATTGGTGATGACTACCGTGTAGGTGCCGGCGTTGGTGGCCTGGGCGTTGCTGACGGTGAGTGAGGAGGCGGTCGCGCCGGCGATGTTGGTGCTGTTGAGTTGCCATTGGTAGGCCACGGGCAAGAGGGTGGTGGAACCATTGATGGCCACGGAAAATACGGGGCTGTCGCCGAGATAACCTGAAACGCCGCGGGGTTGGAGGGAGATGGCAGGGACATTGGCGGCGGTGGCGCCGTTGGTGTAGAGCTGGAGAATATCGGTGGTGGTTAGGACGCGGTTGTAAAGACGGACGTCGTTTATGATTCCTTGGAAGGGGATGTTGACGTTGACGGTGCCGGGTTCCTTGGCACCGATCGTGAGCGGATCGGCGGTCGTCAGTTCCGAAGTGGTGAAGCCGCTGCCGGTCTTGGTGCTATTGAACTGGCCGTCGATATATATATTGTTGATCTGCGGGGTATCGCCCCAGACCATCACGAGGTGATACCAGGTGTTGGATGCGGGAGTTACGGTGGAGTTGATAAGCTGCACGCCTGTGCCGGCGGTATTGCGGACGATCGATGCGAAGACTCCATTGCTAATGTAGAGGGAATATTGTTCCTGGCCGTTGGCGCCCTTGCACACGATGGCGGCGCCGTTGGATTGGGCGTTTCCGGGCACGCTGCAATTGACCCAGGCGGCTATGGTCATTTCGCGGCCGGTGTTGAAGTTGAAACTGGTTTCGTTTGGGATGGACACGTTGTCGTTGGTATCGCCGTTGGCATTGAAGAGGAGGCCCTCGCCGAATTTTCCATTCGGGGTCCACATGCTGGTGTAGGTGGCGTCGGAAAAATCGGTTAGCGCTCCAGTAAAATCATTGGGGGACAGATCGGCGGCCGTCGAGGAGCCGGGGCCGTCATTGAGTTCCCATTCGCCAATCAGTCCCGTGGTGATATCGCCGCGCGCCGCTGAAACGACAAAGAAAACGCCGCCGATTAAACTGACGGCTGCTCTGAGGTAAGGGTAGTTCATGGGCGGAGTTTGTCCGAAATCGGATTAAGTGACAAGTCAAATATGCATGGGATCAAAAGCCAGGGCCGATTGGGGCAAGACGCCGCCGGTCGGCATCGCACATTACGCCAAGACAAACGATCGGTAGTGGGATAGACTAAGCGGCAAGAATTTGAGGCAACTCGAAATATTGATATGCCAATGATGGGCACACGAAACCAAACGGATGAGCAAAGGCACCTCCGAAACAACAACGCTGAGGAAGCGGTTGCGGCGTTTACGCTCATCGAATTGTTGGTCGTCATCGCCATTATTGCCATCCTCGCAGCCCTTTTGATGCCAGCATTGGCCAATGCCAAGAAAAAGGGAAAGCAGGCCCAATGTGTCAGTAATCAACATCAGATTGGCTTGGGTTGGATGATGTACGCGGATGACAACAATCAAAGTTATCCCTTCATCAGGGGTTGGGGAGGAGCGGGTGGTCAGTTGGGGAATTATACGGTCGATGAGTTTGTCGCCTACTCTTTCGGGGTGACGAACGATTACACGCACCGGCCGTTGAATCGGTATGTTCCGGCGGTTCTAACCTGGTGCTGTCCCTCTGACGCGGGAGATGCAAACTATGCGTGCCCTAACTGCTTCGTCGGCTACGGAAACAGTTATGTGACGCAGAATGATGCGGACGTGTGGCGGACGCTGCATGTGACGGCGGATTCCGACCCGGTCATGCGGGATTCACAAGGGGCGGAAAATTTGGCAACCGTACCCATCAAGGTACAGACTATCGCGGCAAGTCCAGTCAACAAAATCATCCAGGGTGATTGGGAATGGGAAGATCAGGCGTATGCCGTTAGCAATCCCGAATCGTGGTGGCACAACTATAAGGGACAGCGACGGGAGAACATGCTTTTCGGAGACGGCCATGTCGTATTTTACCAGTTCCCGCCCCAAATTGTTGAATGGGCTGGCGGTCCGGCTCCCTCTACCCAGTGGTTGTGGTGGTAGGGGCCAACTGCTTTTTGATCATTTCGCGGGCAACTCGATCACATCCCAGCCTCGCATACGGTCCACCCACGTTCGTTGCGACTATAACGGAGAAATCCTTTTCCGGGGCAAGCCACATTATCGCATACCACATCGAATTCGAGCCACTGTGCGTCAACGCGTTTCCACCCGCCCATCCGCGCTTCACAACGATCCAACCACAAGCGTATTTACCTTCAGCGGGAGGCGTGTGCAGTTTGCGAAATGTTTCCGGTTTCACCAGGCCGCCGGTGTGTTCGCCTTCCATTTGGGAAATGGCGAAACGCGCAAGGTCGTCGAGCGAACAATGGACGCGGCCAGCGGGCGCGATGGCCGGCGGATTATCCAATTGCATTGACACGGTTTTGCCCAATTTACGGATGTGCCCCCAGGGCTGGTCAACTTTATCAATTGTTCCCGGCGGTCCAAAACCGGCGGAATCCATGTGCAAGGGCTTAAACAGCCGTTCGGTGATCAATGTCTCCCACGATGTGCCTGTCAGCTTTTCCAGCATTGCACCGACGACGGCGTAGCCTTGATTGGAATAAATATATTTTTTTCCCGGCACGGCTTTTGGCGGTTGGGCCAGCACGGCCCGAATAAATTCATAACGTTGCTGCATGGGTGTCCCTTGTTGTTCCCAAGCCCGTTTCCAGGCGGCGGCTGGCGATGCACCGGGAACGCCGCCACGATGCGTGAGCAATTGCTCGACGGTCACCGTTTCGTAATGCGTGTCCATCTTGCCCCTCAATTGGGGAAATACGCTGGCTATCGTGGTGTTCCACCGCAACTTGCCTTCTTCAATTAAAATGGCTGTGAGCGTGGCGGTCATGGATTTGGTATCGGAACCGATATGGAACAGGTCGTTGGTGGTTACTGACGCAGGATCACCCAACTTGCGAACACCCACCGCGGCGCGGTCGCAGATTTTGCCGTCTTTGACGACAACAACGGCGAGCGCGGGCAGTTTGCATCGCTTGCGAAGAACTTCCAACAACTGTGCCGTGTCAGCGGGCAATGCGAGTTGGGGAAACTTTTTGAAGGCACGTACCGCAAGCACGACAACAAGCAAAATACAGACATATGAAAGGGTACTCATTGTCAGCGCGGATCGTTCCGCGAAGTTGAAGACGGTTGGTCCGGCCAGTTGGCACGCGATAGAATTGAGGGCAGCATTTTTAGAGAATGGACGCGTAGCATTCAAGCGTCCCAAGCCTTGGGCGTCCATTATAAAACACACACCGCGTGAACCGCTCTTTCGTGTGGTGCCCGCCGGCGTCAGTTGCTGGAGACTGCGCGGTAGTAGCGGGCGAGGGAAGGGGGGGTGGGGTCTTGCAATGTGATGGTTCCGCCAGTGCCTTCCACCGTGGAGCCGGAAAGGAGCGTCCATGTCGGGTCGGTTAGGGAGTTCTTATACTGCAAGGCGTATTCGACGCCGACGATGCTTTGGAGGGTGATCGAGAAGCCGGCGCCGGTGACGCTGATGGTCGCGGCGTTGAGCGTGGCGGGGAGTTCGCCGTTGTCGTTGCAGCACTTGTAGTATCCGTCGCGAATGGAAAGGGTGTCGATATACCAGCCGGTGACGCTGATGGCATTGTCGTCGTCGGTGGCACAGTCCCAACGGAGCTGGATGGTTTGGCCGGCGGCTTTTGCGGGAAGAGTCAGGGTGGTTGTAGTCCAGCCGCCGGAATTGCCGCTCCATGCCTGGCGTCCGCCTAGCGGGTTACCGGTGGAACCGGATAAAGTGCCGACGTAGCCTCCAGTGACGAAGCTGCCGCCTGCGGATATAATATCCACGAAACCACCATTGTTAATCTGAATGTCCAATACGCCGCCATCGTAGTACGCGGTGGTGCTGCTGGAATGATGATGGGTGGTGGTGATGGACTCCAAATTGTAGTTCTGCCGGAATGTAAGCTGGGCGTTGGCGGTGATGATCTTGATGGAGGGACTTACCAGATAGGCGATGCCGGGGTTGGGGACATCGGTGGCGAAGGCGGAGTTGGGGGAAGTGTCGGCGGCGGCTGTTGTGGTGACCCAATTGACCTGGGAGCCGGAGATTGTGGTGCTCCAGTTGGTCGGGAGCGCGGGGGCGGTGAGTTCGTCGAAGTTTTCTGCAAACTCGTTGGTGGAGATGAGCTGGCCTAGCGTGAAGTTGATCTGGACGACGCCGAGATTGGCAGGGCCATCCTGCAATTGCCAGACTGCCGAGATTGTTTGGCCGCAATCGCCGCCGGCGGTGAAGGTGAACGGCTGGGAAACGGCGGGATTGGAGGCGACGAGAACACCGTACGTTTGCGGTGCGCTGGGAGAAATAATATCGAGGTTGGGGAGCAACGTTGCGACGAGATTGCTTGTGGCACCCGGAAAAACGTTCGTGAGGGTGAGGTTTACGGTGACGGTTTCACCAGGATCAATCGCGCCGTTGGTTGGAAGGCAGGATTCGGCGAGGAGACTGGATTGGCCTTCGATCAGCGGCGCGCCCAGGAGGAGGTGGATGATGTTGGTTCCAGTTGGGGTACCCCAACCGGTGCAGAGGTCGTAGCCGGGGACGGCAAAGAATTTGGAGGGACTGCTGGGAGTGGTGTTGTTGCCGTTGGTGGTATCGTGGAAGGCGGCGGCGTATTCGGGACTAAGGCCGATGGTGTAAACGGCTGGGTTGATGAAGCCGATGGGCGGCTGGGAATTGGCGGCGCCTTGCTGATTGGCCAATGCCAGCAAGCCGGCCCATAGCGGGGCGGCGCAGCTTGTGCCACCAATGTCGCCGGCGGCACCGTTGCTGTAAGTGACCCAAATATTGTCGGCGGTCAATGCGACATCGGGAAGATTGCGCATGGTCTTTGAGCCTTGGTTGTTGGCCATGCTGACCGGCTTTTGCCAGGCGGGGATTGTGTAGGTGGTGCTGGTGCCGCCGCTGCTGGCGGCCTTTCCCTCGCCGGTGGTGTACCAGTTCCAGACTGTTTCCGATGCCCAGGAGCCTTGCGGGCCGGTGGTCGATAAGGTGGTTCCGCCGACGACGGTGACATAAGGATCGTCGGAGGGCGGGTCAACCGTGCTTGTGAAAGCGCCGGAATCGCCGGATGCGAGGAAGAACGACTGGCCTTGCGTACCGAATTGCTGGAAAATGGCGTCAACCTGGGAATCAATCGAGAAGCCCCACGAGCAACTTAATTGTTTGGCGGCATCGTCGGTAGCCATTTTGTCAAGCACATCGTAAGGGGCGGTGATGTTGTTCAAGTTGGTTCCCTCGTAGATGATGACGCTCGATAAGCCGGGGGCCATTGCGATCGCCATTTCTATATCCAACGAGACTTCCACAGTGCCGATGGAGGGTTTTATGGGCTGGCTACCAACCTGTACGGTGGTGAGGGTGACGTTGGAATAGCCGGCCAGTTGCTCATAATTGGTGATGTCCGACTGGTAAAAGGAATCCAACTCAAAGAGGCCGACAGATTGGCCGGCGCCGGTCAGCGGCGTGCCCGGAACGTAGGCGGCCCTGAAATCCGCTCCCAAGTAAGTGCCGAAATCGCCGGAACCACTGCGGGGCGTGGCTTTGTTGAGGGGGAGGGCATGGAGGCTTTGCGGATGAGGGAGGACGTAATTGTTTAACCCGATTATTTCGAGGACGGGCGTGGCGAGGTCGAGGCTAGGCTCGGTGTCTGGCGCGTAAAACGTCCGGTCCTCAATAGGATGACGGTAAACGCGCAGATGGACTTGAAACGCATTTTCGATGTCCGACACCGAGCCGCTGACATCCAAAAGCGTGCGACCGGCGTGGGTGCCGGTGACGGACAAATGATTGGATCGAGCGAATGCGATGGCTGATTCGTAATCCTGCGCGGAAGGGCCGAACTGGGAGGTGAATTGCGAGGGTGTCAGGAATTGGCGATAATTCGGGCTTGTTGGATCGTAAAGTTGTTGAAGCAATCGGTTGAGGGAATCCTGATTGCGCAAGGGCAGGCCGATGATGAGATTCAAACGATTCGACCCGGGCAGGTCTCCTTGCGGCTGCAAGAGCGGCACGACGGAGGGAACATGGCCGCGGAGAAACTGCCGCGCGGCCTGTGCCGGCTGAATGACACAAAGCAATGTGGCGAATAAGACAAGAGAGCGCATGAACGCGGCGAACCTTGAAGCAGTATGGCACATTCAGGGATTGGTTCAAGGCTGCATCGGGCCTTTCCCCTTGGTATCGGCCAAAAATCTAGCCGCCATGAGCGAAATCAGGATAGTCCGTCATGCCGCCATCCACAAAGACCGTGCAGCCAGTCATATAGGAAGCGATGTCCGAAGCGAGGACGACGGCGATGCGGGCGATTTCCTCCGGCTCGCCGATGCGGTTGAGGGGGATTTTTTCGAGCAGGTCCGCCATGCCGGGTTTGTCGCTCCAGACGGAACGGTTGATAGGGGTCCTGATGGCGCCGGGGGCGATTGAAAGGACGCGCACGCCGAGCGGGGCGGCTTCCTGGGCCAAAGTTTTGGTCAACATGCTGACGGCGGATTTGCTGGCGGCGTAGGCGCTGTAGCCGGACCAGGCAATGGCTTCATGCACGGAGGTGAGGTTGAGGACGACGCCGCTTTTCTGAGCCGTCATGCGCTTGAGGGCCTCGCGAGCGCAGTAGAATGCGCCGAATAAATTTACCTCGACGACTTTCCGCCATTCGGCGACATCGACCTCCCAACCGAGGGCGCGAACGCCGTCGATGCCCGCGTTGTTGACAAGAATATCGATGCCGCCCCAAGCCGTATCGAGTTGCCGGAACATTTCCGCCACGGCGTTGACATCGGAAACATCGGCGCGAATGGAGATCGCTTCGGCGCGCTTTTGTTTCATCGTTTGCACGAGTGCTTCCGAAGCTTCGGGATGGGCGAGGTAGTTGATGGCGACTTTTGCGCCGGCGTCGGCCAGGGCGAGGGCGATCGCGGCGCCAATGCCGGAATTGGCGCCGGTGACGAGAGCGCGTTTGCCCCCAAGAGTAACATTCATAATTGTAATCTGCCCCACGCATGGGGAATCGGCAACGCGGGCGGGAGGGTCAGCCGCGGTCTTCGACTTTGAGGGCGTGTTTGACGCGGGCAGAGAGGATTTTCTGGCTGGGAATGTAGGTGGCGGCGAATTGGGCGCGATATTCGGGAAAGGTTCCCTCGGCCAAGTGTTTTCGAATTTCGCGCATTACATCGAGATAGAGATAGGAATTGTGGACGCTCAACATGCGCAGGCCGAGGATCTCGTTGACGTTGAGCAAATGCCGCAAATAGGCGCGGGAGAAATTGACGCAGGCGAAGCAGCCGCAATCCTTTTCGATGGGGCCAAAATCGGCCTTTACCGCGCCACCCTTGACGCTGATGGTGCCCTTGCGGGTGAAGGCGGTGCCGTTGCGGGCGACGCGCGTGGGCAGAACACAGTCAAACATATCGACGCCGCGGGCGACCAATTCGACCAATTGGGCGGGGGTGCCCAAACCCATCGCATATCGGGGCAAATGCGGTGGCAAAAACGGCTCCGTAATTTCGACGGCCTTCATCATTTCATGCTCCGGTTCGCCAACGCTGACGCCGCCGATGGCGTAACCGTCAAATTCCATGGCGACCAATTCCCGGGCGCATCGTTCGCGCAATTGGGGATGGATGCCGCCCTGGACGATTCCGAAAACGAACTGGCCGTTGGCGCGTGGCTGCTCGCGGCATTCGCGCGCCCAGGTGACGGTGCGCTGGACGGCTTCGGAGGCTTCCGTCTGGGTGCAATTGTGTGCGGGGCATTCGTCAAAGACCATTGCGATATCGGATCCGAGGGTGCGTTGAATGGCCATCGCTTCCTTTGGGCCGAGAAAAAGGGGAGAGCCGTCGAGATGGGAACGAAACTCCACACCGTGGGGGCGAATCTTGCGAATTTTCGCGAGACTGAAAACCTGGAAGCCGCCGCTGTCGGTGAGAATCGGGGCCTGCCAATTCATGAATCGATGAAGGCCGCCGGCGGCCTGGATAATATCCATGCCGGGGCGGATGTTCAGGTGGTATGTGTTGCCGAGGAGAATTTGCGTGCCCATTTCGCGCAACTCGCGCGGGTCGAGGGCCTTGACGCTGGCTTGAGTTCCGACGGGCATAAAAACCGGGGTCTCGATCACTCCGCGAGTGGTTGTCAGGCGTCCCAGGCGTGCCTTGGAAGCGGGGTCGGTCTTCAGCAATTCAAACATGCGGGTGCTTAATCGGGAGTCCACCTCCGCAAGTCAAACCAAAAGGGGCGGGTTATTGATAATTCTTTGAACGGCGGCGCAGGGCTGATATTATTGGGGTTCATGCACGCGGTTGCGCGAACAATTTTTTTCGGAGGGTCGATTTTGATTTGCCTGAGCCTTGCGGGGCAGCCCGCACCGACGGCGAAGCCGTACGCTCCCTCCGCCGACCGGCGAGGAGTGCGGCGGCAGAATTCCCGCGACATGACCCGAAACGAGCCAATCACACCGTGGATTGTTTTTGACGCGGACACCAAACAGTACAACGCGACGCCGGGCGAGGTTTTCGCGCCATTCGTGTTCAACCTGACGAATGTGTGGTCGAATGAAATCGTCATCACGGGTGTGAAGGCATCCTGCGGTTGCACGACGGCGAAGATGCCGCCGGTTCCATGGCACATCCCCCCGGGCGCCAGCGGACAAGTCCAGGCGCGAATCAATCTTGCGGGCAAGATGGGACTGGTCACCAAGACGCTGACGTTCTCAACGTCGGTGGGCATCCGGGTCGCATATCTGAAAGTCAATATTCCGCTGTCGCCGTCCACGAGCGGGACATTGTCCGAGGTTGAACGCAAGGCGGCGATGATGCGGGCGGCGGGTGATCCGCAGGCGATTTTCAAGGGCGATTGCATGAAGTGCCACGTCGAGAAGGGGCGCAACACATTTGGGGAAACCCTTTACGCGGCGGATTGCGGGATCTGCCACGAATCGTCGCATCGCGAAAGCGTGGTGCCGGATTTGCACGCACTCAAGCAGGCGACGGATTTTAATTACTGGAAAACGATCATCGCGGAGGGGAAGCCGCACACCATGATGCCGGGGTTCTCGACGGCCGTTGGCGGGCCGTTGGGCGACGCGCAAATCACCTCCCTGGCGACTTACTTAAATCACACCATTTCACACAATTTCACGTCCGCGATCACGAACGCGGCCAGCGTCCCGGCGACCGGGGAGCGCGGCGCGTTGTGAGAGACGTAACCTGTCCCGGCGGTTTTTCCGCTTGGAAGCAATGAAACGGCGGGCTACCGTAAGTTCATGGCCCACAAGCCCAAAGTAAAAAAGGCAGCAGTCATGCTCGGAGTCGGACTGGATTCCGATGGGCATAAGCGTGTGACGACCGGACCCAATTTTGCCCTCGTCGGGGGCACGCAGGAGACGCACGACTCCATGACCGAAAAGGCTGTCAAGATTAATGAAAAGCTGGCGGCCCGCGGAAAAAACCTGCATGAAGTCAGCGCCGAGGAATTCGACGACATCGCCCAATCCGTCGGGTTGAAACGGAGCGACGGAAAAAAAGCTTGAACTCGCGCGGCACATTAAGCCCGCAAGCGCAGGCGACGGTCCCCACACATGTCGCGATCATCATGGACGGGAACGGAAGGTGGGCCAAGCAACGGCATCTGCCGCGCGTCGAAGGGCACCGCAACGGGGTGGAGTCAGTGCGCGCGGTGGTGCGGGCGGCAGGGGAGGCCGGGGTAAAATACCTGACGCTCTACGCATTTTCCGTGGAGAACTGGAGCCGCCCAAAGGACGAGGTCGATACGCTGATGCGTTATCTGGCGAAATTCCTGAAGGCGGAGATCGGGGAGTTGAACCGGAATAATGTGCGCCTGGAAGCGATCGGACAGATTTACCGGCTGCCGGAATTTGTGCAGGAGCAATTGCAAAAAACGAAGGTGGCGCTGGCGCGCAACAGCGGGTTGACGCTGATCCTGGCTTTGAGTTACGGCGGACGAACGGAGATTGTCGAGGCGGCGCGGAGCATGGCGCAGAAAGTCAAGGAAGGGCAACTGGAGCCGGCAGAATTGACCGAACAATTGCTTTCGCAACATTTATACACGGCGCCGTATCCGGACCCGGATTTGCTGATTCGAACGAGCGGGGAAATGCGGATCAGCAATTTTTTATTGTGGCAAATTTCATATGCTGAACTGGTCGTGACGCAAACGTTATGGCCGGATTTTCGGAAGGCGCAATTCTTCGAGGCGCTGGAGGAATATACACGGCGGCACAGGCGGTTCGGGCTGGTGTAACGTCGATTTCAGCCCCCATGCGGGAGGACATGCCGGCTGACGCTGTCGCCGTCACCATTTTTCAATTCGCGGAAAATAATGGAGGACAGGAAGGTCATCGCGCCGAGGACGAGAAAGGCCTTGTGAATGCCGTGGATCATTTCCGGGGCGTTGGTCAGAAAGCGATTGGGAATGAAAACGGCGGTCACGAGTGAAGCCGTCGCGACGCCGAAACTGATCGCCATTTGCTGCATCGTGCTTGCGATGGTGCTGGCGCTGCTGGCCTGCTCCTCGTCGATGTCCGCGTAAACGAGGGTGTTCATGCTGGAGTATTGCAAGGAGGCGAAGAAGCCGTAAATGAACACCTGGAGGACGATTAGCCAGACGGGGGTGGCGGCGCCAATCGTCGCGAAGAGGACGATTAGCAGGCCGAGAATCATGGTGTTGGAAACCAATATGGTGCGGTAGCCGAACCGCCTGATGATTCCGGGCATGGTCATTTTCAAACTCATTGCGGCCAGAGCCTGCGGCATCATCAGAAGGCCGGATTGAATGGGCGAAAAACCAAGGCCGACCTGGTAAAGAAGCGGGAAAAGAAACGGAATGCCGCCAATTCCCAGGCGCGTGAAAAAGCTGCCGCTGACGGCCGCGCGAAAAGTCCGGATGCGAAACAAGGCGAGGCGAAGCAAAGGAAATTGGATGCGGGTTGCCCGGAGTCCGTAACCTATGAGTGAAATGGCTGAAATTACCAGCAAAGCCGTCACCTCGCCGGCGTTGAGGGTGTGTTCGCCAAATACTTCCAGCACATACGAGAGGAGGCCGATGCCGCAACCGAACAGGATCAGGCCGGGGATATCGAGTGGGTGGGTGTGGTCCCCGCGAAAATCCGGAAGGTGAATATAGACGAGATACAATCCTATCAGGCCAATGGGCAGATTGATAAAGAAAATGAGGCGCCAATGAAAATAGCCAACGATGAATCCGCCGACAACGGGGCCGAGCATCGGGCCGATCAGACCTGGAATGGCGACGAAAGTCATGGCGCGGATCAGTTCCGATTTGGGAAAGGTGCGGACCATCGTCAAGCGGCCGACCGGCACCATCATGGCTCCGCCGCAGCCCTGGAGGATGCGACAGGCGACGAGCACGTGGATATTGCTGGATATGCCGCAGAGAAATGATCCGAGGGTAAAGATGCCGATTGCGGAGGAAAAGACGCGGCGCGTGCCGTGGCGGTCGGCCATCCAGCCGCTGATGGGAATGAACACCGCGAGGCTCAACGTGTAGCTGGAGAGGACCGCTTTCATGCTCAAGGGGGCAACCTCGAGCGCTTTTGCGATTGCGGGGACGGCGGTGTTGAGAACAGTCGTGTCGAGCGACTCCATGAAGAAAGCCACCGCGACGAGCCACGGTAACAATCGCTTCGCGGATCCGCTCTGCGCCTCCACCGGCGGGGAGGGGACGCTGGGATTGGCCGAAATCATTTCTTCTACAGACAGATCACGCCCCAGTGTGCGTGGCCCTGCCGATAATTCAAGCGGCCAACTGATTGCGAAGTCGGCTTAATCGCAGCCGCAGCCGCCGGAATCCTTGATTGCTTTTTCCACTGCTTCACGGGTCTGGCCCGTGCGCTTTTGGATGCGGCCAATCAATTCATCGTTGTGACCTTCGGCGTAGGTGAGATCATCATCCGTCAGGTTGGCCCATTTCTTTTTGAGCTTGCCCTTGGTGATGTTCCAGTCGCCTTTGATTTCGAGTGTAGTCATATTACCTCTGTTGTTTCTTTGTTTTAAGTTGCCGCCACCGTGACGGCAAAGCCGTTATTCCTTTTCCGAGGCTGCCGTCATGACGCCCTGGTCATCAACGAGCGTCCACCTGGTGTCGGGATTGTATTCTTTCATCTCGCCGGCAACGTGGGTGGTTTTCTCGGCTAGATTGCGCTGATAAACCTTGCCATCCTGGTTGACGATAAAAGTCATGATGCCGGATTTGTCCCAATGCTCCGGATAAGCGACCAATGCGAATCCCTTGGTCAAATTGCCTTGGGTGAGATAATTCATCCTGCCGCCGGGGGCGGCCTTGCCCTGGGAGGTGAGGACCCTGAAATAATAGCCGTGAAACGGGTGTGGACCTGGACCTTTATGGTGGCCGTAACCTTCGGTATGAGCTTCCGCGACCAAGGGACCGAACGGGCTTGCCTGTTCGCTGTCTGAAGCGGGCCAATAGAGGCCGTCTTTTTTGCCGGGGGTGCTTTTGAATTTTTGGGCGTAGTGCGGGCCACCGTCGGCCTCCTGGTTCAGGGTGGCGAATTGCCGTTCGGCGGTCACGAAAGTACGGCAGACGCCGATGGCGCAGAGCTCGTCTTCGCCGATGTGGCGGTTGATGATCTCTTCCTTGCCCGCGTCGGTGTCAAAGTGCCATTGACCGTTGGCTTTGACGAGCGGGATGGGCATCGGCCAATTGTTCGTGCCGACTTCGAGAATGATTTTGTCATCACCGTCGTTCACGGGATTGACGCCTTCGGCCAAAGTCGCGGCGAACCGTTCCCGGTTGTTTTCATCCTGCACTTTGTCGCCGGTTAAAAGTTGGTGGAGATCGGGGCCGAAAATCTTGTCCAGTTCGGCCCTGTCTTTGGCTTGGACCGCAGCTTTGAAAGCGCTGATGGCTTCATCCGGAGACGCGAAAACCTGTTCTGAATCGTCCGCATGAACGTTGGCGGAAAAAACACCGCACGCGGCCGCAATCAGGGAGAGACGCAAGAATTGATTAAAAAGTTTCATAGAAAATAAGAATATCCGTTGTGAATTTGCGTTAGCGCGGTTTATCGCCTTCTGCCGCCGCCGCCGTGAGCAATCCCACGGCTGACGAATCCGCGATGGCTAAAAGCATGCACATCGTGGCCCCTGTAAAAGGGGCCGCCCCAAAGCCCAGGCCCCTCCACCACCACGCCGCCCCCGTCGTCGTAGCCTCCGTCCACGTAACCGACGCAGCCGGCGAAAACGGCAACCAGCGCGACAGCCACCCCAACCTTGATTTGGTGAAACTTCATGCTTGTAAGTAACCCTTGAACCCTTCTTTTCGCTATGAGGTGTTTCCCTCAGCCCGACGGGACCCCATGAAGCCTCCAATCTTATCGCCCGCTTGCCCGGATAAGCTCTTGAACGGCGCGGTTAAAAGGCTGCGCGCGAACGAGCGCCTCCAAGGGTACATGGGAACGATAGCGCCAGTAGTAATTTGGGATGGCCGGAATATTGATGCGTTCGGCATCGGTATCGGGGCGACGCAAGGCGGCGTCGATGCCCAGGAGGTCCTGCAATTGAAAAATACTCCACATCGCCGGCGATTCCAAATGCTGGCGGATGATTTCCCGGTTGATCCAAGGCTCGCATTCCCGCGGGGCATCGCCGGATTTCCCCAGCTCCTGGGTAAAAAACTTCTGCGTCATTTGTCCGTGCTCTTTCCACCAGCCGCGAATGGTGCTCATGTCATGCGTGGAGGGGGTGACGACGCTCAAATAGGGAGCATTGGCCGGACGCGAGAAATCCATGTTTAAAGCCTTTGGCATGCGTTGGATTTCCAGACTCAACAAGGCGAGTTGCTTCATGACGTCCGGGACGCAGGCAGGGACCATACCCAAATCTTCCCCACAAATCAGCATGTTGGTGACGCGTTTGAGCGCCGGCAATTTTTGGAGTGCCTCGCGCCGCCAGAAATCGTCCTGGCGGCGGTAAAAATAATCCACATACAACTCCATCAGCCGCGACTGGGTTTGCGGGTCCAGTTGGCGGAACGAGGGCGTTTTGTCCATGGCCAACCGAAAATGCAATTCGCCTTTCGGCGTCTCGATCAGCAGGACGTTGCTGATCAAATCGAACAACCCTTCCTTTAGCCGCGGGTCGGTCACGCGTTTTTCAACATCGCGTTGCGTGGCGAATTCCGGCTTGAGCGAATACCTGTCACCGGACAGAGGGCCGATGAAATCGCGCTTCACCTCTTTGTCGCGCTCGCCGAAGATTTCGCGCAAGGCCGCGTCGTTGATAAGTGGGCGGGCGAAGCGTTCGCGGCTAAAGGCGATGCCCCGGGCGGTAAACTCGGCCGGCTGGACGGGAATGGCGGGCACAAAATAGCCGAGGATGCCCTCGACTGCATTTGACGGAATACTCCAGATGCGAAAGAAGCCAAGGATGTGATCGATGCGAAAAGCGTCGAAATAAAAGCTCATTTGCGCGAAGCGGTGCTTCCACCAATCGAAGCCGTCCTGCTTCATGCGGGGCCAATTGTAAGTAGGAAAGCCCCAATTCTGGCCTTTGGCGGCAAAAGGGTCCGGGGGCGCGCCAGCTTGCATGCCTGTATTGAACAACCCCGGATGCTGCCAGACCTCCGCGCCGTGACGATGCACGCCAATTGCAATATCGCCCTTCAAAATCACGCCTCTCGAATGGACGTACTCGGCGGCTTCGTGCAATTGGGAGTGCAAATGAAACTGGATGAAGCAGTGGAAGGCGATTTCGTCTTCCGCCGCGAGTGCGCCGATTTTTTTTGCGTCGTAAACGCGGTGGTCCGGCCATTGGTTGAAGTCGGGCGTCCCGTACTTATCGCGCAAGAAGCAAAATGCGGCGTAAGGCGCAAGCCAATGTTCATTTTGCGCGTAGAATTTGCGGTACTCCTGGCTTTCGAAGGTTTTCTGCCGTTGCGCCGGGAAAATCTTTCGCACGAACGCCAGCTTGGCGTTCATCACCGCCTCATAATCGACGGATTCCAGGGCGTTGAGTTTTTGGCGCTGGGCGGAGAGCGTCGCATATTCGTTAGCGGAAAGGCGCTCCAGATTCAGGTAAAGCGGATGCAACGCAAACGCGGATATGGCGGCGTAGGGATACGAGTCCCGCCACGTGTGCGATGCGCTGGTGTCGTTTACCGGAAGAATCTGGATGAGCTTGAGGCCGACGCGGGAAGCCCAATCAGCCAGGGGCGGGAGGTCCATGAATTCACCCACGCCAAAACTTTTTTCCGTGCGGATGCTGAAGACGGGGATGGCCACTCCCGCGCCGCGCCAGCGAACGGCTGGCAGGCGCGCGAATCCGTCATTGACGATCATCTGGCCATTTGGAGCAGCCGCTTCGGTGAGGACCCGATTCTCGCCATCTTCGTACCGGACAAACGCGTCTCCTTCATAGACCCCATATTTGTACGCGATGGGAAACTTTTCCAGGCCGAGATCCAACTGCGCGGTGAAGCATCCACCCTGGCGAGAACGTCGCAGCAAGACCGGCGCGGTCTGGTTCCATCCCCCGAGCGCGCCGGCGCCGTCCAGCAAACACAGCGTCTGATTTTTCGCAAGCAAAGGCGCTTTGACGTTGAAGGTATGGGTGACGCCCGTCGTAGGCCTTTCGCGAGCGGTATCCTGTTCCACCGGGTGCAACACGTTCGCAAACGGCTCCGTATAGAATACGTTTTCGATGGTTCCGAGGTCGTTCCAGGAATCGATGACGACAATATTATTCGTCATCATGCGAGCCATATCCAGCCTTCGGTCGCCGCCGAAATCCTCCACCGTGGATCCATCGAGATTGCGTAAAATGAAATAATAACTCAGCGGTGATCTGGGGCGCTCGGAATCCGGCAGGTCAATCGAGGCCTCCCAGAAGTCGTGATTCACGTAGTGCAAAGGTATTGCGGCGGCTTGCTGGCCATTGCCGAGCGCCTTGTTATCGCCGCAAAGGAACAGCGTCTGGCCAAAGCGCGTGTAGTAGCGTAATCGTATGGCAAGTTTCATATGTTTCGGGAAGCCCGTGGCCGCCTCCTTCTGGTCACCCAATTGATATGGAATGTCAACCCCCGACTTGCGTGGCATGAAGGTGGATCCCTGGGAATTGCAAAAGGCGTGGCGAACGGATCGAAACGGCCACCTGATCGAATAATATCCTGGCCCTTGAGTTTTATAGGCGTTGAGATTCAGGACTTAATTTAAGATGCGACACCGTGGGTTCCGCCCGATACCGTGGGTTCCATTTCGGAGATTGTTTTGGCAATCAGTCTAGCGCGGGGCTTTGAATCGGGCGCGTTGATTTCGGTTGTGGCGCACGATGTCGCTTTCCTGGTCCCGTAAGGCGCGTTCCACGGTTTGGATAAAATTCGAGCAACTGGAGGCGAGGCCGCCGTGGTAGGAGACGGTGTCGCGTTCGGCATAATCGTCGGTGACGGCGAGGACTTCGCCGAAGGGTTGCATCCGGGCGGTGACGCGCTCGATGATTTGATCGGCGGTCTGGCCGGCGCGGGAGAAAAGGATTTCCACCTCGGGTTTGGATGGGTAGGCGGTGGCGGGGGATTTGCCGGCGCCGTCGAAGACGATGGTGATGGGAATTTGCGCGGCGTCTTGATAGAGCGTTAGAATGTGGATCAGTTCGGCGCGCGCGTCTTCGGAATGGCGGGGCTTGCCTGGAGCAAGGGCCGGCCAGTTGTGCAGGAGGCTGTAGCCATCGATTAATATTCGCACTAGTGCCATCGTTAAATCATCATAACTGAAATATTCGGCAATATTCGACAATAACTATCGCGGCGGGGGGACGGCGTCCACGGTTTTGGGTTCCATCAGTTCAACTCGGGTGCCGTCGGGGTCGTAGAGATTCAATTGGCGTTTGCGGTTTACGCCGGTGTGGATTTCGAGGGGTCTGTCGTACGACATCCGGGCGGGGCGTTGCTCCAAAAAGGTCTTTGCTTGTTCAATATCAGGGACTTCCAGGCAAAGATGGTGGTACGAGCCGCGTCGGTCGGGGGCGGGGAGGGTTGAATACAGCATGAACTCCAGATCGTCCTTACCATCAGGCACTTGCTCGTGAATCCAACTGAGTTGGTTGGGGGTTTTTCCACCGCGCCAGACTTCGTGGAATCCCAAAATATCCTCGTAAAATTTCTGGGCGGCCTCGACGTTGCTCACGAGGATGCCGGCGTGGGCCAAGTGGGTGGAGATGCGGTTGTCGGGCATGGACTTGCCGCGATTGAGCATTGTCCAGCCGTCCGGCAGGTATTGTGTAAACTCAATTGTGTGTCCGTCAGGGTCTTTAACGGTAAAGTATGCGTCGCCGATGCCGCTTTTGGCTACTTTTGGGGGCACGGCGATGCCACGGGATTGGAGATAATCGCGCATGGCTTGGACGTCGTCGGTTTCGAAGGCGACGTGATCCAAGCGGTCGGTGCCGGGTTCTTTTTCGGGAAAAAGTTCGATGGTTTGATGGTCGTTGATCTTGATCCAGGTCCAGGTCAGGTGGCCGGTTTCGTTTGTGAGCGAGTAAGGCTCTTGGAAACCCAGGAAGTCCTTGTAGAAGGCACGGGAGCGGTCGAGGTCATGGACGGCGAGGGCGACGTGGGAAAGGCCGAGGATCTTCGGGCGGGTGGGGGCGTCCGCCGCGAGAAGCGTCAGCGTCAGGGTCGCGCAAAGGAAGAGGGCGACGGCGGATTTCATCAGCGCGAGGATAAACCGTAACGAGGCATTTGGGAAGGAAACGGTTGGTTGATCTTTTTGGGCGCGGGCAGGTCACCACAAGACGAGAACGGCACGGCGGAGCGGACGGGAAGGTCACCACGAAGAGCACAGAGATCACGAAGAACGGAAGAGAAGACTTGAAAAATGGGGCAAAGGTGATTGAGGTCAGATAAAGTTTTTGCGTGGACTTGATGGCGGCGAGAGACATATAGTTCGAGATGCAAACAAAATCCTGCCGCGTTGCCCTGACGCTGGTGCTTTGTTTGTGTTCGCGATCCATCTTTGGGATTGGGGAGGCTCCGTACGTTTTTGGGGAATCAAGTGAGGGGAGTTTTTCGCTGGCAAATGGGGGGGCTGTGGTGGGCATTTATGTCGATACTAATGATTATTGGGGGGTGGGGCGGGCGGTTGGGGATTTGCGGGAGGACATTCGACGGGTTACGGGGATTGCGCCGGCTATTTTTCATGATTCGAATGAATTAAAATCGGCGATTATTGTTGGGACTTTGGGGAAAAGTGGGGTGATTGATCGATTGGCTCGGGATGGGAAGATTGACGCTTCGCGGATTGCGGGGAAATGGGAATCGTTTTTGGTGCAGGTGGTCGCGGACCCGTTGCCGGGGGTGTCGAACGCGCTGGTGATCGCGGGGAGCGATAAGCGAGGGGCCATTTATGGCGTTTATGATTTATCTGAACAAATTGGGGTGTCGCCCTGGTATTGGTGGACGGATGTGCCGGTGCGGCATCGGGACTCGCTGTTTGTGAGGGCGGGGACGGTCGTTCAGGGGCCGCCGGCTGTCAAGTATCGCGGGATTTTTTTGAATGATGAGGCGCCGGACCTGACGGGGTGGGCGAAGGAAAAATTTGGGGGCTATAACCATTCGTTTTATACGAATATTTTTGAACTGCTGCTGCGGCTGAAGGCGAATTACCTTTGGCCGGCGATGTGGGACAATTGCTTTAGCGAGGATGATCCGCTGAATCCCAAGCTGGCGGACGATTATGGGATCGTCATGGGCACCTCGCACGTGGAGCCGATGATGCGGGCGGACAAGGAATGGAATCGGGCGGGCTACCGGGCATCCGACTGGAATTACGACAAGAATCCGGACAAATTGCGGGAATTCTGGAAGGAGGGGATCGAGCGGAACAAGCCTTACGAGAATATCATCACGATTGCGATGCGGGGGAAGATCGACACGCCGATGTCGCCGACGGCAAACATCGATTTGCTGGAAAGGATTGTCGATGCGCAGCGCGCGATCATCAGCGACGTGATGGGGACGAATGCGTCGTCTGTTCCGCAGCTTTGGGCGCTCTACAAGGAGGTGCAGGAATATTACGAAAAAGGGATGCGTGTTCCAGATGATGTGACGTTGCTGTGGTGTGATGACAATTGGGGGGACATTCGGCGGTTGCCGACGCCGGCAGAGCGTGAGCGCAGCGGGGGGGCGGGAATCTACTATCACTTCGATTACGTGGGCGGGCCGCGGAATTATAAATGGCTTAATTCGACGCCGATCACGAAGACGTGGGAGCAGATGAATCTGGCTTACGATTACGGCGCAGACAGAATCTGGATCGTTAATGTCGGACACCTGGAGCATGTCACGTTTCCGACGGAATTCTTTTTGACGATGGCGTGGGACCCGGCTGCCTGGCCGCAGTCGCGCATTGCCGAATTTACGCGGCTTTGGGCGGCGCGGGAATTTGGGGCGGACCATGCGGGGGAGATTGCGGACATCGTGGGCGCATACACCAAATATAACGGACGTCGCAAGCCGGAGTTGCTGGACGAGGGGACGTTCAGCCTTGTCAATTATGAGGAGGCGGACAAGGTGCTGGGGGATTGGGAATCGCTCGTCGCGCGGGCGGAGCGAATCAACGGGGAATTGGCGGCCGATGCGCGTGACGCATTTTACGAAACGGTGTTGCACCCGGTGAAGGCGTGCGCGGTGCTCAATGAGCTTTACATCGCGGCTGCGAAGAGCCGTTTGTATGCGAGCCAGGGTCGGGCCAGCGCGAATGATTTCGCGGCGCGGGCGCGGGCGCTGTTCCGGGAGGACGCGGACTTGTCGTCCTATTACAATCACACGCTGGCCGGTGGCAAATGGGACCACATGATGGACCAGACGCACATCGGTTATACCGGGTGGCAACAGCCGCGTACGAATTCGATGCCACGGGTGGGGGAGATTGAAATTCCGCGCGAGGCGGCGTTGGGTGTTGCGGTGGAAGGGTCCACGATTGCGTGGCGGGGTGCGTGGGAACCGGCGGAGCTTCTGCGGTTCGACTTGCACGGCAGCGGGCGGCATTACTTTGATGTTTTCAATCGCGGAGAGGCGCCGTTTGAATTCACGGCCCGGACAGGCGCGCCGTGGATCGTGGTCGGCACGACCCAGGGAACCATTACGTCGGAGAAGCGGGTCTGGGTGAAAATCGATTGGAAACGCGCGCCGAGGGATTTGGCGAGCAATGTTATTGAGGTGATGGGGCCGGGCGGCGCGTCTGTATCCGTCGCGGTTCATACGTTTAATCCCGGTGAGCCGCCAGCCGACGCAATGCCGGCGTTTGTTGAGGGCGGCGGGTATGTGTCGATTGAAGCCGAGGATTTTTCGAGAAAGGTGGATACGACGGCGGCGCATTGGGAAAAAATTGACGATTACGGACGCACGCGTTCGGCCATGACGCTCTTTCCTACGACCGCCGCGAGTGTGTTGCCGCCTGCAAGCGCGCCATGCCTGGAATATCGGATGTTTCTTTATGACACGGGGCCGGCCGAGGTGGAAACGATTTTGGCGCCGACGCTGAACTTCGTTCCGGGGCGGGGGCTGCGTTTTGCGATTTCGTTCGATGACGATGCGCCGGAAGTGATGGACGCTCTCGAACATAATACACTTAGAGATTGGGAAATGAGTGTCAAAGATAGCGTTCGCAAGGTAAAGTGGATGCATACGCTCCAGCAACCGGGCTACCATACATTGAAGTTCTGGATGGTGGATCCTGGGGTGGTTCTTGAAAGGCTGGTGATGGATTTCGGGGGTGTCAGGCCGAGTTACCTGGGGCCGCCGGAAAGCTACAAAACTACCCGAAGGGGGGATTGACAGGGAATGGAGGAAAAGATATTGTTCAACACATGAACAAAGCCCAAACTGGAGCCAGGGGTTTTACACTCATTGAGTTGCTGGTGGTGATTGCAATCATCGCGATTTTGGCGGCGATGCTGTTGCCGGCGCTGGCCAGCGCCAAAGAACGCGCACAACGAGCCAAATGCATGAGCAATTTGCATCAGATTGGTATTGGGATGACTGCATACGCCGGGGACAATCAGGATTACGTTGTTGGCTCCAAACCATCCAATGACGCAATGCCGCCTGCGGCGCCCGCGCCGCCATTTGTGCAAATCGCCCTGTACGCGCCGAATACAAATGCGGTAAAGGCGGCGGGGTTGACGCTCCAGACCAACGGACCCAGTGTTTGGTCGTGTCCAAACGTTCCCGGGCTACCCTGGCCCGACCCAGACAATTACCAATGGGTCATTGGATATCAGTATTTCGGCGGAATTTTACAATGGACGCCGCATAACGAGACTATCCCTGGACTTGGGACGCACAGCCCGGTGCAGTTGACCAAATCACTGCCGTATTGGTGCCTTGCGGCGGACCCGATAGGGGAAGTGAATGGCGTTTGGGGTGGCATCGACACGTACCTTCCCTTGGACTGCGAAAATGCGTGCAAATATTTTCCGCAGCATCGGGAGGGCAGGAATGTCTGGCCCGAGGGAGGAAATGAAGTGTTTGCGGATTGTTCGGCTAGTTTCAACAAGATCGAGACAATGTCTGAGTTTACGAGTTGGGCCGGCCAGGGGTCGCGGGATTATTGGTTTTACCAAAATACGGCCGATATCCTCAATCCGACGGTTCTCAGTGATCTAAAGACATTGAAATGGGTCACTGCCGATCGATGAGAACCCTTCGCGTGCTGGCCCAAGCGCTCTGCGTTTTCATTGTCCTTCTTTTTGAGTTGATCTCCGTTCGCGCGGATAACGCTTCGCTGCCGTTCCTCAGCCCGCTCTTTGGTGACCATATGGTGCTGCAACGGGGCAAGGTGGACCCGATTTGGGGATGGGCGAAACCGGGTGAGACGATTCGGGTCGAAATGGGAGGTCATACCGCAAAGGGGGTGGCGGGAGCGGATGGGCGGTGGGAGATTCGGATGAAACCGCCTGCAACGACTGAGGCTTATACGGTTAGAATTGAGGGTTTGAAAAGCGTGGAGTTGCGCGACGTTGTGACGGGGGACGTCTGGTTGTGCGGGGGGCAATCCAATATGCAGCTTCCGCTTGCGGCGACACGGAATGGGGCGGAGGAAATCAAAGCGGCTGAGCATCCGAACCTGCGCTTTTTTATGGTGAAGGCGCACCCGGCGTATTCGCCGGCGGCGGTTCCGGAGGGGACTTGGAAATTTTGTTCGCCGAAAACGGTGGCGGAGGATGGAGGGTTTTCGGCGGTGGCTTATTATTTTGGATGCAGGGTGCAGCAGGATGTGCATGTGCCGATCGGATTGGTGGAAGATTGCCTGGGCGGCACGCCGGCGGAAACGTGGGCCAGCCCGGAAACGCTTCATCGATTGATGGATTTTGACGCCGGGTTGGCCGAAGTGGAACGGCTCAAAGCCAAAGGAGGTCCGCAATACGGCAATTACATCATGCATTGGTACGATGACTATGACATCGGATCGAAGAGCAATACGTGGGCGGCGGAAAGCTTCGACGATTCGAGTTGGAAGACTGTGCATATACCGGGCGGTTTTCGGGAATTGGGAGTGCCTGATGCTCCCAGCGTTTGCTGGTTTCGCAAAGAGATCACGCTGCCGGATCCGTTGCCGGCGGGGGCGGCGGTGATGTTTCTCGGTGTCATAGAGAAAATGGACACCACTTACGTTAACGGGCAATGGGTTGGGGCCAGTTCGTGGGTCGAAAACCCGCGGGTTTATCGCGTCAAAGATGGCGTGTTGAAGCCGGGGAAAAATGTGGTGACGATTCGCGTGTTCAAGCTGAAACCGGACGGCGGGTTTATGACCGAGGCGGCGGGGTTGCGCCTGAAGCTGGGCGACGGGACTGTGGTTCCGCTGGCGGGCGATTGGAAAGGGGCGGTCAGCGTCGATGCCCGGCCACCGCATCCGCTGCCGCTTGGGTTCGAGAATTATCCGATCATGCCTTCGGTGCTTTACGACGGAATGCTGGCCCCGCTGGCGCCGATGGGGTTGACGGGGGCCATCTGGTATCAAGGCGAAGCGAACAGTGACCGGGCTTTCCAGTATCGGACGCTGCTTCCGGCGATGATTGAAGATTGGCGGAAACTTTTTGGGCAGGGAGATTTTCCGTTTTACATTGTCAGCCTGCCGGCGTTTATGCATCACCAGAACGAGCCGGTGGATTCCGCGTGGGCGGAGTTGCGCGAAGCCCAGGCGCTGACCGCCAAGAAGGTCCCCAACACGGGGTTGGCGATTACAATTGACACGGGCGACCCGGATAATATTCACCCGAAGGACAAAAAAGTTGTGGGCGACCGCCTGGCGTATTGGGCGTTGGCGCGGCATTACGGCAAAAAAATTCCGTATGAAGGGCCGACGTTCAGGTCCCTCAGACGAATTCACGAGTTTCTGGTTCTGCGATTCGACCATGTGGACGAGGGATTGACGGTCAAGGGCGACAAATTTGGCGAGTTCGCGGTTGCGGGAAAAGACCGCAAATGGCATTGGGCGGTGGCAAGCATCGTGGGGGACGACGTGATCGTTTCGTCGTCGCTGGTGTCCGTGCCCGAAGCGGTACGCTATGCATGGGAGTCCTACCCGGTGGCAACGCTGTACAATAAAGAGGGTTTGCCAACGACGCCGTTTCGAAGCGATGACTGGCCGGAAATTACCGAAGGTCGGAAGTGAAATTCGTCAAAGATATTTTTTGAGCAGCGGTTTTAACTGGGCTTCGGTTTTCGGCGGCCACGCTTTTTTGTCGGTCATGATCGCGTTCTTGAGGGCGTGATGGCAGGGCCAGTTGGGAGCGGCGGGGATTTGGGGAATGACGCGCGCGATGATTGCCTTTGCCTGGTCCGCATTTTTCATCAGGTTGGCCACGACCATTTCGACGGTGACGTGCGCCTCATCGACTTTCCAGCAATCGTAATCGGTGATCATCGCCATGGTTGCGTAGGCGATTTCGGCTTCGCGGGCGCATTTGGCCTCGCCGAGGTTGGTCATGCCGATGACGTCACAGCCCATCCGATGATTGGCGAGGGATTCGGTGCGCGTGCTGAATGCGGGGCCTTCCATGTTGACGTAGGTGCCGCCGTTGTGAACGCGCGCGCCTTGTGCTTGGGCGCTTTGGAAGAGCAGTTGGCGCAGTTCGGGGCAAATCGGGTCCGCAAACGCGATGTGCGCGACAATGCCACGCCCAAAAAAAGTGTGCTCGAAGGAACGTTTGGTGCGGTCGAGGAATTGATCGGGCAATACGATGTCGCGCGGCTTGTATTTTTTCTGCAATGAACCGACGGCGCTGACGCTGATGATCCATTCGACGCTGAGCATTTTCATTCCGTAAATGTTGGCGCGGTGATTCAATTCGCTGGGAAGAATGCGATGGCCGCGACCATGACGCGGGAGGAAAACAACGTCGCGCCCGGCTAGTTGGCCCGTCAGAAAAGCATCCGAGGGCGGGCCGAAAGGTGTTTTCATCTTGACCCACTTTTGGCCGGTGAAGCCTTCGATGTGATAAAGGCCGCTGCCGCCGATCAAGCCGATCCGATGCTTCGTCATGCGGCGACGATATACGCGGGTGGGGCGCGGCGGCAAATTGGAAATGGGCGCTTGGTTTTTTGAAACAGGCCCGCCACTATGCCGCCGATGAGCAAACGTTTTTATGTGACCACCGCCATCGATTACGCCAACGGGGCGCCGCATTTGGGGCATGCCTACGAGAAGGTCGTTTCCGATGTCATCGCCCGCGCCCGGCGCGCGATGGGCGAGGAGGTTTTTTTCCTCACCGGTCTCGATGAACACGGCCAGAAAGTGCAGCAGGCGGCCATCGCGGAGGGGAAAAATCCACAGGAATATTGCGATGCGATTGCGGTGGGATGGAAAGATTTTGTGGGCAAACTTGGATTGTCCAATGACGATTTTGTGCGCACCACGGAACCGCATCACAAGGAAGTCGTGCAGGCGATCCTTTCCAAATTGCACGCGGAAGGACAATTTTACCAGGCCAGCCACAAGGGGTTTTATTCGCTTGGCTCGGAAACGTTCGTGACGGAAAAAGAGCGGCTGCCGGATGGGAGTTTTGATCCTTCTTACGGCAAGGTGATCGAGTTGGAGGAGAACAATTATTATTTCAAGCTGGGAGAACAGCAGGAATGGCTGATCGGGCATATTGAGTCGAATCCGGAATTCATCACGCCCGAATACCGCCGGAACGAGGTGCTCGGTTTTCTGAAAAATGAGACGCTGGAAGACCTCTGCATCAGCCGGCCGGCGGCGCGGCTGAATTGGGGAATACCGCTGCCGTTCGACCCGGCTTACGTGACGTATGTCTGGTTTGACGCGCTTGTCAATTATATCAGCATTCCGTTTGCGCATGGCGACCCCGTTGTTCGCAAGGCGCTGGGCGTCGCGGCGGACCCAGCGGCGGCGGGTTTTTGGCCGGCGGACATTCACATGATCGGCAAGGACATTCTGAAATTCCACGCGGTCTATTGGCCGATCATGCTCAAGGCGATGAGGCTTCCGCTTCCGAAACAAATCCTTGTCCATGGCTGGTGGCAGAAGGAGGGGCAGAAATTGAGCAAGAGCACCGGGAATATTGTTGACCCGGTGGCGGTCATCGAAGAATGGGGCCTGGATGCTTTCCGCTATTATCTTGTGCGCGAATTGGATATTGGCCCGGATGGCAATTGGACGGATGAGGGTTTTAGCTCGCGCTACCATTCCGAATTGGCCAACGGCCTCGGCAATTTGGTCAACCGCTCGCTCACGATGATTGCACGATACCGGGAAGGCGTCGTCCCGGCGGGAACGCATCAACTGGCGGCGGAAACGGCCGAAGCGTGGACGACGACCATTGCGGCTTACCGGAGCAATTCATTGCAGGACGCGCTGCAACGGACGGGGGCGCTGGTCACGCGCGCCAATCAATTCATAGAGCAGACCAGCCCGTTCAAAATCGCCAAGGACCCGGCGCGGGCAGGGGACCTGAACAATATACTTTACACGTTGGCGGAGGTCTGCCGGTCGGCGGGAATTCTCCTTTGGCCGGTGATTCCGGGCGCGTCGGAAAAATTGCGGCGACAACTTGGTTTTCAAAGCGGCGGCGCTGATTTTACCAAACCGTACTCGCCCATCGCGTCCGGCCACCGCATTGGGGAGATTTCTCCGCTGTTCCCGCGCAAAGACCGGCCCGCGTGATTTCCACATGCGCGCGATCCTTCTGCTGCTGGCGGTTTTGGTTGGATTCGCGGCGGAGGGAGCGAGCTTGCAATCGGCGACGGGAACCAATGGCGCGATTGCAACCGTGGATCGCATTGCGAGCCAGGCTGGAATCGACGCCATGCGCAAAGGCGGCAACGCTGTCGATGCGGCGGTCGCGGCGGCGCTGACGCTGGGCGTCGTCAACGGATACAACTCGGGGATTGGGGGAGGCTGTTTTATTTTGATCCGGCAATCCAACGGGGAAGTGCTGTGCGTCGATGGCCGAGAAACCGCTCCCGCCGCGGCGACGCGCGATATGTATTTGCGGCGTGGGAAGGCCGACCCGCGACTGAGCCAGTTCGGAGCGCTCGCAAGCGGGACTCCGGGCGCGCTGGCGGCGTATGATCTCGCGTTGAAATCCGCCGGGAAACTGACCCTCCGGGAACATTTGCTCGCGGCGGCGCAAATTGCCGAGGATGGCTTTCGTATTGACGCACACTACGCCGCCGCCCTTCGCGACAGCAGGGGGGATCTGGCGCGATTTCCTGCGACGGCGGCTGTGTATTTGAAAGGGGGCGGCGCGCCGTATCGCGAAGGAGAAATCCTGCGGCAGCCGGACCTGGCGCGGACTTATCGCGCCATTGCGGAGAAGGGGACCGGGTGGTTTTACGGAGGGCCGTTTGCGGAGGCTGTGGAGGCCTGGATGAAGGCGAATCATGGGCTTATGACCGCCGCCGACTTGAAGGGTTATCGCGCGATTTTGCGTCCGCCGATTTCGACCGATTACCGGGGTTACACTGTGGTTTCGTTTCCGCCGCCAAGTTCGGGCGGAGTGCATTTGCTGGAAATTCTGAACATCTTGGATTCGCCGCGATTTTCGGAGCGGCGTCTGACGGAATCCGACCGCGTCCATATCGAAGCTGAAGCGATGAAGCTGGCATTCGCTGATCGGGCGTATTGGCTGGGCGATCCGGATTTTGCGGCGGTGCCGCGGGGGTTGATCAGCAAGGAATACGCTCGGACACTGGCGGACAAAATTAATTTGGCGAAAGCCGTTTCCGTGCCCACACACGGAACACCGGGCGATCTGGAGGCGTTTCCGAAACACACGACGCACGTCAGCGCCGCGGATGCGGCGGGAAATTGGGTGGCGCTGACCGCGACTGTCAATACGCATTTTGGGTCGAAGGTCGTCGTGCCGGGCACGGGCGTGACGCTGAATAACGAGATGGATGACTTTTCGGCGCAACCCGGCGCGGCGAATTATTTTGGGCTTATCGGCGGGGAAGCCAACGCGATTGCGCCGGGCAAACGTCCTCTTTCCAGCATGACCCCGACGATTGTGTTGAAGAATGCCCAACCGGTCCTTGCCGTCGGCGCGGCGGGAGGGCCGACGATCATCACCGCGACGCTTGAGGTTCTTCTTGACGTGGTGGATTTGGGAATGGACGCGCAAACGGCGATCGACCGGCCGAGATTTCATCACCAATGGAGCCCGGACGAATTGAAAGTGGAAAAGACGATGGCCCCGGCGCTGATCGCGAATTTGAAAAAGCGGGGGCATGTCGTCCGGAAAGTTGGCGCGCTGGCGGTGGCGCAGGCCGTGGGCATTGGGCCGGGAGGGGAGGGCTTTGTTGGCGCCGCCGATCCGCGGGCCGGGGGCACGGCGCTGGCGTGGTGAATCGCCAAATTAGGCGTGCAAACGGGGCGAAATTATTTCAAGCTTTGCGACATGCACGCCTCTCTGAATTTGCGCTCGTGTTGCGTGGCGGTCGCGCTGGCATTGACACTGTTGGATGCTCCGAAGGGTTTCGCGCAAGGCACGGCGTTCAGCTACCAGGGACAATTGATGAACAATGGCGCGCCGGCCACCGGGAATTTCGATATTACTTTTACGCTCTTTCCCACCAACCAGGGCGGCTCGGCCGTCACGGGGAGCGTGACGAATTTTGACACGGCGGTCAGCGGCGGCCTTTTCTTTGTGTCGCTGGATTTTGGGGAAGTTTTTAACGGCTCAAATTATTGGCTGGAAATTGCGGTGCGCCCCAGCGGGAACGGCAGCTTTGCAACACTGGCTCCGCGCCAGTTCATCAACCCAGTCCCTTACGCCGTCTATTCGGCCAATGCCAGCAACGCCACGACAGCGGCGGCAGTTCCGGCGGCTGGAATCGTCGGGACGATCCTCGCGCAGAATCTGCCCACGAACTTGACTTCGCCGGGAACGGTGTGGCAATCGCCGTCCTCAACGACGGTGCAGGCGCAGCCGAACACGGGATATGTGCTGACGAATTCGCAGCAGGCGACCCTCACGCTGCCCGCGACGCCGAACGTCGGCGACATCATCAAAATCGTCGGGGCCGGAACCAGCGGCTGGATCCTGGCGCAAAATGCCGGGCAGATGATCGCGGCGTCCTTTACGCCGGTGATTCTTCCGGGCGACGCAAGCGGGTCGTGGCAATCCATTGCGTCGTCGGCGGACGGAACGAAGCTGGCGGCTGTGGACAATGCGGGCGGCGGGATTTGGACCTCCAGCGATTCGGGAACGAATTGGACGCAGACGATCGCGCCGAGCCAAACGGCGTCGTGGCAATCCATTGCGTCGTCGTCGGACGGGACGAAGTTGGCGGCGGTGGACAACGCGGGTGGCGGGATTTGGACTTCGCGCAATTCCGGGACCAGTTGGACGCAGACGCTCGCGCCGACGACATCAAGCTGGAATTCCATCGCTTCGTCGTCGGATGGCGCCCGGCTTGCGGCGGTGGATAATAGCGGCGGGATTTGGATTTCGGCGAATTCCGGGACCAACTGGACGATCACCATGGCGCCGGCGACTTCAAGCTGGTTCGCCATCACGTCCTCGACCAATGGAACTAAACTGGCGGCGGTGGACAATGAGGGCAATGGAATTTGGACGTCGGGCAATTCGGGATCGACCTGGGCGCAAACCACCGCGCAGACGTATCCGAACTGGATTTCGATCGCTTCGTCAGGGGACGGATTGAAACTGGCGGCGGTCGATGACGGCGGGGGGATTTGGCTTTCGAGCAACTTCGGCACGAACTGGGGAGAAAGCAAGGCCCCGACCAATTCGACATGGTATTCCATCGCGGCATCGACAAATGCCTTGAAGCTGGCGGCGGTTGTCAATGGCGGATCGGTTTGGATCTCCAGCAATGGAGGGACGAGTTGGGCGGCAGCCGCCGCGCCGAACGCGACGCTGAATTCCGTCCTTTCATCGTCGGCCTTGACTTGCATTGCATCGTCGGCGGATGGGACGAAATTGGCGGCGGGAACGAGCGACGGGCCAATTTGGACTTTTGTGAATGGCGTCGCCAGCCTGCAAAGCGCGAGTGGATCGGGCGCGACGTTGGTGGGGACGGCGGGGTTTCTGGAGGGAACATTCGGAAGCGCGGTGGAACTGATTTATACCGGGGGCGGACAATTTGTCGCGCTTTATCAAACGGGAAACTTGCTGGGGCATTGAGGCGGACGCCGGGCAATTTATACTGAGTTTTTCCTTGCGTAGAAGGGCCGATTTGGTTAATCCACTTGCATTGACAGCGAGTTAACCAAACCGGGGTATCTCCGGCCACTCGCTTGCGTATCAGTATGAAAACCAGATTCGATTGCTTACTCGTGGTGCTCTTCTCGGTGGTCGTTTCCTCGCACCTATATAACATCCAGGCGCAAGGCACGGCATTCACCTATCAAGGCGAACTCCAGAGCAGCGGCAGTCCCGTGCCGAATGGAAATTATGACTTCCAGCTCAAACTCTATTTTGACCCGCTGGCCGTTACGCAGATCGGCCTGACACTCGGTACAAACGCGGTGCCGGTGACCAATGGCCTGTTCACAATAACGCCGGATTTCGGTTTCGGCATTTGGGACGGCAGCAATTACTGGCTTCAAATCGGGGTCCGTTCCAACGGCGTCGGCAGTTTTACCGACCTGGCGCCGCTCCAGCAAATCATACCGGTTCCGTATGCGGCTTATGCGGAATTCGGCGGTTCGGCCTCGGCCCTGACAACGGGCGTTGCCCTCGGGCTTGGCATCGGCAATAAGGTTGCCGACAACGCTTTTTACTCGTTCGTCGGCGGCGGATTTGACAACACGATTCAACTCACCGTCAACTATTCGACCATCGCCGGCGGCGACGACAACATCATTCAAACCGGCGACAATGAAGCGTTCATCGGAGGCGGCGCGGGAAATAGCATTGCAGCCAGTTCCCCGGAAGCGTCCATTGTCGGTGGCGGAAGCAACTCCATTTCCACCGGGCAATCGTCGGTGATTGGCGGCGGCTCATTCAACACGAACGCCGCCACCTATTCGGTCGTCGCGGGCGGCGAGAGTAACATCTTATTCTCCAGTTCCCAGTATTCCGTCGTTGGCGGCGGTATCTTCAATACCATCATCGCGGGTTTTTCATGCATTGGCGGTGGCCAGGGCAACAATGCCTTTTCCTCCTGGTCTGTCATTGGTGGCGGACAAAGCAACCAGGTCCTGTACGCAACGACCGGGAGCACCATCGGTGGCGGTGATTTTAACACCAACGAAGGCAATGATTCGACAATAGCCGGCGGGTTTGAAAACGAAGTTGACAATTCGTATGAGACAATTGGCGGCGGCTACGGCAATAACACCCAGGCCTATTATTCCACAGTTACCGGCGGCTTTCACAATAGTGCGTGGGGCATTATTTCCACGGTTGCAGGTGGGCAGTACAATTCCGCCACGATGAATGGCGCGGTGGTTGGCGGCGGCTTCGGCAACCAAAGCACTGGGGTCGATTCCGCGGTGCTCGGCGGCAATGGCAACATCGCCAGCGGTTCCGGTTCCGTCGTTGCGGGCGGCGGCTACGACAACAGCAACACCAAGGGCAATGTTGCCAGCGGCGCAGCTTCCTCAGTCGGCGGCGGTCTGAACAATCAGGCGACCAATTCCTACGCCACTGTTGCGGGCGGGATTTCGAACATTGCCGGCGGTGAATATAGTTTTGCCGCGGGACAGCAGGCGCAGGCCGTGCATACGGGGACGTTTGTCTGGGCCGACTCTCAAAGCGCGCCGTTCGAGTCCAGTGGCGCGAATCAATTTCTCATTCGCGCGCAGGGCGGCGTCGGCATCAACGTGACCAATCCGGCGCAGAACCTCACTGTCGGCAGCGTCGCGGCGCTGAATGTCCAGGGAAGCGCTCTTGGGGGCTTTGGCAGTCCCGTCGGATTTTTCGAGAACAATGCTGTCACTACCGGCAATGGCCCGGCATTGCGGGTCCTAAACTCCGGCGGCACAAACGGATATGGCGCCTTGTGTGTTTCGGCCAACGTCGTACCCGGTTCGAACAACGGCCTTATCGCCTCCTTTGGCAACGCCGACAGTTTTGTGGTGCAAATCACCAACGACGGCTCCATTTACGCCAAAGCTTTTAACTTGACGAGCGACCGCAATGCGAAGGAGAATTTCACTGTGGTGGACCATCAGACAGTTTTGGCCAAAGTGGTCGCGTTGCCCGTGACGCAATGGAATTACAAAACCGATAAGGCAAGCGACAAACATATCGGCCCTGTGGCCCAGGATTTCGAGGCCGCATTCGGGTTGAACGGTGGCGATGGCGCCCACATTTCCGTCGTGGATGAAACCGGCGTGGCTCTTGCGGCAATTCAGGGATTAAACGAAAAACTAAACCAAAAAAACGCGGAGATTGAGCAACTTAAGGCGAAAGCCGCCGAGGTGGACCAGCTCAAGCAACGCCTCGACAAACTCGAACAACTCCTCACACAAAAAACCGGAGGTCAACAATGAACACAAAAAAACTTCAGGCAATCTTTATCGGACTGGCGGCAGTCCTCGGTCTGGCGCTCTCGTCGAGCGCGCAAAGCTATTCCATTAACTGGTATAAAATCGCGGGCGGCGGCGGCACCAGCAGCAACGGCTCTTATACACTGAGCGGCACCATCGGCCAGCCGGATGCCAGCGGCGCGATGACCGGGAGCCCCTATTCCCTCACCGGCGGCTTCTGGAGCATCATCGCCGCGATCCAAACTGCGGGGCTGCCCAACTTGACCATCACCCATTCCGGCAACAGCGTCATCATTTCCTGGGCGGACACTGGGACCTACAACTTGCAGCAGACCAGCAATCTGGCCAACACCAATGCGTGGACGTTGAACGGCAATACTGTCACCACCTCCGGCGGTTCAAACAGCATCACGATTACGCCGCCAACGGGAAATCTCTATTTCCGCTTGCAGCAGTGAGTCGCTGACTCGTTGCTTGAATCCGCTCGCGGCGCCCCGTAATATCGCCGCAATGACGCTGGATATCGGATGGGCCAGGGGTGTCGATTTGTCGGATCTCCCGTCTCCAGCTTTATTGTTGGGCCTGGAGGCGATTTCGCGAAACCTCGATGAAATGCTGAGAATCGCCGGGGATCCCGCCCGCCTTCGACCGCATGTCAAAACTCATAAGCTCGGCTGGATTGTTCAGGGCCAGCTAGCCGTTGGCATCACCCGTTTCAAATGCGCCACCATTGCCGAAGCCGAGATGTGCGCGCAAGCCGGGGCGCCGGATGTCCTCGTTGCATTCCAGCCTGTCGGGCCGAACCTGCGCCGCCTGCTCGCGCTTCAGGAAAAGTATCCGCGCACAAAATTTTCGACCATTGTAGATGACGCCTCGGTCCTCCGCGCGATGGCGGCGGCTGGCGAGCCACTTGAAATTTTGCTGGACCTCGACGTGGGCCAGCATCGCACGGGAATCCCGCCCGGGCCGGCGGCGTTGGAACTTTACCGTCAGATGGCCGCGTCGCCTCCACTTGTTCCGGGCGGATTGCACGCCTACGACGGGCACTTGAGCCAAACCGACCCTGTTCTCCGCGCCGCCGAGTGCGCGAAGGCATGGGAAACCGTGCGCGAGCTGCGCGATCAATTGCTGGCGACCGGCTTGCCTGTCCCGCGAGTTGTTGCCGGGGGCAGTCCGACTTTTCCGATGCACGCCGCGCGCCAGGATGTCGAATGCAGCCCTGGAACGACGACGCTTTGGGACGCCTCGTACGCAACCAAACTGCCCGACCTCAATTTTCAAAATGCCGCCGTGCTATTGACGCGAGTCGTCAGCAAACCGGGCGGCAATTTGCTTTGCCTCGATCTCGGGCACAAGGCGGTCAGCGCGGAAATGCCGCACCCGCGAGTGGTCTTTCCCGATTTGCCCGAGGCTGTATTTCCGACACACAGCGAAGAGCACCTGGTGGTCGAAACTCCGGCGGCGTCGCGGTTCCGCGTTGGCGATGAATTGCTCGGCGTGCCGTGGCATATTTGCCCGACGCTGGCCCTGCATTCCGAGGCTGTTCTCATTTGCCAGGGTAAGATCACGGGTTCCTGCCGCATTGAAGCGCGCGCCCGGAAACTGACGGTATGATGGCGTCCGACTGGTCGCTCATCGCCCTGGCCCTGGCGGGGATCTGCGTGCTGGTGGGGCTGGTCACGTGGGCGCGGTTGAACGCGTTCTTGGCGCTGATGATCGCGGCGCTCATCGTCGGTGGCGGCGCGGGAAAGCCGATGCTTGACGTCGCGCGCGCGTTTCAAGACGGCCTCGGCGCAACACTCGGCGGCACCGCCGCTGTCATTTGTTTGGGAACGATGCTGGGGAAACTGCTTGCCGAATCCCGCGGCGCGGAAGTCCTTGCCAAACAGTTCGCGATTTTTTTTGGGCCGCGGCGCATCGGCTGGTGCATCGTGGCGATCTCATTGGTGGTGGGTTTGACGACGTGGTTCGCCGTCGGCTTGATCATTCTGACGCCGATCCTTCACACATTGACGCGTGAAACCAAACGGCCATTCCTTCATCTGGCGTTGCCGCTCCTTTCCTTTCTTTCGGTGATGCACGGCGTCATGCCGCCGCACCCGGGACCGGTGATGGCGATCAATGCCCTTCATGCGAACACGGGCAAAGTCATGCTTTGGGGATTTCTGCTCGGCATTCCCACCGCGGCCGTGGCCGGCCCCGTTTTTGCGCGAATCGCCAGCAAGCGCCTTGGGATCACGGCCTCACATGCGGCGCCGCCGCCGCTTCATCCGGGGGCTCGATGGCCTCGCTTTGGCGTAACGATTTTTTCCATGCTTCTACCGGTCGGCTTGATGCTTTTGGCGACGCTCGCCGATCTGATCGCCGCCCCGGGGAATCTGCGCACGACAGCGGATTTCATCGGCAATCCGACGGTGGCCCTGCTGATCGCCGTCCTTTTTGCGCACTGGTCGCTGGGCACCTGTTGCGGGTTTAGCCCGAAGCAGTTGTTGAAATTCGGGGAAGACTCCGTGGCCGGGGTCGGCATGATGATTATGATTGTCGGCGGCGGTGGCGGTTTTGCGCGCGTGCTTCAAACCAGCGGCGTGGCCGACGCTCTCGGAGGTGTGGCCGCTGCGGCGCATCTTTCGCCGTTACTTTACGGCTGGCTTGTGTCGGCTTTTATCCGGGTGGCGACCGGTTCCGCCACCGTTTCGATCACCACCGCGTCGGCCCTTTTGGTTCCGGTCATCGCGCGGCACCCCGGCACGCCCGTTGAACTGGTTGTCGTCGCCATCGGCTGCGGCTCGCTGTTCCTTTCGCACCTCAACGACGGCGGCTTCTGGATCGTCAAGGACTGCCTGAACCTGACAGTGCCGGAGACGTTCAAAACCTGGTCCATTTGCGAAACGATTATTGGCGTGGTCGGTCTCATTTTGGCGCTGATCGCGAGCGCGTTGATATGACAGGCCCTTTTCTATTTGACGCCCATCTCGATCTCGCATTGAACGCCCTGGAATGGAACCGGGACCTGACGCGCCCGATCGCGGAAATTCGCGTGGCCGAATCCGGGCTCAACGACAAAGCGGGACGCGGCAACGGCACAGTTTGCCTGCCGGAAATGCGCCGGGGTGGAATTGGCATGGCGGTGGTCACGCAAATTGCGAAGGTCAACCTCGGCGCCGATTTCAGCCCGCTGAACACCTGGCAATCGCCGGCCCAGGCTTGGGCAATGACCCAGGCGCAACTGGCCTGGTATCGGCAAATGGAGGAAGCGGGCGAAATAAAACTCATCTCCTCCGGCGCGGACCTGGAACGGCACATCGGGAATTTGCATGCCGGGCTATCGGTTCCCATCGGCTGCGTTTTGAGCCTGGAAGGGGCCGATTCACTCGTCACATTGAAGCATCTGGAGCGGGCCCACACGCAAGGATTGCGCGCGGTTGGCCCGGCACATTACGGCGCCGGTATCTACGCGCCGGGGACCAATTCCACCGGCGGTTTTACCGCGCGCGGTCGCGAATTGCTCGCGGAGATGGAGCGTCTCGGCATGATTCTCGACGTCACCCATCTCACCGATGAATGTTTTTGGGAAGCCCTCAAACTTTACTCCGGCCCAATCTGGGCGAGCCATCATAATTGCCGCGCGTTGACGCCGCATCAACGCCAGCTTGCTGACGACCAGATTCGCGCGTTGATCGAGCGCGACGCCGTCATCGGGATTGCGTTGGATGGTTGGATGCTCGTTCCCGATTGGGTGCGCGAACAAACGACGCCGGAATCATCCCGTTTGCGTTTGGAACGCGCGGTCGAACACATCGACCACATTTGCCAGTTGGCCGGCAATTCTCGCCACATGGGGCTAGGTTCCGATCTCGACGGAGGATTCGGCCGGGAGCAGACGCCGTGCGACCTGGAAACAATCGCCAATGTGCGCAGCTTGCCGGAATTGATACGCGAACGCGGTGGCAGCGAGGACGACGCCCGCAATTTCTCGCACGAAAATTTCCTGCGCGTTCTGCGGCGCGCGTTCCGCTGACCGTCCGCTTACGCCAGCAGTTTCTTCACGACTTCCCCTTCGACGTCTGTCAAACGAAAATCGCGCCCCTGGAAATGATACGTCAGCTTGGTGTGGTCAAAGCCCAGCAACTGGAGAATGGTGGCGTGCAGGTCATGCACGGGCACCGGGTCCTCGACGATGTTGAAACCAAAATCGTCCGTCTTGCCGAGGGTCAGGCCCGGTTTGATTCCGCCGCCGGCCAGCCACATCGTGAATGCTTGCGGATGGTGGTCGCGGCCCATGCTGCGGCCCGCCTCCTTGTTCGTCTCCACCATTGGCGTGCGGCCAAATTCGCCGCCCCAAATCACCAATGTGTCCTCGAGCAACCCGCGTTGCTTTAAATCCTTTATCAGCGCCGCGCACGGCTTGTCCGTCAGCCCGCACTCTTTGCGCACACCGCCAGTGACATCGCTGTGATGGTCCCACGCCTCGTGAAAGAGTTGCACGAACCGCACCCCGCGCTCGACGAGCCGGCGCGCCAGAAGACAATTGTTCGCGAACGAACTTTTGCCAGGCTCCGCTCCATACATCTCCAGCGTCTCTTTGGATTCGTGCGCAATGTCCATCAAATCCGGCGCGCTGGTTTGCATCCGGTACGCCATCTCGAAGGAATTGATGCGCGTCGCAATTTCCGGATCACCGACCACGTCGAGCCGCTCCTGGTTCAATTCCTTGAGGGCGTCGAGCGACCGGCGCTGCATCTTCGCGGTGATCCCCGGTGGATTAGCCAAATATAGAATCGGGTCCCCGCTGCGGCGGAATGGGACTCCTTGATACACCGTCGGCAAAAATCCCGCGCCCCAATTGCCCGCGCCGCCGCTGGTCCCGCCGGCGGAACTCAGCACCACAAACCCCGGCAGGTCCCGCGCCACGCTCCCCAATCCGTAAGTCACCCACGCGCCCATGCTCGGCCGGCCAAACTGCGTCGCGCCTGTGTTCATGAAAATCTGGCCGGGCGCGTGATTGAAAGCCACTGTCGTCATCGAATTGATGACCGCAATATCATCGACCACCTCGGCGAGATGCGGCTGGACCTCCGAAAGCATCGTGCCGCATTTGCCATGTCTGGCGAATTTGAATTGCGACGCGAACAGCGCCGCGTCCGGTTTGATAAAAGCGTAGCGCTGGTTCTTGACGATTTCCGGTGGAATCGGGTGGCCGTCATATTTTTCCAGCGCCGGCCTGTAGTTAAACATGTCCAACTGGCTTGGACCGCCGGCTTGAAAAAGATAAATGACGCGCTTGGCCTTTGGCGCGAATTGCGGCAGGCGCGGCGCGAGCGGGTCCATGCTGTTCACGGCGGGCGCCCCTTGCGCTTCGGTGCCGCGCAGCAGCGACGCCAGCGCGAGCGCCCCGAGGCCCACGCCGCATTGCTTGAAGAAATAGCGGCGCGTCAGGAATTTTTTGCTTTCATTCATCAGCAAAGCGTCAAGGTTCATGAATCACTCCTTTGTTATTGTTTCGTCCATATTGAGCAGCACACGCGAAACCATCGTCCAGGCTGCAACCTTATGCAGGTTGACGTCCTCCGGCGGATTTTTTGGATTGCGCGAGGCGACTGTCACCGCGCGGGCTGTGCTGTTTTCAAAGAAATCGCTCTCCTCATTCAGCAGCGAGGAAATGGTCGCCACTTCCCGTGGTCCCGGCTGGCGGCCCGTGCAAAGCTCGAACGCGTAATCGATGCGCGACCGGTCGTCGTTTCCACCGTGCTTCCACACCCGCATGGCCATCGCCTGCGCCGCCTCCACAAACACCGGGTCGTTCAGCGTGGTCAACGCCTGCAACGGAGTGTTCGAGCGGATGCGCCGCGTGCAGGGCGATTCCCCCGTGGGCGCGTCAAACACCTGCAATGACGGATACGGCACCGAGCGTTTCGCGAAAGTGTACATCCCGCGCCGGTAGCGGTCCTTGGCCGAGGTCTTCCACGGCATCGGCGCGCCGTAACCGAGGGTCATCACGCCGTCAGGAATCGGCGGGTAAACGCTGGGGCCGCCGACTTCTAGGTCCAGCAATCCGCCCGCGCTCAAGGCGATGTCACGTATAATTTCAGCATCGACGCGCACGCGCGGACCGCGCGCGAGGGTCGCGTTGTATTGGTCGCGCTCCCACATCTCCGGCGTGATGACGGAGGATTGCCGGTAGGTCGCGGAATCGGCAATGAGCCGTTGAATATGTTTGACATCCCATCCGTGATCCATGAATTCCACCGCCAGCCAATCGAGTAATTTCGGATGTGTCGGGAGATCTCCCTGCGTGCCAAAATCCTCCGAAGTCACAACAATGCCGCGCCCAAAATATTCCTGCCAGATGCGATTGACAATGACCCGCGCGAGGGTGGGATTGCGTTTATCGACAAGCCAGTTCGCCAGCGTCAACCGATTCAGCGGCTGGCCCTTCGGCAGTGGCTGCAGGATCGAAGGAACGCCCGGTGTCACCAACTCTCCCGGCTTTTGCCAGTCGCCGCGGATGAAAATATGCGTCTCACGCGGCTCCGGTCGCGCCGCCAAAACGAGGCTGGTCGGAGCGCTCGGCCATTGCTCTTGTTCGGCGTCGATTTTTTTATTGTCCTCCGCCAATTGAGGATCGGACACCCGGTAAAAGTCGAACAATTCGCGCTCTTGCGCAGGAGTCCGGTCCGTGCGCGCGATCGAAAGAATCTGCCGGGCATGCGGCGAGAGCGGATCTGCCTCGACTGGACGCGGCCCGGTGCATGCGGAAATGCGGAAGCGGCCAATCGTATGTTCCTGGCCATAGGATTGGTTGAGCGTGAACTTCAAGGTGACTTCGCTGCCGTCGCCAACAGGCCCCACCGTTTCAAAAACGGCCTGGCGATAGTGATTACGCCGCCCCGGCAAATCCTCCGCGCCCCACCCGGTCTTGTTCGTGGTCACTCCGTCAATTGCGGCCGCGATGGGAAACCCGGCTTGGGAAAAATCAGCCGTCGCGTTGGTCAGCGTCACTTTATTGGTTCCGACCTGAACCGAGAATTCAGAGAGGACGAAATTTCCATTGTCGGCGCGCCCTGGGCCGTTGTAGGGCAGGTTGGGGTCCGGCAACGCCTCAAGGCGAAACGCAGTGATGTCTTTGAGCCGGGTCTTGCAAGTAACACTGTATTCGGAAAACGGCGGATTGGAGCCTGTCGCCAGCAACGAATCATCCTCCAGCTTGTTGAACTTCGTGCCGACCGACCCATAAAATGCCGAAGGATCCAAAATGGTCCAATCGCGCTGTCCCCCTGCCATCCGCTTTTCCCACGCCACCATTTTCGCGACAAGCCCCGGCGTTTTCGTCAGCAAATCATCCTCCATTCCGGCGATATTGTGCCGGATGCCGTCGCGCTTTTCCTGCGTTGCCTTGTCGGGAACTTCCATTGCCGGCTCGTCGTCATTATTGAGGAATGCGAATAATTGATAATATTCCTTCTGCGAAATCGGGTCGTATTTGTGGTTGTGGCATTGGCAGCAATTGACTGTCAAACCGAGGAACGATTTCCCCAAAACATCCATCCGTTCGATGATCCCCTGGATTCGGAATTGCTCCGGGTCGATCCCGCCTTCCTCGTTCAGCATCGAATTGCGGAGAAACCCCGTCGCCACCTTTTGCTCCATGGTTGAATTCGGCAACATATCCCCGGCCAATTGGTCGATTGCAAATTGATCGAACGGCATGTTTTCGTTGTAGGCGTTAATCACCCAATCCCGATACGGCCAGATCGAGCGCGTCAGGTCCTTTTCGTAGCCGTTGGAATCCGCGTAATGCGCCACGTCCAACCAATGCCGCGCCCAGCATTCCCCGTAATGCGGTGACGCCAGCAACCGTTCCATTTCTCTCTCGTACGCGTCCGGCCTCCGGTCCGCGACAAAATCCTGGATTTCCTGAATCGTCGGCGGCAGCCCCGTCAAATCCAGACTCAACCGGCGCAACAGCGTAGGACGGTCGGCCTCCGGCGCCGGCGAAAGTTTTTCCTCCTCCAGCCGTGCCAGCACAAAGACATCAATCGGATTGCGCGCCCATTTCTTATTTTTAACGATTGGCAGCGGCGGACGCACCGGCGCCTTGAAAGCCCAATGGTCGCGCGGGTTAATAATTTTGACTGAAGCGCTTGCCGGCCAATTGGCCCCCTGATCGATCCACGTCCGAAGCATCGCAACCTGGACATCGGTGAGCGGATCGCCCTTTTGCGGCATGATGTCATCATCATTCGTGCTCGTGACCAATTGGATGACCCTGCTTTTGGCGCTATTCCCGGGGATGATATTCGGCCCATGTTCGCCGCCGGTCAGCGCGCTCTCCTTATTGTCCCAGCGCAGATGCCCCTCCTGTTTGCGGGTGCCATGGCAACTGAGGCATTTAGCGGCGACCATAGGCTGGATGTCATGGACAAAATCGACCTTGCCATTGGGCGAGGCGAAAGCCATTGCCGAACAGAAAACGGCGAAAAATAATACTCCAAACCGGTACATGAATAGATAACTGCGCCCAAGATCAGACGCGCCCGCCCTGGAATTTATTCGTTTTCGAAAATATATCGGCATTTCTGTGATGGTTACTAGGATGCCGCCACAAAACCTCCCAGTCAATAGCCTCAAATGAGGGCAACGAATCTTTAACGCCCCTGCGAATTGGCCAGCATAAACAACTGATCCGGCCGCACCAGCACATATTTTTTATGGTCCAAAGCGCGGGCGACCTTGGCAAGTCCAGTCGGCCCCAAATGCCAGATATCCGATTGCGCGGCGATAAAGCACGGCGCGCTCCCGTTCCAACTTGAGGCGGCATTGGTAATCCCCGCGATCATCTGGGCGACAGTGGAAGTATAAGTCGGCGTCAAACGGATCGTGCGCAGCCCCAGGTTCACATCAGAGTAATTCCCGCTTTGATCGGTCAACCCCAGGAGATTCGGGCAATTCGTGGCGAACGAGCTTGCAACAGCAGGGTTCACCCGATCCCAAATCGTAATGACGCGAAGCCCCGCCCGTTGCAGGTAGGAAGCGGAAACCTTGGTAAAGGCCGCGAGGTTGGCGGGACTCCAATCATTGATATGCGCGTAGCCCGCGCCGGACGGGCCGGAGATAAGGCAATCGTTTTTGGTGGCCGTCCTCCAAAAATAATCGAGCATCATCGGGTCCATATCGACCGCCAGCGGCGAGGACGTCCAGCCGATGGGAATGGTGCCGCGCACGGGACTTTCCCAGGCCAGCTTCATCGCATGCTGCATATATTGTATGTTATCGCCGTCGCTGAGAATCAGCGCGACATACACTTTATTGCGCAGCCGGGGTGGCGGCGGAATTTTCGGGACGGAAATCGGATGCCGCACGCCGCTAAAGACGGATGCGTTGCAAAAAAAATCGCTCGCCAGCACGGGAATCCCGTACTGGGCGATCCACTTCAGCCCATCGCCTTCCCCCGGCCACCATCCCATATAAACGCCCGCAAGCGGCTTCATCTTCTCAACAAACATACGGAGCAATTCCGCATCCTTGTCATTTCCGGGGCCAAGCCAGACGCTCGCCGATTTGACCGCCACAAGATAATCGCGCAAGTGCCCGTGCATCCTTGGACTCATGCCCGCAAAAATGCGATGGGTGCAAAGCGGCCAGTAATTTGTATAGAGATAGGCATAGACTTCATATTTATCCGCAAAGCGCCCCCGCAAATCATCAAGAACCCGTAGATTATAGGGTGAATTAGTCAGGACAGGCAGCAGCGACGGATCGCAAATAAGTTCATTGCGTACCCCCGCGATCGTCGTCGCCAAATTCAGGGTATGCGGCTGCTCCGGATCGGTGACGACAAGCCCCGTCACATTCGTCCGATATTTAAGAATAGCTTGCCGGCCGTCAATGACACGGAACCGAAGCTTATGGAGTTTCAACCAGGTCACCCGTCCCTCCGCCTGGCGATGATCGAGGCAGGCGATGCGTGGCTTGTCCCGGTTTACGATTCCTTCCAGCGACGCGAACAAATCAACCCACGCATTGCTCGACGACCCCGCGTCGATGCAATCCAGCACCGGAACAGGGGCGGAAAAAGCCGGCAACAACCGCCCCTCCGGCCAATCAAGCCCAGCCCCCTGACTCGTGCGATTGAGGCCGACGGCAGCCAACAGAATCCATA